>JBCDDJ010000007.1:0-40051 GCA_039180385.1 Cyanobacteria bacterium P01_G01_bin.38 | reverse complement strand
TCGTAGGTGTCGACCAGCCAATCTAACAGCGCGGCCATGGATTGCTGTAGTCGCTCAAAGGTCTCTGGGGCGGCGTTTGGGCTGTGGCGATTTGCGATCGCACGCCACGACACCCCAATCTGCGGTCGTGACTTAGGGGTTAACGGCCTTGCTGAAACCGGCAGGGTTACCCCAGACACGGGCCCAGATATGGGTCTTAGTAAAGCCAGGTCAGGGCCGACATAAATGGGACGGGTCACCCCTAGCGATCGCAGTGCTTCCGCAGAGGCGGCATCCCGCACGCTGATCAGCTCAGTCTGATTCAAAACCTGTCGAATGCGTTGTTCGGTCTCAGGTCGCCAAATTTCTCCCACGCTGACCCCCCACACCAGCGAGCGACAGCGAAGCCGGATGGCCTGTTGCAGCGAGGTAAGCCAGACATCCGCCACCGATTGCTCGGGGCCATCCCGCAGCAAATCGCCGCCGCCCAAGACAAAATAATTAGTTTGGGCCATGGCCCAAACTGTTTCAAACCGTTGTCGCCAAAGCGCTCGACGCCGATAGGTAGGGGCCTGATCGAGTGTCGCCACCCCGTGTCGTTGGGCCGTATCCGCCGGATAGTTAGAAGAGACCTTTGGGCTCACATCAGGTCGCCACTGGTTGAGCTGATGCAGCATCCCTGCCAGCATCGCTTCATCCCCCAGGTTGTAGTGGCCATAGTAGCCGCAGATCAGCGCCTGTTTCATCTATGAGGTATCGCCCTTGGGCCACAGTCCGCCCTCTACGTGGGTGGGTTACTTCGACTAGGGTCTAATCTTAAATCTAACCTAAGGAATAATGACCTGAAAGCGAAACGCCCCGATTTCACTCGCGCCTAAGTCTAACCCAGAGGTTGCATTCCCATCGGTGGCCCCAACGACCACGCCACCCCCAGCCCCAGGAATTACGCTATCATCTGGCCCCGGTGGAAAATTACCGGTCCCGGTCACATCTTCACAGGAAGGCTCTAGGGGCGCTAAGGGAGCCCGCGCCTCAATCAGTGAACTCGCTGCAAAGCTATTGTCGGTGGGCGGAGTCGTGCTGGGGAGGGCTAACTCCAGGCTGTCTGGTTGCAACACACTAGGCACCCTGATCACATCGCATAGCTCAAGATTTTGAACGGGGGTTGAGCCCGCATTAAAGAAGTAAACGGTGTACTCTATGGTGTCGCCAGACTGCAAAATCGACGGGACGTTAAACAACCCTGGTGGTAGCACATTGCCAGAGAGCGTTTGCAACAGATTATCGCTGTCGTCGTCCTCTTGATCGTTAAATTGGTTAATCTGAGGGACAAATAACGGTTGACCATTGCGCAGCACCTGGGTGATCCGCTTGGTTACTTGGATATTGGCCCCCAGAGAGACGGGGGTCACAATGTTCTCGCCGTCTTCATTGGCTATACCGTTATTGTTAGGGTCAATCGGATCTTGCCCGGCTGGCACTGAGTTGACATCGTTCGATAGATCAGTGGTTTCAAGCCCTGACTGTGAGCCAATGCCGATGGCTGTGGTCTGGTTGAGAAACGGCCCCGGCAGCGGATTGGGCAACGTGCCACTGGCCGTATCAACATTGACTGTAATGCGGAAGGTACTTGAATCGCCCACCGGCAGAGTGCGCCCAGGCTGAGTCAGGTCAAGCAGCTCTAAGCTCCCCTGGTTGTCGCCATCATACTGTGGGTTTACTGTATCTAGGTTAGGGTTGCCGTCGATAAACTGAGGGAGGCCCACCAGCTCGTAGCTACCATCCCCAAAGGTATCTTCGATACTGTTCGTGAGCCTGACGTCATTGAGGTCTTCGGGGCCAATGTTCTCAACTACAATTTCATAAACAACCTGCACCGTATCAGCGCCAAACGGCCCAGTCGGGTTCAGATCTGAGGAAATAACCTGCTGAGAGACCCCGATCTGCGGGGTGGTCGGGTCCACCAGGGTCACCGGTGTGGGGGTATTCTCAGGGTTGTTGGGGTCTGGCCCACCTGCATTCCCATCCCCGTCGGGGTCAATGCCAGAGACCAGATCGGGGGGCAGCGGATCAATCGAGTTAAAGTCATCGGAGAGATCAGAGACCTCAATGTTAGAGCCGGTTCCCGTCCCTGTAGCCAGGGTTTGGTTTGTAAAAGTGTTGGTGTCGCTGGGCGGTAATGTGGGGCTATTGCGATTGACGTCTACCACAATTTGAATCGTCCCTGATTCTCCAGGTTGGAGCGTGACCCCAGGCCCCAATAGCCCAAGCACCTCCTGATCGTCGCCAGTGTAGTTCGGATCAAAGTTATTTAGTGCGGGGGCTCCGCTCTCTAGCGTGGGCGACCCTACAACAGAGAAACTGCCGTCACCAAAGGTTTGTTCCAGGCTGTTAGTCAGCTGCACATTGTCGAGGGCTTCGGGGCCAATGTTACTGACTGCGATTTCGTAAACCACCCGCACCGTGTCAGGGCCAAACGCCCCATCGGGGGTCGGCGTTGAGGACAGTACCCGCTCAACCACCCCAATGGCCGGTTGAATCACAGGCACGTCAATTAAGTCTACGGGGGTCGGGGTGTCTTCTAACGGGTCGCCGTCGTTGTTAGGGTCAGGGTTGGGGCCGTCGGGTGGGGGATCCGTGTCGTTGGTTGATCGATCGGTAACCGGCAATCCAATCGGGGTTTGGGCTGTAGAAATGGCCGTGTTATTAAAGGGCCCAGTGCCCACAATTGCCGGATCAATATTGACGTCGTACTCAATCAAGGTAAACTCGCCTGGGGCCAGGATACCGTTGCCGACTAAGAGAGTATCTTGCGGAGCGACACCGCTAAAGTCAGGATTGACCGCCAGGTTCACCCCCCCGGCGGGTCGCACCGCAGTGACCGTAAAACCGTTAGGATCGCCAAACGTTGCTGCGAGGTCGTCATTCACTTGTACACTTGTTAGGGTGGTGACCTCTCCAGAGTTTTGTACTCGGACCTGGTAGGTGACATTGACGGTGCCGTTAGGTCCAGGTGTTGGCGCACTGACACTTTTGCCGGTACCAAGTACGCCCGGCGTAAAGACGATGGTATAGAGTCCGATACCGTGAATAGCGGGGCCACCATTATCCCCTGCAAAGCTTAAAAAGCCGCCGACCCCGGGGGGATTAGTCGCCGTAGTCAGGGAAACTGGGCCATTACCAAAGGTAAACCCGCCGCTGTTGACAGGCTGTCCTGCGTTGGCCGCATAGTCCAGTGTAACCGTCCCTTCAGGGCTTTGATTGCTGCCCTCAAGGGCCACATCTACTTCGTTCCCCCCTCGTATCGCGCTGCCTGTGTTGGGGTTTTGTTCTGTCGCAGTCCCCAAGATATTGACGTTTGTGCCGTCTGGTAGGGTTTGCGGCCCAGGAGGGGCATAGACCCCAATCAGGTTGTTGCCGGCAATATCTACTGTGAAATCATTGGGATTGGCTAAGCCTGGCCCCCCCCGGGCCACATCGTCAACCCCAAGGGGGAGGGTCGGGCTGGCCTCGGGAGAAATGCCGAGGGGAGGGGAGGGCTGGGTGGCGGGGGTGATTTGTGGGGCGGGGGCATCGCCGCCCACGGTGAGCTGGTCTTGCCACGCATTGGTATTGTCTCGGTCAATATCAATCACCACCAGGCGGAGTCTTTCTACGGGCACCTGAACGCCCCCGTTGAGAAAGTCGACCGTGAGCGTGACGTCTTCATTCGGAGCGGTTGGATCAACCTGAATGTTGAGGGGGCTGCCCAGGCCGAACCCGCCGCTCAGCGTCAGGGGATCGTTTGCGTCCTGAATTGCGACGGACTCTAGCACGCTGAAAGTATCGGTGGCCCCTGTCCACTGAAACCGTACCCCTGCTGAAGTCCCTGGAAACGCAATGGTTTCGTTTAAGCTATTGGGGGTATAGGTTGACAAATCGACTTCATATACAAAGAAGGCGTGGGCGGCCCTAGGGTCGCCAAACAGACCTAAGGTCGCCGCTGTGACCGCAGAGGCACCGAGTAACAACTGGCGAGATAAGCCCGCCCGCTGTCTTACTCGGGGCTGATAGAGCGGGGCGGAGAAATATTCTCGGAATGTCTTTTTAAGCAAACGCTTCATTGCTTAGTTCCTAACACGATGACGGCGGCACATAGGGATTAAATCTGAGGGATTAAATCTGGAGGCGCAAATCTGGAGGCGCAAATCTGGGCAAGCATTAAGGCTCTATCTGCAGGTCAGATTCTGGGTTTTCATAGATGATGTCTAGCCCACGGGTGTCCTCAAAGATAATTTCAACCCGACGGTCGCGGGCGTAGTCGACCCGATCAGAGCCGGTTGTGGCCCGCTGAGTCTCGCCAAAGGAGCGAATCCGCATCCGCTCAGCGGCAATGCCCTGCTGCAATAGATAATCACGGGCTGAGCGAGCTCGACGTTCACCCAGGGCCTGGTTGTAGGCATCACTGGCTCGAGGATCTGTATGCCCTTCCAGCTCAATGACGATAAACGGGTATTCTTGCAGGACCGCTGCCACCTGTTCGAGAATGTCGCCACTCTCGGGACTGATGAAAGACTGGTCAAGGGCAAAGTGGATCTGTCGCGGTACCCGCAGTTGAAGCGGCTCGGGTGGCTCTTCGGGTGGGGGTTCGGGTGGGGGATCTTGGGCGATTTCGCAGGTGGCTGTGTAGGGCATTGGAGAGGTCGGCACCGTCTCACCTACCGACGTCACCGCCGACGGCTCAGAGGTGCCGTACCTGGGGTCGGTGGCGATCGCACTCACAGGTGTCCCCATCGGTAGCTCCACCGTGGCGCTAAAGACACCGTCCTCATCCACAGGGACTGTCATAATGGCCTCGTCGAGCGCGCCGTAGGCCCCCTGCTGATCAACCACGGTGTAAAGGGTGACTTCAGAGCCTGGATCGGCGGTGCCAGTTAGAACGGCTTCTGTTCCTGAGAGTGGAAAGCTATAGGCTTCAAACTCGGGTGCGTTGATAGCGGCGTTGGCCGTATCTTTGCGGCGATTGTGGGAATTTCGCGGTGGGTTTGGACCGTCGGTGCGCTGAAAATCGGCGGCTCCTGAATTGTCGTTGTAGCCTAAATCTACGCTCAGTCCGTCGAGGGCGGCAAATTGGTTATTCAAGATCTGGTTTTGGCGGCTGCGGGGGTAGGCTGCGATCGCAACCCCCGGCCCCGGCTGATAGCCCACAAAGTTATCGCTAACCTCGTGACCGTTGCCCATTAAGTAAATCGCCGCTCGCCGCAATCGCCGCCCGTTAAAGCGAATATTGTTGTCATAAATGCGGGCGGTGCCGTCCGGCTTAAACATAAAAATGCCGCTGCCGTCGCTGGCGCAGACCAGGTTGCCAAAGATTTCGGCCCCGTCAATATCGCCATCCAAGCGAATGCCGTCGGGCATCCCCGAGAGTCCGTTGGCGATCAAGGTATTTTCGCTCACCTGCATCCCCTGGGCGCGGGCTCCGGTGATGATGCCGCTGCCCTCGTGAAACTCAATGCGGTTGCGGCGAATCACCGTATCGACGCCGTTAAACACCGACACCCCAAAGGCCGACATCTCCGCCAGGTCAGGCATCACGCCAGTGGGGGGCACCCCCAGCCAGTTGTCTTCGATCACCACGCCCTGGGGAGCCGCTTCGACATCCTCAAATCGCAGGTCGCGCCAACCCGGTGCCCCTGGGCCTGCATCCACTGGCGGGGGCAAATGGGTGATAAAAATATCCGCTGGTGGCGTGGTCTGAGTGGCTCGATGCTGCGATGAAAACCCGTGTAAGCTCAGCCCGCGAATGGTGATATCGTTTGCCGCCACTGTTAAGCCTCGCAGCACTTCCGCGCCCTCCGCCGGGCTAACAGACACCTCGGGGATGGGAACTGGGGCAATCATTGGGGCGTCTGACATTTCCCCATACCCAGGCTGGGTGGTGCCATCAATCACCAACCCTGGCACCGTCAGGGGGGGCAGTAGGCTGGTGAGTCGAATGTCAGAACCTCCAACCAGGTTAAAGTCGATCTGAGCAGTATCTGTGGGCGTCACCAGGGCTCTCTCTGCGGGGCTCAGAGCCTCTAACGGCAGGGTGCCGTTGACAATCTCCACTGCCTCCCGCAGCGTTAAGGCCGCATCCGGCAAAATTGGGCCATCTCCGTTGTTGTTGACCACCGCCCGATACGGGGTTGGAATTAACGATTCTTGAGCTTGCCCAGCCGATGCGGTGGCTAAAGCCATGGATAAAGACAAACTCCCGGCCAAGGTGACCGCAGTGACTGATTTAACCTTAAGCGACTGGTTCATTGCTGCACTCACTCCTCCACCCCGATATCGTCAACCCCGATTTCTTCACGCCCAATCTCTTCATTCTCGATCTCTTCGTCATCGCTATGCTCAACTCCACTAAAGAAGGACTGCGGCCCTGTCGGAGACGTCGTGCCTGCCTCTGTTGCGGGCTCGGCGGCGGTTTCTTCTGGCGGTGGAGGCGCACTGGCTTCGACCAAAGACTCTTCTTGCTGGGGGGGAGAGATGTCTTGGCGACCAAACTGATTAAACAGCTCGTTGACTTTGTAGGTGACCCCTAAATAGGGGCCACTGTCGGCGCGAAAATCTCCCCCCTGGAACGAGCGATCGTCGGCGCTGCCAAAGCTGTAACCCACGCCCAACCGCAGATCCGGTGTCAAGTAATACCCGGCTTCCAGGGCCAAACCCCACTCATCATAGTTGACCGACGGCTGCGTGATATAGCGCACCTCGCCCACCACATCCCAGCGATAGGCAAACCGATAGGCGGCCCGCAGCTGAGCCAGGTGAATAGTGGTGGAGGTATCTAGCCCCAGGGAGTCTAGATCGGCGTTGGTCGAACGCAGCGCGTATTTGCCATAAAACTCCCACTGCCAGCTGGGGGCATAGATCCCCTCCAGGGCCAGGGTGTGTTCTTGAATAGAGTTGGATCCGGCATCCAACAAAATAGAGTTGGGCGTACTGGAAGGGTTAACGGCATACTCATAGCTCAACAGCGCATTAAACTTATCGCTGTAGGGGTTACGGTAGGCCATCCCCACCCGCAGGCTGGAGGTATTCGCCAGTCGCCCAGTAATCAGCTGGTTGGAGTAGTTGCCATATTCAAACCGGGCCAGAGTGGTCAGCGCCGGGGAGAGTTTCCCGGCGGCGGTGGCAGTCAAAACGGTGTTACTGCCATCGTCCGAGTCGCGGTGCTCAAACCGGGCACTGGCCTGAAAGTTGGGGTTGTCGGTATATTCAGCTCCTACCGTATAGGTGGTGCCATCGACTAGACCCAAAGAAGACGAGGTCTGCCCCACGGCAAAGGGTTGCAAAAACTGTTCGCCTGAGCTCAGCAGCGAGATGCTATCGCCAAACACACGCTCAACCCCTAGGTCAACATGGAGCCCCGGTGCCACCACCCAGCGGTGGTTGAGCCCCAGTGCCCCCTGACCGGTCATGCCGTTAAAGCCGCCCAAGACCGAATACCGCCCGGTCAGGTTAGTATTGTCGGCGATGTCGTAGTTGAGCAGGGCGTCCAGGGTGGTCAGCGCGTCGGGGGCAACTTCGTCACTGTGGAAAAATCGCTGGGCTAGCCGCAGCGTCAGCAGCTCTGGCATCACATCCCAGTCAATCCCAAAGACGGTCTGCCCCGGATAAACCGGATCTTCGTCTCCGCTGAGGGTAATGTCGGTCTCGGCTCGAAAGGTGAGGTTGTCGGCCAGGGGCCAGGTTAGCCCGGCGACCAGTTGGTTAGAGTTGATGGTGTCGTCGTCGATGCGATCGCGACGGTTGCGATAGACCCAGTCAAAGTTGGTGGTGATGATTCCCAACTGCTGCTGCACCCCTGCCCGGACCGTGGTCAGCGTATTGTCTACGCTAGGTCCATCAATCTCTCCTAAGCCAGGGTTGAAGAGGATCTCTGGATCGGTAATCACATCGCTGGTGTCGCCCCGGTTGGTCTCTTGATCAACCTGCAACTGTAGTTGGGTCGTGTCGCTTATGTTGGCCGAGAGCTGCCCACCCCAGCGGGTCTGTCCCGGTCTAAAACTATTGGTGGCATCATTTCTAAAGCCGCTTTCGGCGGTGCGAAAATAGGCCGTCCCGGCAATATCTGGGGTGATCAAGCCGGTGGCCTCTACCCGATAGGCACTGCCATCGCTATCACCAAAGCCATTATCTAAAGAAGAGAACGCCGCCTCCGCAATAATTTGGGCAGAGTCTCCCAGGGAGACCAGGGCATCTACCCCCAGTAGATTAAAATCCTGGGCTCCTTGATCTTCAAACAAGACGGTGGCCCCAATCCAGCTAGGGGCGTCCAAATCGTAGGAGAAATTGTACTGGGCTCGGCCCGCAAAGATGTTACCGCCGTCATCGTCACCGTCCACTTGGTAGGTGGCGACAATGCGGCGCACCAACGCTGGCCCAAAGGGGTTGGCATCCACCTGCGACACCGGCTGATTAAACAGCAGCGAACCGCGATCGTAGTCGATTTCGTAGTCTACGCCCCGCGTCAGGCGCACCCGCTCAACCACCGTTCCCGGTCGATTGAGCTCTTCGACCTCAATAAAGATGTCTTCACTGCCGGGGAGCACCAACCGACGAGACAAAAAGTAAAAACCGCTGGTGCCATCTGGGGCAATTGTGTCTCGTTGAAAGGGCCGCACGTTGTCCGCGTAGAAAGCGGTTAGCTGTAAACCGTCCCCCAGGGTGTAGTTGCCCTTAAAGCCATGGAGTTGGCGGGTTACCGCTGAAAACTCTTGGGAAAATTGGGCAAACTCATCGGTGTCGTAGTCCCCCCACATAAAGTAGTCGGGGTCGGCGTCGGGAACCAGCGAATCTCGCTCAAATCGAACGAAGAAACTATCAATCGACGGGGTCAGAAAATCAGTGGTAGAGCTGTCCCCGTAGACCGGATACGCCTGCTCACAGGCCTGCACATCACGGTAGAGGCGATTGCCATCGCAGCGTTCATTCAGGGCGCGCTCACTGTTGTAAGCTGCGGTCAACAACCAATCGCCAATCGCCCCGGTGGCAAAAAGCGCCGCGTCGAGGTCAAACTCAGTCTCATCGATCAAATCGGGATCTAGAAACTCTCGGTAGCTGCCCCACAGGTTGGTGCTGGCAGGCCCGATGCGAAAGTCAATCACCCCGGTCACCAGCGAGGGGCGTAGCGGGGTAATAAAACTCACTTGGGTATAGGCCTCGAGAGCTGCTGTTGGCAGCTGAGCTGTGGCCTGATCATGGACCAAACCCAACGCTTCTCGGGGGTCGGCGCTGGCCCGCACAACAACGCGCTGTGCCTCCAGTGCTGACTTAAGCTCGACCTCAAACTGCCCCTGGCGGGCAAACACCTGAAAGCCGCCCTCGTCAATATCGTAGTCAGCGCCGATAAACTCTCCGGCACTGCTGGTGAGGGTGACCACCACATCTTGATCGATTGGGCTACCATCGCTGTTTGCGATCGCACCCACCAGCGTCAGTGTCGAGCGATTGTCTGCCGCCACGGTTGGGGCAACCAGGGGCGCAAGGGTCAACACCAGATCCTCCCCAATGGCCCCCTCCCGCGGCGGTGGCAAGACACTGGGCACATCGCGAATGACCGTCTCATCAACAACCCCGTCGCTAGTACCCGGATCGGACTGCAGTACAGGGGTTTGCTCATCTGCTTCGATCAGACCATCCACCGCAGCGGGCAATTCGAGATCAATCGGATCGATCTGACCTACCCAGATGTCATCCCGCCAGGTCTTATCTAGCCCAATCCCTTCGAGTCCAATATCCTCAAGGGGGGTATCTGAGTCGTTCCCTGACTGGACCGCAGCATCTGCGGCCTGAACCAAGGTCATTGCCCCTAGCAGGGAGCCCAAAAGCAGTAGAGATGTGTTCGAGAATAGGCGCATACTAATTCTCCCCCTCCCCAAACGTTGGTGTGACTGCGAAATTCATGCGGGCAAGCCCCCCTGGCTCCAAACGCACCAGCCGCGATTGGCTATTTTCTGACAAACGGTAGAGATTAGGCGCGAGGGTATAGCCCGGTAGGCTACTCAGATCCAGCGCACCCACCCGGTTGCCCGCCACCACATTGGCAATCGAGAACAACCCATCTGGGTCAGTGATGATGCGATTACCGTCATCCAAATAAAGCACCGCATTGGGGACCCCTGACTCCCCTGATTGCTGCTCGCCGTCAAAATTTTTATCGACAAATACCCGACCAATGATGGTGCCACAATCGGCCAAAATACCGGGGCGAATCGTTAGCTGAAAAGCGGTATCCACCGTGGGCAACCCTGGCGATATGGCCTGGGCCACATTTCGTCCTGAGCCCCGAATTGAGTCCGGTGTCAGTATGGCTGCGTAGATGATTTCTAGAGACTCACCCGCGGGTAGCGAGTCAAACTCAAAGGTCAGGTTAGGTCCATTGGAGACCACTGAGGTGAACGCGATGGGCGCGGATTGAGCGGAGTCTTCGATGTATTGAATCCCCAAGGGTAAAAGGTCTGTTACCGTGAGCGGGGCTGCGGCTACCCCGCTGTCATTGCTCACTAGCAATCGATAGATCACAACGTCCCCAGGCTCTGCCGCCGCTTTGTCAGCGGTCTTTGTAATCCGCAGGCTGGCGACCCCCAAGACAACACCGGAGCTGGTCTGATACTCCACCGTGTTAGAGGTGACCCCTGTAAAGCGAGTGGGTGGCCCGGCACCGCCGCTACCCACGTCATACTCTACCGACGCATCATTGGGAACAGTCACCGTTTGCGCCATCAAGGGCTGCATCGGCCCCAGCTGATAGCTCAGCAACAGACTCAAAAAGATGCCGATGCAAAAGAGACTGCTCAGCCTAACCCAATGATTGAGTCGAACAAAAGCGTGAATGGGGTTCCAGAGAATTTTCATGAACCTTCTTATCGGGTCAACCCGTGACTTACACGCCAGCGAATCAGTCGCTGGCGACCTATGTGCTAAGAGACACAGCAAACATAAAACAGTTCCAGCTGAGAGATCCGCTTCATCATTTAATCACTCTGGTCAGAGTAAAATTGCCAAGAGAATCTCTGTGTTGAGAGAAGCCTAAACCTCCAACAACCCAGTTAAAGCTACTGACATCAGCAAAGGTGGTGCTAGAGATATGGAGGAAACCACCCCTGTATGTTTACGGATTCTGGAAAACGATTATTACACCGTGCTCACCCAGAAATCAATCGTAGAGAGACCCCGCAAGGGAATCTTTGGGGCACGCGATTACCTCGGTTGCCGAGCTGTCCGTATCTAAAGATGTGCAGATAGCCTTTAACTACCAGGGCTTTATCTGTCCTCTGTAGGGAAACCCGATTGCCCGGTTACCTAGAATATTTCGTTTGTTAAGAAATAAGAAACTTCCTGAGTGCTAAGTTTTTTGTTGGCGGCTCTCAACTTAAGGGGATCTTTAAAATTGGCTTGGTCCCCATATTTGATGGCACTTATCAACTTTTTTAAGGGTATTCATGACTTTAACGGGTGTTTACAGACGCTTTAAAGTCTGCTTGCTGCCAGTCCTGTTATTTACCCTGGACTGAGACTCAAGTCATCAGAGGGGAGCTTATGCCAGCGCCTGTTTCAACTGTGCACAAAAGTCGCCCACCGCAGTGACCCCATCTGGCTCCGCCAAACGCTTTACAAGGGCACTGCCCACAATCACGGCATCTGCCCCCCACCCCATGAGCTGCTTGGCTTGGGCTGGCTCAGATACCCCAAAGCCGACCCCAATGGGTTTGTCTGTCACGGATTTGAGATCTGATATCAGGGTGTTTACTCGACTTTGCAAATTAGTCCGCATGCCGGTTACCCCGGTCACACTGACCAAATAGATAAAGCCCTGGGACTGCTTGGCAATGACTTGTATTCGCGCCTGAGGAGAGGTGGGTGCGACCAGCAAAATTACCTCAATCCCAGCTTTTTCGGCGGCTTTGAGGAGGGGGGCCATCTCTTCGAGGGGCAGATCTGGCACCACCAGTCCCCGGGCTCCCGCTTCGTAAATATCGTTTAGAAAAGATTCAATTCCCCGATTGAGAATGGGGTTGTAATAGGTAAATAAAATAATCGGAGCGGAGAGATCGGGGCTGACCTGCTTAACCAGGCTCAACACATCATCGAGTTGAACGCCTCGCTGCAGGGCGCGGGTTGCTGCGGCTTGAATCACCGGTCCATCGGCCAGGGGATCCGAGTAAGGTACCCCTAGCTCAATGAGATCAGCCCCCTGGCGATCGAGCATGCGCAGGGCCTCCGCGGTCGTGGCTAAATCTGGGTCGCCAGCCGTCACAAAAGGAATCAGGGCGCACTGGTTGCGATCGCGAAGCTGCTGAAACTGCTCAGAAACTGATTTCATAGGGGTCTCCATCCCTTCCACAACCTACTTACCTTAAAGGATTATGGCGAAGCTTCAGTCGCTTGTTCAGCTGCCTTCTCTGCCTCTATCTCAGCCTGCAGCTGTGCCAGTTCCTCAGGAGACATCTCGGCCAGGCGCTGCTCGAGGACCGCATCTTCGTAATCTTTTAGCTGTTGGTCGTAGGTCATTGACTTGGTCAGCACACGGGTGAGATAGGTGGCGACCCAACCCAGTAAGCCCCCTACAAAAATGACCTGGCTCCAGATCCCAGCTGAGGTCGCATCGAGCGGCGTCAGCGAAAGCACCCCGTACAGCAAACCGCCTGCCGCAAAGACACCGATGCCAATGCCAATTACATCAATCCGTCGCATAAAATCCTGCTATGGCGAGGGTTGGCCCTAAACTTCTCGACGCTGGGGGCGAAAGTTGAGCAGCGGCGACAGCACCAACATCCCTGGAAAAAAGACAAACACCAGTCCATAAATAAACAGCCGCTCTAACGAGCCTGCCACGTACCAGCGTTGCTTGAGGTAAAACAGCAATACGGCTGGCACTACGACTAGATAAAGCCCCGCTAGCCCCACATAGACACCCAGGGTTAGCAGTGTATCCAAATCTAGCGAAGACGGATCAATAAAATTCATGGCAGGTTCTTAGCGACTCCAGTCAAAACGCCCTGCGCTCTATGATAGCGTTCGACGCGAAGAATTTCTGAACCACAGTTGCATAGAACACCACTTGGTGATGGAATTAATAAACAGTTGACGGCGGTTGGTGAGCCCAGACGGCTCATTAGTTTGTTTGTCCATTGGGGGCGTGGCGGAATGGTAGACGCTGCGGACTTAGAAAACTGAGCCTTAGTGGAGAAATCTGCTAAGTGGAAGCTCTCAAACTCAGGGAAACCTAAGTCTGATCTTGGCAAAAAGTCCTAGATCTGATATGGCAATCCTGAGCCAAGCCCTTTGAAAGGCGAAAGTATGAAGGTGGAAGGCGGAATTTAAACTCATCCTTCATCCTTCAAACTTCATCCTTATTCAAGGGAAGGTGCAGAGGCCCGACGGGAGCTACCCTAACGTAAAGTCGAGGGTAAAGGGAGGGTCCAATTCTCAAAGCCAGGCTGGGATTTACCCAAACTGGCAGCAGCGAAAGCTGCGGGAGGATGAAAATCCGTTGACCTTTGTCGGTCGTGAGGGTTCAAGTCCCTCCGCCCCCATCGTAAGTTTATTTGATTTGGTGTGCTTGATCCGGTAGCTGCGATGGCAGCGGCCTAAAATGTGCCGCATATTACCATTGGCACAAACATTTGTGTCACCGTAAACTTGCGGATAGTATGGTGAAGAAATAATACGCCGTGTTATCGGTTCTAGCTGTGGTGCTGCTCAGGGGGTCAATTGGGTTACCCCAAGCAGACCCACAGGCTTGTAATAGGGCGTTGTCAGACCCAGCCTTGTGTGCTGAAGATATCCATTTTGCTTGAGCTAGATCACCCATGTTTCTCTGCACAGGCGGGATAATTTTAGACATACGGAGCCGTCTGATTGATCTAGACAGCTAAACCACATCCAGCTTGAAGCCTTAAGTTTTTGCCGCAGGGCAAACTGCGGGTCTGGATTTGGCCAGTGTTTAAGTGCCTGGCACTCGTTTGTGCCTTAGCGCGTCTAGTGATTTAGGTGATCCTGTTTATCCACTATCCTTTTCACAGCTGCAATGGTTGTTGATAGAGTTTCTGAAAATTTTAGTCCAGGCCCCGCTAATAGGCGTCGCTATGGGCGTGCTAAGCAAGATGTGCATTCTGCCCAGCAGACGATTTACAACTACCTGTTGGAGATTGTCAAACGGTGGCCCCCGGATGATGTCTTAGAAGAGTTTAAGAACCTCTATTTTCACCACAGTGAAACGGTCAGTTCTGAAACGGTCCCTGCTCTCTACGCGATTGTCTTTTCAAATAATGAGAAGGAGTTTCAAAACACCCTTAAGCGCTCTTGCTACATTCTGATCAATAACTGGGAAGTCGCCCGTGAGCACCAGCCCATTCAAGATTTAGTCCAGCTTTTCTCAGATTCGACCATTCGCAAGCCCACAGTGTCGCCGACCCTTAAGCGTCTGCGGCAATGGCTGATTAGCTTTGCTGAGAGCCGAGACTTTAAAGATCTTGAGCTGTTTGTGGCCAGCCGGTTTGCCTCTCAAAAAGCAGCGGACGATCTCAACTGGCCGCTTCGGTACACTTCATATCTGCTGGTGCCTCAGTATATTGACACGGCTAACCCTTACGAGCAGCGTGAAGCAGCCAGAGCCATGTCGCGCCGACTCAAAGATAAGTTCAAATTTGATTTAGCTTTGTATACGGCCTACTCCCAAGATCAGCCTGTGACCGAGCGTCACCGCCCTAACCCAACGGCACTAGGCGATGGGGCGTTGCGTTTGATCAAGGCCATTGTGGCCAAACGCGGTCAGTTTAGTTACCGTAACCTGGCTAATATTTTTCAGGAGCAGACCGATCAAATTTCATATCGCAGCTATAAGCGTAGTCTGGTGGGCTATCTGATTTATTCTGTCGATGAGCCTGATGTGGTTAAAACCTTAAAAAGCCATCTTTATGAGCGGTTGGAGCCCCTCTACAGTCGCCACGACGATCGCCCAGTGGATAATTCTTTGATTTTGCGCACCAGCAACCGGGTGATTGACTATCTCATGACCGAAGACAAGGAAAAGCCGTCTGACTTGTTCACGATGCTGTTGTCCCGAGGCAATCCGCTAACCCTGGCCATCGTATTGCTCAAGCTGGTGTTGATTTCGCGCAACTCCCATCCTTATCTAGAGGCCCGCATTGCTGATTTGATTCATTACTACCAGCAGTTTCCTCGCCATCAGTGCCAGTGGATCATTAACTTCCTAGAGATTTACAGTGTCACGTTTGCTATCTACAGCGGTGACGTTGAATATAACCTGGTGCGGATTGAGAATGAAGAAGAGGAGGATGCCTCTGTGACCAGTGACTATCGGGTTTTTTCTCAAATGACGCCCAAGGCTTTCACCAGTGTAAAAAGTGAGCCCGTGATCGCTGAAGAACTGGCTGATATCGATCATCACCTCGAAGATTTGGATTTTGAAACGATTGATGGTTTGGAGACGGGGTTTTAGGTTTGAGTTTTTTGGGGGTTCCAAGTTTTAGGTTCTAGGTTAAGTTCTCCGAAACGGCCTAACACCTAAAAATCAATGCCTTTACTGCTCTGGCTGGGGTAAAAACTTTCTGTAAGCGCAGCTGAGGGCGCTCTGGTGAATATGTTTCCAGGGCAGCGCTTGGGCACGTGCTAGCTGGGCGCAGTCTTCGTACTCGGGCTGGAGATTCAAAATGGGGCCGGTGGGCGAGCGGCGAGCAATTTTAATGCGGACATCCCCGTGGGGGGTTGCGATCGCAACTAGCTCCCGGTGCAAAACTTGTCGCTGCTGCTGGGTACGCCGCACCCCCAGGGTGGTGGTTTCGGCAAACAAAACCGTTTCACAAGCTGCAACAACCGGGTCTGGGCACAGGACCGTCAGTAGAGTGCCAGGGCGATTTTTCTTCATGCCGATGGCCTGGGTAAAGACATCCACGGCCCCCGCTGCGAAAAGTTGGTCATAGAGATAGCCGATGGCTTGGGGGCTGAGGTCGTCTAGCTGGGTTTGGAGTTCGGTGAGGGTTTCGAGGGGTAGGGAGGCTTGCTCTGGGCTGGTCGAAGGGTGGGGAGGTGAGGGGGTGAAGGGGTGAGGGGGTGAGGGGGTGAAGGGGTGAGGGGGTGAGGGGGTGAGGGGGGACAGATCACTGGCGATGGGATCAGGGTGATCTGTCCCGTGGTGGTGATGATCCTTGTGATGGTGCTGATGCCCCCTGGATTGGCCTACAGGATTTTCTATGGGGACGACTTGACCGTCGTGGGTCGAGGTGTTTCCCAGCCACAGTCTGAGAATATTGGGAATAGGGAGATCTCGACCGCCAGCCCCGAGCCCGACCTGCTGGAGCTGCATTGGGGGTGGGGGGCCAAATTGCTGGGCCAGGGTGGTTGCGATCGCAGCCCCGGTTGGGGTCACCAGTTCTTTCTCAATGCCATTGCTATAGATCGGCACCTGGGCGAGGGTCATCAGTTTGAGCACCGCCGGAGCTGGCACCGGTAGTTGACCGTGAGCTGCCCAGACGGTTCCCCCGCCGGTGGGCAGTGCGGAGCAGTAAACTGCCTCAACCTCTAACCAGTTAAGCCCCAGACAGGTGCCCACAATATCCACAATGGCGTCCGTGGCCCCCACCTCATGGAAATGCACCTGCTCAGGCGGAATGCCGTGGACAGCGGCCTCTGCCTCTGCCAGCTGATGAAAAATAGCCAGACTCCAGCGAGTCACCTGCTCGGGCAGTGCCCCCTTCAGGATCAGCTGCTCGATCTCAGGCAGATGTCGAGGGTGGGTTTTAGTTAACAGCTCCACAGTGAGCTGGGTTGCAGCCTGACCGCAGCGCTGCACGGACTCTATTGCCAGGGTGTATTCCGTCGATAATCCCAGGTTTGCCAACCCAGTCTCCAATGCTGCTAACGGCAACCCCGCATCCAACAGGGCTCCGAGACACATATCGCCAGAGATGCCGCTGGGACAATCTAGATATGCAATTTTCCCCATGGCTTTATTGATCGTTTACAAAATTATAGGGGTCTCTACATAAGCTTTACCAAGCCATCCGTTGAATTACCCGGATAGGGGCGTTTTGAGCAGTACTTGGTAATAAGTGTTCCTAACAACTGACTAAAAGTTGGCTGCCCGTTCATCACCGTCTAACGGGTGATAATCCCCATGATCTCTCCTGCGGAAATAGACTGTCCACTCAAGTGTCACAGTCATAAGCTTTGGGAGCGGTTTGCTGCTGTCTTTAACTTTAGTTGCCCAATCTCCCCTATTTTGTAGTATTTCAGGTCCATCTATGACAATCTGCCCATCGGTTGATCTACTATGTGCCAATGAGGATGTGCCAGTTGATTGGGATATTGACACAACCCCAGCCATGTTTCAGATTGAGACTCTCTAAAGTGAAGCTGTTGAACACGAAAGGGCTCTAAACCCTAATTTGCTAGTTCCTTCATCTGTAAGTAAGCGTGCATCACTAAGGAGAACCATGAAAGCTCAATCTGTTTTATCGATTAATTCTACGACTGCTAACTCTAACGTTGTTTTACACCCCACTGCGACCGCAAAGACATCTGCTAATGAGGCACCCAATCCATCAATGGATGTCAAAGAAGATACAACGCTTTGCCCGGTCGATCAGGAACTAATATCTCACTTATCAGAACTTTTAGCCGAGGGGGCCACGGGTAACCTCAAAACGGTTCACTCAGTGGCTACCCGCCTGGCGATCGAAGTCACCCGCATCTGTCGAAAGAGCGATCGCATTCAAGCCTCCGGTGAGGTGAATGCATGGCAGCGATCCCTGGCCCAAAACCGAGTTAATAAATATCTCCAATATTATGGTCTCGGCTCCCGTCAGGGCCGTGTCGAGTTACACAGTCGGCTCAGTGCAATTGCTTATCGCTATATTGCCCCTGCCCAAGCTCAGCTAGGTTTCCAGGGTCGTTGTAATTTGCTAGAAGATTTCCTTCAAGGCTTTTACATCGAAGTGCTCAAGGCATTTCGCCGCGAAAATCATCTAGAAGCGGACTATACCCCGCGAACTCGCCTGGAGTTAGCTGAGTATATGGCCTTTAGCGAGCACTATGCCAAGCGTCGGATTTCGCTCCCCGGCTGCTATAACCAGCAGCTGATTGTCCTCAGGGCTCAGACCTTTGCTAAAAAGCAACCAGCTGAAACCTGTGTGGATATCGAGATGGCGGTGGAGTCACCCAAGGGCGAAGACGCCGAAGGGTATTCTCGCTCCCCGGCGTTGCAGCAAATCCGTGAGCAAATGGTTGCGGATGTGATCGACCCGGCTGAGGCGGTGCTGCGCGATCGCATTATCCATGAACTGGTTGATTACCTCGAAGACCAAGGTCAACATGCCTGCATCGACTACCTCACCTTACGTCTGCAAGACATGGCGGCCTGTGAGATTGACGAAGTTTTGGGCCTGACCCCCCGCCAGCGCGATTACCTGCAGCAGCGGTTTAAGTACCACGTCGAAAAATTTGCCCAGTTTCATAACTGGGAACTGGTCCATCAGTGGCTCGGAGCCGATCTCGATAAAAATCTGGGGCTCAGCCCTCGTCAGTGGGACGCCTTTGTGGCAACCCTGGATGAAGAGCAACATCAGCTACTGCTGCTCAAGCAGGCGCAGATGCAAGACCCAGACCGGGCTACCCCCTCCGACACTGAGATTGCCCGTCAGCTCAACTGGACCCCCAAGCGTGTCCAGCGTCGCTGGAGCCAAATTATTTCGATGGCCTGGAAGGTTCGCAATACTAATAAGGTGCATTAGAGTCTCTAAGCCGAGCTGTTCAGAGTGGATCTGTTTACAGTGGATCTGGTCATCAGAGTGATTCAACGCTTATCGGTAAAGCCCGCTCTCTAGCGGGCTTTTTTTTGAGCTGTCTTTTAAGAAATATCTTTAAATCACGTTTAATTTTTGACTAATAAGCGTCTTCAGTGACGACTTATAGCTCCTCATCGTATTTGTACTGGGGGGTTAAACCCTTGCCAGTAGTTGGTTTTATGAGATTGTGTGAGTTCAGCTAGGCGCAAACTCCGACAAACTCACCTAAAGCGGGTGCCGAAGATCACTTTGGCAAACCCAATCATCACAAAAGATAGGTATTAGTTCGGAACCGTCTTCTATCGAGTTGATGTAATCAACTATTCACCCTGTGCCAATTTCAGATGGGGAACAGTCAGGGTTACAGGCTCGAAATAGGAACGTTACTTTAATCGTAAATTTGGTCGAGGAGGCTTGAAAATGGTTAATCGGATAGTCCAGGCAGTCATGATTACCGTCGGTTTACAGATGATTGTTGCGTTTAAGGCAGTGTCAACCCCACCAGCAACGCAGACTGCCGAGATTCACCATTCCCAGGAGCCCGAACTCCTGGTTTCCCTGGCTAAGGTGTTTAAGGGCGATCAGTAATTCGCGCCTTTGAGCTGACTGCTGAAACCGAAGACATTCAGAATCCAACAGCCAGAACCCGAACATAGAAGCCAGCCCCTAAAATCCAAAAGGCTAGAGAACGCTGAAAACAGTGAGAAGCCCCAGATAGTTTAGTCTTTGGCTATCTCCTATCTCAGCGCACAAAACTTACGAACCCGGTCAAACTCTGGGTCCTGCCAAGAATAAGCAAAGTGGCTGATTGATGTGATTGAGGGAGCCAACCGCTGAAGGGTTCCCATCTGTTCCTCTAAAGAGGGTCGATTGCCAATGCTGCTTCCCCACACCCCAGCTAAGGCGGGCTTGATGCTGCCCGCGTTGCCATTTTGGCTCAGCACGTCTTGCACCTCTTGAGCGATGCAGCTGGCGTTGCCACAGATGGCGTAGGCCATTGGGTGCCAGGCCATCCAGTCAGGAAATCGATTCCAATGCTGTAGACGAGAATCATAGCCCCGAGCCCCCACCGCGCGATTGGCACTGGGGAAAAACACAGCTCCTACGGGAATGCCTTGCTGCCTAACCGGTTGCGAGGCCTGTTGCAAGAAATCAACCACCCCCTGCACCGCGTGGGCCACGCTCAGTCGCCACAGCTCATCCTGTAAAACCGGTCGTCTGGCTGAGGCGGGGGGCAACTCTCCTGAGTATCTCGGCGTTGCTCGACTTTGCCAGAGGGGTTCAACTTCGTTTGGATATAGGGCATCTACCTGTTCCACGTCTCCGGTGGTCAGATACCCCTGGCGGAGAAACCGACGGATCAGCTCTAGCCCTTTGTTGTTAAGGGCTCGCTGCAGCAGTGCCTGCTGGGCGGCACTGCCGTAAATCCACAGATCGTTAACGTTGGTTGCAACCGAGCCCGAACCCACCCCTCGGGGATAGCGCACATAGTCAAACAAAACCCCGTCGGGGCGACGCCGCAGGATAGCTTCTAGCATCCGGGTATAGTCTTCTTGGGCCTGGTAACTATACGGATCAATAAAGACCTCCTCGGGGTTACTGCTCGCCCCCCGAGCGGCAAAGCTGACGGTCGTATCGCCATGGCCATTGCGGGCAATCACCTGGCTGCGATCGCGCCTCTGACCATAGGAGTAGCCAAAATTAAGCGCAAACATCCAGGCCTGCACCTTGAGGCCGCGACGATGCCCCGCTTCGATGGCTTCCGCCATTAAATCCCGATCTTCGTAGCCTGGAGTTTGTACCACACTGGGCCAGGCCGTGCGATTTTCCCGCGCTGGCAACAGCACCTGACCATTGTAAAAAACCTCTATGTAGACCTCGTTATACCCCAGGTTAATAATGCGATCCATTAGCGCATCTAACATCCCCGGTTGCAAATCACACGGATATAACCGAATCCAAGTTGCCTGGGTTTGAGGCCAGTTTTGGCGACGGCAGGTTTGCAACTCAGCCGTATGGCGCTTAATGATGGCATCATACTGGGCTTGAACCTCAGCATTGCCAGCTACAACGGCCTGTCTAAGAGACTCTTTTTGATCAATTTCAGTCTGCGAAGCGTGACAATAGCGGTTGAGCTGCGCATAGGCTGGCTGGGGTGTGATCAGCGGCCCTAGAGAAGCGATTAGCAACCCGCTGATGACCAGTAATGTACTCCAAAACCAGCGACGTCGCCGAGGCCGCCCCCCTTTTATCCACAAACGTAATCTCCAAAAAATTGCATTATTTCTGAGCCGAGTAGACTTCAAATGGACCATGGGTTGATGCGCAAACAGACGGTGCAAACTGAGACAGTGCAAATTTTTCCTGGAAATTGAATTATTCAACTTAGTCATTCAGTGGGTCATGACTGCTTCCAGTAACGTTTGGTGAATGGCTTTCCGTCGTTTCTACGGTGGCTTCCAGGGCTGCCAAAAATGAGGTCAGTTTCATTCGCTTGATATAAGGCCATCCCCCATTGACTTCAATATCTCTGAGGAGCTGGTAAAGCCGCTGTCGATTACTGGGCAAGGCATCTCGAAACACTGTTTCCCGAATGGACTGATGCCAGCTCTCGAGGGCCCTCAATAGCTCTAAAAGCTCAAAACAGTCCCCCTGACGGTCTTGGGCCGCGACCTTAACGGCCTCAGCTAATGCCAGCAAATCCTCAGGCAGATCCCCCGTTGAGAAAGGGGATAAATCTTTGTCAATCATGAAAATAGCCGATTTTGCTCGCAAACAGTTTGGGACGATTTTAACGCTGCGATATTTTGACATTGCTTGTTGGCCTAAGCAACCCATTGATTTGAATTTGCCCGAATATCTGCCCGAATAACGGGGGATGAAAGCGGTGACGTAGCCGTGTAGAATGCTTAGATAAAGCTCAGTGTTTAGCTCTGTGCAGTCTTAGCTCTGTACAGTCAATGTTTTTGTCGTTGACTCAGGGGTCAAGGGACTGGGCGATTGTCAAAGACTTTAACAATTTTGTGATTTTGAGGTTGACCATGAGGTTTCGTGCTCTAATAGCCGTTCTTTTAGCACTCTGCCTGGGTGTTTTGACCGCCTGTAGCGATGCGCCCACCGCTAGCAGCGACGTCCCCCTGACCTATGAGCAAATCAAAGATACGGGGTTAGCCAACAGCTGTCCGCAGATTTCAAGTGCGCGTCGCGGCACCATCGATATCGAGCCCGATGGCGAGTATCAGATTGTGGGTCTCTGCATGGAACCAACTAACTACTTTGTCAAGGAAGAGGCTCCCAATAAGCGCAGAGAAGCCGAGTTTGTCGCTGGCAAATCTTTGACCCGCTATACGTCTAGTCTTGACCAGGTGCGCGCTCGTTTAACCGCCGAGCCTGATGGCAGTCTAACTTTCGAAGAGCTAGACGGCATCGACTTCCAGGCAATTACCGTGCTATTGCCAGGGGGTGAGCAAATTCCACTGTTGTTCACCGTCAAGGGCTTGATTGCGCACTCTCAAGCAGGGCTTAATGCCGTCACCTCTTCAACTGATTTGATCGGCGACTATCGCGTCCCGTCTTATCGCACCTCTAACTTTTTAGATCCCAAGGGTCGGGGTTTAACCACTGGTTATGACACTGCGGTTGCCCTGCCTGCTCGTGGTGATAGTGAAGAACTCCGCCGGGAAAACATCAAGGGCTTTGACGTGGGGCAAGGCACTATGAGAATGCAGGTGGAGCAAGTTGACAGTGTGACTGGCGAGATTGCTGGCACCTTCGAATGTGAGCAACCTTCTGACACTGACATGGGTACGGCTGCTCCATCAGACGTTAAAATCCAGGGTGTCTTTTATGCTCGTGTCGAAAGCTTAACTGCCTAGGGGTTGAGTCTATTTAGTAATCGCCCATACTGATGGCTAGTCCATTCCAGGGATCTTTGCCGAGGAAGTCATCACTTCCTCGGCTTTTTAGATGATTTTTATCCCTATGTCGCAGATCACAGCTCACTAGGCATTCCTACGCAACAATAGTAAGCTGGTGCACTTAGGCTACCCTTTTGCGAAGTTCCGTAAAAGCTCGATTGTGATTCCTTAGTGGAGTCCAATAGGCTAGGCGTACCGTTTAAGTTGTCTGTTAAACAAACGCTTGACGTCGGCGTCAAAGTCAGGGATCGTTTGATTTCAGGCTGTTTTGACCCATGGCCTTTGCTGTTTAGTGTGAAAAGGGTTCCTACATGTCATCTAGCCCCAATCAAGTGCTAAAAGGTCAAAGCCTTGAGCTATTGAGCACCTATCAAAAAAATCGCTCGCCCGAGCTTAGAAATGAACTGGTGCAGATGAATATTGGTTTGGTGCGGCGAGAGGCCCATCACTGGCTTTATCATTCCACTGAAAGCTTTGATGATTTGATGCAGGTGGGCAGTTTGGGGCTCATCCGAGCGATTGAACGCTTTGATATTTCTAAAGGGTACGCGTTTAGCTCATTTGCAATTCCCTACATTCGGGGCGAAATCCAGCATTATTTGAGAGACAAGGGCGCGATTGTCCGTATACCCAGGCGTTGGCAGTCTCTGCAACACCAGTCAGCGCGGGTGATCCGACAGCTACAAGAAGACCTCGATCGCAAACCTACCGATCAAGAGGTGGCCGATCAGCTGTCTATCTCGGTCGAAGAGTGGCAAGAGGTCAAAATTGCCAGTCGTAATCGATTGCTACTGAGCCTTGACGCGCCTATTCAAGATGAAGACAGTGGGACCGCTTCTCTGAGCGATCTGCTCCCAGACCCTAAATATCGCAGTTTCCAACTGGCGCAGGAAGATCGAATCCGTTTGCAGCAAGCCATGTCTCAGCTAGAACGACGAACTCGCGAGGTTTTAGAGTTTGTGTTTTTGCATGACCTCACCCAAAAAGAGACCGCTGAGCGCCTGGGTATCAGCGCCGTCACCGTTTCTCGCCGGGTCAAGAGTGGGCTCAAGCGGATGCGCACCCTGATGACGTCTTCGGATGTTAAGCGTCAGACTTAAATTAAGAAAATTAGTCAACTCTCAATTCTAGATTTTGAGTGTTGTTATTGATTCGTCATTTCGTTGTTATTCGTACCTAGTAGTCTGCCAGCCTTGAATTTTTGAGTAAGTCTGACGCGGGGATAGGTTTCGACATGAGTGCCCAGCCGAATGGGAGACTTGGAGGGCTTCCTCAATGAGTAACCTCCGCGCCCTCAGAATGGAAGGCTTTAGGACGTACTTGCGAATTTTTTTGCTAGATTGGGGGCGAAAGCGTTATATTTGCGCCGGATCGGTCTAACCTCTATGCAGTTAGACCAAACTGCTCTATACTTTGCGAACGACAGCCCTCGGAGGAAGAAAATCATGCGGCATCTACTTTTTATAGTACTTGCAACAGTTGGCGCGCTTTCACTTACTGGTTGTAATTTTTTTGGTCGTGGTCAAGATGACGTTGCGACGATCGACGGCGATACCCCTCAAGAATCCGTTGATACTGACGGGACTACTACGTCGGAGGCCCCAGTTCCTGAAGCGCAAGAAACACTCCCTGGCCCAGTGGTGGCTACGCCCGGTGCTGCTACCGTGGTTGCACCCGACTTGATTCAATCGACTAACCCCAGCGAACGGGCTAGCAGTGTGCAACGCAGTCGTCCCGATCCGTTCGCGAGCCTGGTGCCCCAGGCGGTGGAAGTTCCTGGCTTAGAGGATAACGCCCCAGGCGGTGGTCAAGCGGGCACAGCGGGCGGCGGTGCTACTGCGGACGGTGGTACCACTGCGGGCGGCGGCACTCCCGCAGGTCAATTGCCTGGCGGTACTACTGCGGGGGCAGGGCAAACAGGTCAGCCTACCCCGGTGGCGACTCAGCCTGGGGTAGTGCCTACTCCCCTCAGCGCATTACCTCCTGTTCCTCAGCCGGATACGGCTCGAGCTGTGAGGATTTCTGGGGTGGTTCAGATTGGCGGCACACCCTACGCCATTGTGCAGGTTCCCAATGAAGTCGAACGCTACGTGCGCACGGGTGAGCGGGTGGCGGGTGGTCGTGTCTTAGTTAAGCGAATTGATACCCGTGCTGTTGAGCCGCGAGTGATCTTAGAGCAAAACGGCATTGAAGTAGAGACTTTGGTCACAGGGGGGGCGGCTGATGTGGCCGCTGAGCCCACTGAGCTGCCTCCGCCGGAGCAGGCTCCTCAAACCCAAGCGTCTTTGTCTGCTGCTGAGCTACCGGCGCTGCCTTTACCTGGTATTTAGGCGGCTAAGCGGATACTTGCAGACGCCCCTGTCTTTTTCCGAGGTGAGCGCTGAGCTTACCGGTTTATCTCAGATGCCTGCAAACCTACAGGTTTGCAGGTGTTTTTTTTTAGAGGATTTTCGCCAATTGCTAAGAATTGTTACTGAAAACTTCGATAAGCAACAATTCTTAAATACCCAGGAGATGAGTTCTGTTCGGGCGCAGTGTACGCTGGAGAACGAATAACCCATCTTTCAATGAGAGAGGATATTTATGGTAAAGCGTGGTTCTAAGGTTCGTATTCTTCGTAAAGAGTCTTACTGGTATAGAGATGTCGGTAAGGTTGCGACGGTTGACCAAAGCGGTATTCGCTATCCGGTCGTAGTTCGGTTTGATAAGGTTAACTATTCTGGCATTAACACCAACAATTTTGCTGAGTCTGAGCTAGAAGAGGTTTAGACACTGATAGGAAAGGTGGGCCTGATAGGATAGGGTTAGTCATCTTTGCCCATCCAGTTTTGCCTGAACTTCCTGAAGTTGAAACCGTTCGTCGAGGACTTAATCGAGTTACCCTCAATTATCCAATTCGGGGTGGTGACGTATTGCTAGCGCGTACGATCGACCACCCCATTTTTGTGGATGATTTTTTGAAAGCCGTTGTGGGGGCTGAGATTGTTGAGTGGCACCGGCGGGGAAAGTATTTGCTGGCTGTGTTGGCGAGGTCGGGGCAGTCGGCTGGCTGGCTGGGGGTGCATCTGCGGATGACCGGTCAACTGCTGTGGGTCAGCCCTGATGAATCTGTGTCAAGCCACTGTCGGGTGCGGCTTTTTTTGGGCAAAGATCGCGAGCTGCGGTATGTAGATCAGCGCACCTTTGGTCGCCTCTGGTGGGTGCCCCCTGAGACTGAGCCGCCCTCAATTATGACAGGGTTGCAGCGATTGGGACCAGAGCCTTTTGATGCGGCGTTTTCGGTAGATTATTTGCGCCATGCCTTTAAGGGCAAACAACGCCCGATCAAAAATGCGCTGCTCGACCAGCGGCTGGTGGCGGGCATTGGCAACATCTATGCAGACGAGGCGCTGTTTCTTAGCGGGATTCGGCCTAAAACGATCAGTGGTCGCATTGGCCCAGCCCGACTGCGGCGACTGCACGAGGCGATTTTGAAAGCACTCACTATGAGCATTGAGGCCGGGGGGACGACCTTTAGTGATTTTCGGGATGTGCATGGGGTCAACGGCAACTATGGTGGGGTGGCCTGGGTTTATGATCGCGACGGAGAGCCTTGTCGAGTGTGCGGTACTGAGATTAGACGACTAAAGCTGGCGGGGCGTTCGGCCCACTATTGTCCAAAATGTCAGCGATAGGCGGGGCTGAGCAACCGGGTTTCTGAGTTAATCTGTCACTTTTGGGCTGAGCCGAGAGAGAAACTGGGTTGCTGGTAGCTTGCTTAATTTCGGATAAGATAAATCGTGCGTTGGGGATAAACTGCTAGGTAGGACTCACTAAGGATTCACGATGGCTGTAAAGAAAGGCGATTTTGTGCGGGTTGTAAAAGAGAAACTGGAAGCGAGTGTGGAAGCCACCGCCAGCGATACGCGCTTTCCCCCTTACATTTTTGAGAGCCAGGGAGAGATTTTAGAAACCCGCGATGACTATGCCCTGGTTAAGTTTGGTAAGGTGCCAACTCCCAATATCTGGCTACGCCTCGACCAGCTCGAAAAGTTTACATAAGCGAAACAAAGCGGAGCCTTAGCGCTAGCCATATCCATAGGGTTATTGCCCCTTGGGCTATAAATCCAAAGCCCCTCCCATTAAGTTATTTGTGAGCAGATTAAGAATCGGCAAGGCTTTCCCCTAGTTAATGATTGCCTTGACCACAATAAAAGCAGGGTGAAATCCCTGGTATTGAATTTTTGGAGGGCAACTTATGGTGTTGCCGAGTGCAGTTAATCAGCTGGCCTTGCGCGATCCGAAGGTCACTGTGGTGGGGGCGGGCAACGTTGGTGCTACCTTGGCCCAGCGACTTTTGTATCATAATCTGGCCCATGTGGTGCTGATTGATATTTTAGAAGGACGCCCCCAGGGGCTGGCCCTCGATCTGATGGAGTCGCAACCGCTGGAGTCTTTTGCCTATACGGTGACGGGCACGAATAACTATGCCGATACGGCTAACTCTGATGTGGTGGTGATTACGGCGGGGTTACCCCGCAAGCCGGGGATGTCGCGGGATGACCTGGTGCAGATCAATGGCAAGATTGTAATTGAGGTGATGCAGCGCGCGATCGCAACCTCCCCCCAGGCCCAATTTATTGTCGTGACCAACCCTCTAGATGTCATGGCCTATCTGGCCTGGCGGGTTAGTGAGCTGCCGTCTGGCCGAGTCATGGGGATGGCAGGGGTGCTCGACTCGGCTCGATTTCGCAGTTTTATTGCCCAGGCGCTCAAAGTCCCGGCGAGGGATGTCGAAACCCTGGTACTGGGTGGCCACGGTGATTTGATGGTGCCGTTGCTGAGCTGCACCACCGTTAGCGGTTTGCCCATTGCTGAGTTGATGGCCCCTGAGCAGTTAGCGCAGTTGGTAGAGCGGACTCGTTACGGTGGGGCTGAGGTGGTCAATTTACTCAAGACTGGCGGTGCTTTTTATGCCCCTGCCGCCTCGGTGGCCACCATGGTGCAGGCCATTTTACGCAACCAGTCGCGGGTACTGCCCCTGTCAGCCTATCTGAGCGGTCAGTATGGGCTGTCTGATATATTTTTAGGTACCCCGTGCCGCCTGGGGCGTAGCGGGGTTGAAACGATTTTGGAGCTGCCCCTGAGCCCGGCAGAGCAAGCCGCTTTGGAAATCTCAGCTCAATCGGTCAAAAAAACTCTGGCGACAGCGATGCCGCTGCTGGAAATGTCGGTCGCATTAGCGTAGGGGGGAGACAACCTCACCCCTAGGATCGCTTTTTTGCCTGCTGCATAAAGGTGATGTGGGTGCTGCGCTCGGGTTCGTTGGGCTGGGGCTGACGCTGCACATAGGTGCCATCGGACTGCATTTCCCACGCCTGACGATTGTCGTTGAGGGATACATCAAGAATCTCTAGCAACGCTCGGCGGATCTGCAAATCTTCAATCGGAGTAACCGCTTCAACCCGACGATCCAGGTTTCGGGGCATCCAATCAGCGCTGCCGATAAAGATTTGAGGGTCCTCATTGTTGTGGAAGTAAAAGATGCGAGAGTGCTCTAGGAAACGTCCGATCACACTAGTGACGCGAATATTTTCACTCACCTTGGGGAGTCCTGGCACGAGGCAGCAAATCCCCCGAATGATCAGATCAATCTGGACCCCCGCCTGGGAGGCCTCATAGAGGGTTTGGATCATGGCCTGATCCACCAGCGAATTCATTTTGGCGATTATCCGAGCGGGGCGATCGTGCCGAGCATGGTCAATTTCTTGCTTGATCAGGGCGGTCATGCGATCGCGCAGCGACACCGGGGCAATTAAAAGCTTCCGAAATGTCTGCTGACGTGAATAGCCGGTGAGATAGTTAAATAACTCCGTCAAGTCAGCCCCAAGGTCTTCTCGACAGCTCATCAGACCCAAATCAGTGTAGAGGCGAGCAGTCTTAGGGTTGTAGTTGCCTGTGCCAATGTGGACATAGCGGCGAATTTGGCCTCTTTCTCGACGGACGACCAGGGTGATTTTAGTATGGGTTTTGAGCCCCATCAGGCCATAGACCACATGCACTCCCGAGCTCTCTAACGTACGGGCCCAGTTAATATTGTTTTCCTCGTCGAAGCGGGCTTTAAGCTCAACCAGAACCACCACCTGCTTGCCGTTCTCAGCAGCGGAAATCAGAGCGTTAACGATGGGGGAGTCGCCCGAGGTACGATAAAGGGTCATCTTGATCGCCAGGACATGGGGATCGTGAGCCGCTTGAGTGATAAATTGCTGGACTGTGGCTGAGAAAGAATAGTAAGGGTGGTGAACCAGTCGATCTCGCTCGCGAATCAGATCAAAGACATCTCGGGTTGCCTCGTTATCCCCCTCACTGGGATAGGCAAAATGCCAGGGTCTGGGGACCACCGCTGACCACTTTGGATCTTTGAGCTCGGGGAGCGGTATGCTCATCAACGACATCAGGTCGCCTAGACCGATGAGCCCCTCAACGTCGTAAACATCGGCCTCGGTGAGGCCCATCTCTTGCATGAGCGTAGAGCGGACCGCAGGCGAGGTTGAGGCTTGGATTTCCATCCTCACCACTGACCCCCCCAGCCGGCGTTTTCGCAGCTCTTGCTCAATCGCCAACATGAGATCGTCTGCCTCGTCTTCTTCGACGGCCAGATCGGCATTACGGGTAATGCGAAAGGTGTAACAATCGTCAATTGTCATACCCGGAAACAAAAAAGACAGGTTTTTGGCGATCACCTGCTCCATCGGCACGGCCACCCAGAGACAATCACCGGACTTAGGGATTGGGCAAAAATCTAAGGGCAGCACCACAAAGCGAGGCAACACTTTAGGCACTTTGACCCGAGCAAAGTGGGTATCGCCTGACTCAGTCTCTCTGACGACCACCGCCAGGTTGAGACTGAGATTAGAAATGTACGGAAAGGGATGCCCCGAATCCACCGCTAAGGGCGTCAGGACTGGAAAAATTTGTTCCTCGAAATAGGTTTCCAGATAAGACTCTTGTTTTGCAGTGAGATCTGCATAGTCCAGTAAATAAACGCCGTGTTCTTTAAGCCGGGGGCGCAGGGTTGTTTCAAAGAAATGATGCTGCTTGGCAAAGCTGGGACGCAGCTTTTGGCTAATGGCACTGAGGTGATCTTGGGGGGTGCGGCCATCGGCGGTACGCCGATTGACATTCGCTAAGATTTGTTGCTTAATCCCCGCTACGCGCACCATGAAGTACTCATCAAGGTTGCTGCAAAAGATGCCTAAAAATTTGAGGCGCTCGAGCAGTGGGGTTCTGTCATCGAGGGCTTCGTGAAGGACTCGTTCGTTAAAGGCCAGCCAGCTGAGTTCGCGGCTAAGGTAGTATTTCGGATCTTGGAGATCCATTTTCTCCAGCTTAGCCGCCGCTTTCCGCGCGGCGGGCTTGGTTGAGCGGGTTCTTTTTGGGCTGGTTTTGGGCGGTTGTGCTGATGTCATGGTTTTAGAAAACCTCGTTTTCTCGACCAACCCACCATTGACCTAATGCCATTAAAGACTCATGGAGCTCGGCTAGCTGCTGGGCATACTCATCTGACGATATCTCGTGGCGACGTTCTTGCAGCTTTTGTAAGCGAAGCTGGAGGAGGAGCCAGGGTTTGCTGATGCCGTCAGTTGCTTCGATGTATTGGGCCAGTGCTTTACTGTCCATAAAATCTTTCTAAAAGCTTTGGGTTAAAGGGCTATGGGAATGCTTACACTTTACTACCGTTTTCTGAGGCAAGCTATCGCGCTGGCAACATTGTTAGGCAGTGATGTGGGAAAGATGGGGAAGGCGGGGAAGACGGGGGAATAAAAAAGGCAAACTCCGCAAAGAGGCCAACCTTTTTGCGGAGTTTTGAAGGGTTAGTTTGAGCTATGCCAAATCAGGTTGAACCCAACTGGGGGATTAGCGCTTGAGCTGATCAACCCAATCTCGGAGCTGCTCAGCGGCGACATCGCGACCGCCGAGACCAAAGGCAATCGCGATCGCAACCGCCACTGCCCCTAGCAATAAGCCGAAGGCCAGGTTGACAATATTGGGGGCAATGCCAATTTGCTGCAGCGCCAGCGCGCCCACAAAGGCGATGATGGTGATGCGGGCTACGTTGGCGACGGTATTTGCCGCCCCCCCGCTCATGGAGTTGAGGACTAACCGATAGACCAGGTTAGCGGCATAGAGACCGATTGCGAAAATGATCACGCCGACCAACACCTGGGCCGAGATTGCCATGATCGCCTGGACGATGTCCGTCAGCTCAGGGAAGTTAAGAATTTGAGTGGCGGTGACCACCCCAAACAGCACCACCCCAACCAGTGAGATGATACCCACGATTTCGGAAGGGGTCTTGGGGGCCGGTTGGGTGACTTCAGTGGTCAGCCCCTCGACGGTTGGGGGCGATGGGGCTGATAGCTCAGGCAGGCCGAGCACATCCAGAATGCCATCAAAGCCAATGCTAGCGAGCAAGCTGGTCACTAGATCAGCCACAAACTTGCCGATGAAGTAGAAAATCACGATCACTGCGATCGCAGCAAACACCTGGGGCAAAACAAATAAGACCCGGTTGAGCATATCAACTGCCGGGCCAGAAATTGCCTCAATGTTGAGTTCCTCAAGGGCCGCAATCGCCACCGGAATCAAAATTAAAACATAGACAACGGTGCCTGCCAGATTTGACAGAGAAAAGCCAGTGGTGCCTGTGGAGGATGAAAGATTTAGGCGATCGCTGAAGTTGTCTATCCCGGAGGCCGCCAATAAATTGGTGACAATGCCTCGAACAATTTTGGCGACCAGCCAACCAATGGCAAAAATAACAATCGCCGTGAGAATCTGAGGGATAGCAGACAATATGTCATCCAGCAGACTCTGCACAGGGGACAGCAGTCCTTGCAAGTTGAGCGCGCTCAAGACCAGGGGCAAGAACAGGAGAAAGACGAACCAATACAGCACATTGGCCAGGGTCTCACTGACGTTAAAGGCTGAGCCGCTGGCGTCAACCCCGGTTTGTGCCGAGACACGCTCATCGAGACCTAACCCAACCAGCGCCCGCGTCACGGCCTGCTTGACCACGGTTGCGATCACCCAAGCGACCCCCAGAAGTACCGCTGCCCCGGCAATCCGTGGCACATACTCTAAGATGGTCGATAAGAAATCGTTGAGCGGTGCTGAAACCACCGTCAGATTGAGACTGTCGAGCACCGCCACCAGGGTAAACAGCAGCACAATCCAAAAGGCAATCGTGCTACCCCACTTGGCGGTGGGGATCTCTCCAGCCGCGCGACCACTGACCCAGCTGGCTAGGCGGTCATCCAGGTTAGTGCGCTTGAGCAAATTGCCGACTATCCAGGCGGCGATAAAGGCAATCACCAAGCCAATCGCCAGGATGATCAGTGCCCCAATCACGGTGGGCAAAAAGGCCACGATCTGGCTGACAAAGGTGTTGGCGGTTTCGGAGACCTGATTGACTTGGGCCAACGTCAGAGTGCCATCCGATGTTAGTCCGCTTCCCCTCACTCCGGTCATCATATGAAGTTGAGTCATCTTTCCTGTGTTTGATGCATTGGAACAGTGCTAAACCATACTCTGTTGCCTGTGGCATACCCAGCAGGGGCAAAACACAAGCCTGAATCTGACAGGGTCAATCTCACAGTTGTCTAGTGATTTTCGAAAGCCTAAACAGGCATAGCGTCAAAAAAATTGATGTCTACCTCGGTCCGTTTTGAACTGTGAGTTTTGATCCGTAAATCTTGAACCGTAAATTTTAAGCAGCTATGTAGGTATGGTATAGCCTATATCAATTTTTCTCCGTATAAATACTATTTTTAGCAAAATTCGTAATAGTCCCATGTATTCTTGTGTACATCTTTGAATTTCGCCCCTTGCAAAGGAAAATTGGCGAAGATCAGCTATCTATCGAGCGTTATTAGATTAAGCGCCCAGTGGCGTAAATTGGATCAGCCATTGGGCATAGTTCTGGAGAATGGGTACTAAAAGCCCCCAGGTTCTCAAAGAATCTGGGGGCTTTTGGGGCAAACTGCCTACTTTAGCTATTCTGCATCATCCGCACTTGAATCATCTGCCATCGCTTCATCTGTAGGGAGTGCACTATCAGGCACATCCACTGTGGTGAGGTCTTCCAGGGTCTCAACAATGGCTTCGGTAGTTGCAGCGACCGATTCGCCATCCGTATCCTCACTCGCTTCCTCGGCGGAGAACTCTGGAATGATCGCCACGGCTGCGATCGCATCGTCGTCGTCAAGCCGCTGAAGGTTGACCCCCGTAGCCATCCGCGACTGCACTGAGATAGCACAAATCGCCTGACGGATGATGATACCGCGATTGGTCACCAGCATCAGCTCATCTGAAGGGCTGACCACGCGCAGCGCCACCAGTTCGTCGTTGTCCCTACGAAACTTCATCCCTACCAGGCCCATCCCGGCCCGATTTTGCAAGCGGAAGTTATTCACCGGCACTCGCTTACCCAGCCCAGTGGACGTAATCACCAGTACCCAAGGACCCTGATCACATTCGTCTGGGTTGATCTCCTCAAGGTCTTCGCTTTCGACGTCTTCGCTCTCAGTCGCCTCCGCGGTTAGCATCGCTGGCAAGATATCCATGCTGATCAGGTTATCCCCCTCACGCAAAGACATCGACCGTACCCCTTTAGTGGGCCGACCCAAGGGTCGAAGCTGTTTAGCACTGGCCTTAAAGTGAATGGTCATGCCGTTGCGCGACCCAATCAAGATGCTGTCTTCAGCCCGGGCCAAACGCACCCAGCGCAGCTGATCTCCTTCTTCGAGAGAGATGGCGATCAGCCCGTTAGCGCGAATACTGCTAAAGGCTGACAGGGTCGTTTTTTTGATAAAGCCCCCCCGCGTCAGCATCACCAGATAGTCGTCTTCGGTAAACTCACTCACCCCGAGCACCGAGGTGATTTTTTCTTCTCGAGGGATGGGCAACATTTGCACAATCGGGTTACCCCGTGCCACCCTTGACCCCTCTGGAATCTGATACGCCCGCAGGGTATAGGCGACCCCCCGATCCGTAAAGAACAGCACATGGTCGTGGGTACAGCAGGTGATGAAGTGCTCAATGCCGTCATCGTCTTTCATCTTGGTGCCCGCCTTGCCTCGAGTGGCCCGGTTTTGAGCCTCAAAGGTGCTGATCGGCATGCGCTTGATGTAGCCCTGCTCGGTGACTAAAATGACTACCTGCTCATTGGCAATCAAGGAGATATCCGTCAGCCCATCTTCACCGGCCAAAATCTCGGTCCGGCGCTCATCGGCGTAGGCATCTCGCAGCTTTTGCAGTTCGTCTTCGATGATCGCCAAAATCCGTTCGCGTCTGGCTAGGATGTCGCGCAGGTCAGCAATCCGTTCCTGGAGCTCCTCGTGCTCTCGCTGAATTTTCTCAGATTCGAGGGCGGTCAGGCGGCGCAGCTGCATCTGCAAAATCGCGTCAGCCTGGATCTCTGAGAGCCCAAAGGACTCAACCAACTCCTCCTTTGCGGTGGCCGTGTCGGCCGCATGGCGAATTAGGGCAATCACCGCATCCAAGTTATCGAGGGCAATTAGATAGCCCTGCAAAATATGATCCCGCTCTTCGGCCTTGCGCAGCTCGTACTGGGTGCGTCGGGTAATGGTCTCGATGCGGAAATCGAGGAATACCTGGAGAAACTCACGCAGACTCAGCAACTGAGGCTCGCCGTTGACCAGAGCCAGCATGTTGACGCCAAAGTTGTTTTGCAGAGGCGTTTGCTTGTAAAGATTATTGAGCACCACCTTGGGGTAGGCGTCGCGCTTAAGCTCAATGACAATGCGCATGCCATCGCGATCGCTCTCGTCGCGAATGTCAGAAATGCCCTCTAGCCGACGCTCATTGACCATCTCAGCGATCTTTTCGATCAGTGCGGCCTTGTTGGTCTGGTAAGGCAGCTCGGTGATGATAATTGCTTCGCGGTCGGGGCGACCTCGATGCTCGATGGTCTCGATATCGGCGACCCCGCGCATCGTCACCGACCCACGCCCGGTGGTGTAAGCGTCGCGGATGCCGCTGCTGCCTACGATCAGGGCTCCAGTGGGAAAATCAGGCCCTGGGATATGCTGCATCAGCTCCAGGCTGGTGATCTCGGGATTGCGAATCAACGCCACCACCCCATCCAACAGCTCGCCCAGGTTGTGGGGCGGGATGTTAGTTGCCATCCCGACGGCAATGCCAGAAGACCCGTTTAGCAAAAGCTGTGGGATGCGCGAGGGCATCACCGTGGGCTCTTGTTGGGAGCCATCGAAGTTATCGACAAAGTCAACGGTCTCAGATTCGATATCGGCTAGCAGGGAAGCCCCAGTCAGAGCCTGTAGGCGACACTCGGTGTATCGCATCGCCGCTGCCGGATCGTTATCGATGGAGCCAAAGTTGCCGTGCCCGTTGATCAGCGGCGAGCGCATGGAGAAGTCTTGGGCCATCCGCACCAGGGCGTCATAGACGGCGGTGTCGCCGTGGGGATGGTACTTACCGAGCACCTCCCCGACTACCCGGGCGCATTTACGAAACGGCCTATCTGCAGTCAACCCCAGCTCGTGCATGGCGTAGAGAATGCGACGATGCACGGGCTTGAGACCGTCCCTGGCGTCTGGAAGGGCTCGACCTACGATCACGCTCATGGCGTACTCTAGGTAGGAACGAGACATCTCGTTGCGCAGATCAGTGGGGACAATCCGCTCTTGAGGGCTGCTCATACGGTAAAAAACTCCAAAATCTTCAGAAAAGTGGCACTAGACTGGAATATTCTTGAAAAGACTCCGCCCAGCGAATGAAATACGCATAAAATCGTTCAATTTTTCGTGAAGCACATCTGATCATTTTATCACAATTTTGGAATTCCCGAGGTTGCGAGTCCCCTTGATTCTGGTGCGTTTCAGAGGGTTAATGGGGTTAGCAAGGGGACTCGGAAATGGGGTTCAAACACACAGCCAGATGAATTCTTCCTTCGCAGTTATCTATACTGACCGTTTTTTGGCGCATGACACTGGTCACCATGCTGAAAACGCAGGTCGTCTGACCGCCATTGTGGACCAGCTGCGCTCAGCCCCCTGGCAGTCTAGCCTACGGTGGCAAATTCCGACAGCAATGGCTCAACGAGACCCGTTGCCCTGGGTTGAAGCTGTCCACGATCCGCGCTATGTCAAGGCTCTGAAGCTATTTGCCGAGCGAGGCGGTGGCGACCTCGACCCCGATACGGTGGTCTCACCCCAAAGCTACGAGGTGGCGATGCTGGCGGTGAATGCCTGGCTCGATGGGGTGGACTGGGTGCGGCAGCAGGATGCCCCCGCCTTTGTGCTAACCCGCCCACCGGGGCACCACGCGGTGCGCGGCCGAGGGATGGGGTTTTGTTTGCTGTCGAATGCTGCGATCGCAGCCCACTATGCCTTAGCTCAGCCTGATATTGAGCGTGTTGCCATCCTCGATTGGGATGTACACCACGGCAACGGCACCCAGGCCCTGGTAGAAACGAACCCGCAAATTATCTACTGTTCACTGCATCAGTCACCCGCCTACCCCGGCACCGGTCGCACGTCAGAAACCGGGTTCCACCAAAACGTGTTGAATATACCCATGGCACCGGGCAGCACCCTGGCAAACTATGAACCTCGCTTTCATAAGCAGGTATTACCCTTTATAGAAGGGTTCCAGCCTGATTTGCTAATCGTGAGTGCGGGGTATGATGCAACCGCTGCCGACCCGCTGGCAGGGGTTGCGCTGCAACCTGCTGACTATGGGGTGTTTACTAAACTTTGCCGTTTTCTAGCGCCACGGCTGATGTTTGGGTTAGAAGGGGGCTATGACTATGAAGCCCTGGGGCAGTCTGTAGTTGCGACGATTGGGGTCTGTTTGGGATTTTAGATTTTGGATTTGAATAGAGGGTAGAGGGCGTATATATCTGCAAGCTTTCCTGCTCTCCTTTCGCTTTTTACCGCCTTTCGCCCTACAGCCCTGTGGGCAATAACCCTACGGGTATGGCTTCGCTAAAGGCTACGCTTTTCTTAAATGCCCCTTGGGCTATGCGCCCTTCCCCTTTTGCCCTGGTCCCACTACCCATTACTCATTATCTCCTCCCATGTCTCCCTCCAACATCATGCCGCCCGAAATCGCCAACCGTGTCCTCTCGATTTTGGATGCGTTTAGCCAGCTGTTTGGCACTCCGGCCTCCGAAATAGAACTGCGGGCGGTGATCGGCGCAATTTTGATGCGGGTAGAAAAATTTCAAGCACTGCCGCAGCAGATGGTCCCTTTGATCGAGCTTTTGGCGACGACCTATCGAGCTGGGCCGACAGCGACGGTGGGGGCACTGGCGGATGCAGCGGCTGAGATGGCGGCTAAGCAAGTCAAAGACTGGCTGCAAACTCGCCAGGAAAGCCTCTTTAATGGGTTGGCTGCCTATGCACAGCAGTTTGACTCGACACTGGACTCGGCGACTGAGTTAGTAGATGTGACCCAGACGCTGATTGCAATTATTAGCGATGGTCAGTTTAGTGCCCAAGAGGGTCGCTGGCTATTGCAGAGTGCCCTCGACAAGTTTGATGTGACGCTGGCTCTACAGCGATGGGTGCCGCCCGAGTGGTTTGCGATCGCAAAGCAGGTTGCCCAGTATCGTCAAAACGCCTCCTTTGAGTCCACGGTCTTTGCAGTTGTGCAGGCCTATATGCAGCGATTTCAAGCGCTGTTGACCCCAGCCTTGATGGAGCAGATTCTCAAAAACGGCACCTTAAATATTGATCCGAGTCAGCTTTTAGAGGGCGACATAGTTAAGCTGACGGACCTCATGATGTTCAAAATGCAGCTTTTAGAAGCCTCCCCGGTGATCACCAAATCCGATGAAGAGATTGCCGCGCAGGTCCACAGCGCCATCGAGCAGTTTAAGGCGACCCATGGCTGGGGCGGAGACATCAGCCAGCCAATCGCCTCGGGGGACCTCGAGGTTAGCAGTAGGTTTATATTTGAGCGGTCCGAATCGGCGATTTCTGAACGGTTTGCGCCGAGGGAGCGAGCCGATACGTCCGAAAGCGACCGTCAGGTTTGACGTTACTTAACTTTGAGTTTGCTTGGCATTGTCTGAAAACGTGATTTTTTTTTACAAAGCGATGCCATGTCGCGCTCCCCAATTCTTTTGAGAAGCTAAAGATTAATCAGATGAGGTTGAGCTTGTGAGCTTGTCCTCCGGTAAAGCTTGAAAATCAAGGGGTTGACGGTTTTTGTTTGAGGCCCCACAGGCCCAACTCATCGTCAAATTAGGAAACCCTGTCGAATTATCTGAGTCAAGGCTTTTTGTCTTTTGTTCGTATTTTTATTGAATGAGTCAGCTAAAGCTATATTGAAGGCTTTATTTTTGACTGAGTCTCGCCCTAGTTAATGTTTTGATTTTAATTAGATTTCCAGGGCTGTTTGGGCTGGATAATGACCTGGTATGTTATTTGGAGACCTTCCCTTTAGCGAAGGGTTTCCCCATAATTCAATCTAGCTACTCTTCAAAAACTCTTCTCTCTGTTGTAAACGTGTGCGACGTCGATGCAGAGATTTCCTGAGTTTGTCTGTATACACATCCAGGAGACGATTGCCTTGAAACTTTCTGTTTACGGTAAAGGCGGCATTGGCAAATCCACCACCAGCTGCAACATTTCGGTGGCGTTGGCAAAACGCGGTCGCAAGGTGTTGCAGATTGGCTGTGACCCCAAACACGACAGTACTTTTACGCTGACTGGGTTTTTGATCCCGACGATTATCGACACCCTGCAAGAAAAGGACTATCACTACGAAGACATCTGGCCTGAGGATGTTATCTACAAAGGCTATGGCGGCGTCCACTGTGTGGAGGCCGGTGGGCCCCCAGCTGGGGCCGGTTGTGGCGGCTATGTGGTCGGTGAGACCGTGAAGCTGCTCAAAGAGCTAAATGCTTTTGATGAGTACGATGTCATCTTGTTTGATGTCTTGGGGGATGTCGTGTGTGGCGGATTTGCCGCACCGCTCAACTATTCTGACTACTGCATGATTGTTACGGACAACGGCTTTGATGCTTTGTTTGCCGCCAATCGGATTGCGGCCTCTGTGCGTGAGAAAGCGCGCACCCATCCCCTGCGCTTAGCCGGGCTAATCGGTAATCGCACCTCTAAGCGAGATCTCATCGACAAATATATCGAGGCGGTGCCCATGCCCGTGCTCGAGATTTTGCCGCTGATCGAAGACATTCGGGTCTCACGGGTCAAGGGTAAAACCATTTTTGAGATGGCTGAGACAGACCCGTCGCTAGAGCCGGTGTGTCAGTACTACCTCAACATTGCCGATCAGATTTTGGCCGCGCCCGAGGGGGTTGTACCCACAGATTCGCCCGATCGCGATCTGTTTGCCCTGCTGTCTGACTTTTACCTCAACCCGCCCACAGCGGCAGAGGCCCAGCCCAAAGATGAGTTTGACCTGATGATGGTTTAACGCTGATCGACTTGGCTTTTTGTTAAAAACCTGGAAAACGCTAGTCAGGAAGGCCCATAAGTGCTAGATTGCTGCGATGTCGGGCCTAAATGCCCAGCCCAGGGCTGATGCCCGCACAGTCGCAGTTTTATAAAAGTCCGAGACCTATGGCTTTCTTTGAGAACTTTACGTCCGTCATTCGCCAAAAGTGGTTAGATTACGTTCGAGCTAACCGCCCCTGGTTAGAGATGCAAATGCGCGAAACCTCTGTGAGAACCCCTGATGGAGGCCGACGTCCCTCTTCATTTCTAGTCCTGGGTGTGGTGAATGCGCTTGAGCCTAAGCTCTCTAACCTGATGGTGCCCTTTTACCAACTCAACGCGGACGAGGACGCGCTAGTCGAAGTGCTCGGGCTCAACTTTGATCCAGAAATGGTGCTCGATAATGATGGCTCAGGGCCGACCCTCAATGCTACCCCAGATGAAGACATGCCTCTCTTGCCGGATTCTGCGCCAGAGTTTTAGGGGTAGGCGTTTTAGGTTTAGACGGTCTTTTCCCAATGGGTCACACCAGGAAAGCCAGGTTTGTCAGTATGGGGGTGTTCTGATTGCCCATTGTCGATCTCATTGCCCATGACTGTCCTAAACTTGAGAGGATTTTTGATATGACCGTTGCGAATACACCTGCCCTTGAATTTGAGTGCGACACTGGCAATTACCACACTTTTTGTCCGATTAGCTGTGTGGCTTGGCTTTACCAAAAAATCGAAGACAGTTTTTTCTTAGTCATTGGCACCAAGACCTGCGGCTATTTTTTGCAAAATGCGATGGGGGTGATGATCTTTGCTGAGCCCCGCTACGCGATGGCCGAGCT
>JBCDDJ010000006.1:0-40132 GCA_039180385.1 Cyanobacteria bacterium P01_G01_bin.38 | reverse complement strand
TATTGGGTCAGTTGAATCTGTTTTTTGTCGAGGCTGGGTAAAAACAGCCGCACGGTTGAGGTCGATAAATCTACTGTCACGGCGGCGGGGACGTCAGGAATCGATTTGAAATCAGGCAGAGCATCGATCAAGGGCTGCCAGTTGCCCGCTGACCACGGGGGGAGTTGAGCCATCGGCAAGGGAGCAAAAGCGGCGGCGAGATCGGCCTCCCCAGCATTCCGATTGATCAATACCCCACCCACGGTGAGGCCGGTTTGCTGGGCGGCCCCCCACAGATAGCGAGCCGTTGCGAGCGCAACCTCATCTCCCGTTGAGACCAGATAGGCGCGCACTCGAGCTGGGTCTTTGACTGCGGCCTTGCCCTGCTCCACCAGGCCACTGGACTCTTTCACCTGGGGCTGGTCAAACATATCTCCCGACCAGCCGCCGCTTAAGACCACGCTGGCAATCGGCTGCACAAAGGGAGACACCGCCTGGGCAAACTGCGACTCTTGAAAGACTTTTTTGAAGCGTCGAAAATACCAGTCTACCCCCTCTGGTAAGTTCCACATGCGCAGGCTGCTGAGGTCGCCTGGGCCATCGTGTACGATTGCATCGTATTGCCCGCTCCCCTCATATTCGCGAATCGCATTTAGGGCCAGGGCCTCGTCCATGCCGGGTAAAACGCTCAGCTCTTGACCATAGACCGCCTTAAAGAAGGGATCCCTGAGGTATTGAGCCTCTAAGCGTTTGACCATCTCCCAGTTTTGCTCAAGCAGCACCGTGGATCGCAGCTGCACCGCCCAGAGATCGGACCCAATGGCCTGGACCGCCGTGCCGACCTCGGTGCCTAACAGGAGACCAAAGGCCGGGCCGACCTCTTGAGTCACCAGCAGGACGCGCTGTCCCTGGCTGGCGAGCTTTTTGGCGGTTGCGATCGCGCTGATGGTGCGCCCCGTCCCGCCTTTACCCAAAAACGTCAAAATCAGAGCCATAGCACTCCTCGTGGCCCAACTCAAAATTTAGAACTTGGATGATTCCCATTCTCCCGGGCAACCCTGATCAGCTGCCCTAAGCCCTAAACCTGCTTGAGCTCATCCTCAAAAAACCAGGTTGAATAGCTATCAGGAAACTCCACGACAACCCCAATGCCACTGCCGTCGACCATCTTATACTGTTTAATCTCGCCAACCTGACCTAAGCGACCAGCCACACTGGTTGACACTCGATCCTTGATACGGCAGACCTTAACCTTTTGTCCGATTTCCAAACTCATCCTTGCGGGCGCTCTCCAAACTGCTATTGAAAGGAGGATGTGCACTTAAGCTAAAGTGTTTCGGCTGGGTCAGAATTCAGAGGATTGTTAGGTTCTGGGTGCTAAGTACCAGGTGTTAGGACAATCAAAACCTAAAACCTAAAACCTAAAACCTAAAACCCGAACCTCTGAACTCTAATCTCAGGGATAACTTTTGACGCTCAGCGAATCCCAAAAATTAAATCAGATCTCAGTTTATCAGCGTCTTGTCCCCTATGAGATATCCTAATGAGCGGTTAAGACAGCTAATTTCCCACCTATGCTTGCTAAACGAATTTTGCCGTGCCTCGATGTTAAAGCGGGACGGGTTGTCAAAGGGGTTAATTTCGTCGATCTCAAAGATGCGGGGGATCCAGTTGAGTTAGCCAAGGCCTACAACGAAGCGGGGGCTGATGAGCTGGTGTTTTTAGACATCACGGCCACCCACGAAGATCGCGACATCATCTACGATGTGGTCTACCAAACTGCTGAGCAGGTGTTTATCCCGCTGACGGTGGGGGGCGGCATCAGCTCCTTAGACACCATCAAAAAGCTCTTGAGAGCTGGGGCTGACAAAGTCAGCATTAATTCCTCCGCTGTCCGCGATCCCGATTTCATCAATGCTGCCAGCCAACGGTTTGGGGCCCAGTGCATTGTGGTCGCCATTGACGCCCGTCGCCGGACAGAGGGTGCCCCCGGCTGGGACGTTTACGTGCGCGGCGGGCGAGAAAATACCGGGCTGGATGCCATCGCCTGGGCCCAAGCGGTGGTCGAACGCGGCGCGGGGGAGCTGCTGATTACGAGCATGGACGCTGACGGCACCCAGGCTGGCTACGATTTGGAGCTGACTCAAACCATTGCTAATGCCGTGTCGGTGCCGGTGATCGCCTCCGGGGGCGCCGGTAACTGCCATCATATTTATCAAGCCCTCACCGAGGGCAAAGCTGAGGCTGCCCTGTTGGCGTCACTGCTGCACTATGGTCAACTGACCGTGGCCGAAATCAAGACTTATTTGAGTGAGCGTAGGGTTTTAACTCGGCAGTAGGTGATGGGTGAGTGGGTAAGTGGGGGATGGGGTCTTCCCCACTACTCACCAGCGCAGCGCACTCACTGCCCAAAAAAGCAACCTGGTATACAGAACTCTAAAGAGATGAGTGCACTTTTCTTTAGTCGCTGTTACAATACGTAAAGATAGACTCATAAATCTTCTCAGACAGTCTTAAGCAAAGGTTTTCAGCGGTTTTAATGGCATTTTTGATTTTGGCTATCGTCATTGGCTTGGTGGCATGGGCCTTGAGGCTCATGGAGCGAGCTATTGCCAGCCAAGAGTTCTCCCTAATGTTGGCTGGGTTTTTGGTGGCTTCATCGGCAGCGGCGATGATGGCAGTCTATTTTTTGATGGGCAACTACCTGGTCTTTGTCCACCACGTCAACCAGGTGCCTGATTATGAGGCGTCGGTCTTTCTCAATCACGACGTGATGCTCTCAGGGCTAGGGTACGATCCCTAGGTGTCTGATCGTCAACCGCTTTCTGGATAGGGAGAGTCTGCTATCTAAGCAGCACAGACCAGGTAGCAGGGCCTACCACACCATCAGCCTCTAGTTGGTTACGCGCCTGGACTCCTTGAACCGCAGCTTCGGTCTGTGGGCCAAATGAGCCATCGATCGGCCCCTCATAAAACCCCAGTGCCTGTAGTCGAGTTTGTAAACGGATGACAGCCGGGCCACTCATGCCCTGTCGCAGCACAGGGAGTGCCACTGGGTCGGCCTCCCCTGAGTCAGCCGTCCCCTCACCTACTGCTGGGGGAGTGGCTGCGGTCTCCGGCGCAACTGGCGGGGCTGCGACGGGCAAACCTTCTGGGGCTGGAAAAAGCTTTTGCCAGGTGGTCGGCCCCACAATGCCATCGCTAACAATATTGGCATCGGTTTGAAAATTGACCACCGCAGTTTGGGTTTGTTCTCGATAAAAGCCGTCGATCGCTCCGCTGTAATACCCCATCAGGCTGAGCATTGATTGCAACTCGCTTACCGATTCACCGACGCTCCCCAGTCGCAGGGTGGGGCGAGGTGAGGTTTGCTGGGCAAGGCTCGGGACGGCTGTCCTGGATTGGTTAGACGGGGCTACCCAGGCAGCTGATAAAGCCGGGACTGCGCCTGCGATGGCGAATACTGTCCCGGTTAGTAGCCCGGTTGCCAAAACCCGATACCAACGAATCGACCTAGCCACGTGCCTTCCCCTAAAAAACTATAGCCATCACTATAAGGGGAGATGGTCGCTTTGGGATGACTCAATCTGGAGTGTCCGATGCTTTAGGCTGATATCGCCATTGTCGCCAAGCCGTCGAAGTTCGGAGTGCTAACCATAGCAGCAGCAAAGCGATCAGACCTCCCTGGCTGGGAGCATCAAACGCAAAAAAGACCAGACAAATGCAGAGCGAATCTTCTAAAAAAATGACCCAAATCGGTGGATTGTTGAGACGATAGAGCCACCCTACTTGCACCAGCTGAATGACTAACGCTAAGAGCCCGCCAGTTATTGCCACCAACACGATCAGCCAGCTATTCTCCAGGCTTGTGAAGCGGGCGATCGCAATGCCTGCTATCGTTCCCACAAAGGGGCTAAACAAGAGTTCTGCACTTTGTAAAAAGCGACGACTGGTGCGATCTTTAGACATCACCAGCTCCAGCAAAGACCAGGTTACCAGGATACCGACCACCACAGTTTGAGGAATCTGCGCCAAAATAGGAACGTTTGTCCATAAACTTTCCCCAGACAGTAAGCCAATCAGTAGAAGGGGCAGCGCTATCCGGAGCCCGGTCGCCGCCGAGATTGAAAGCACCGCCAGTAGTTCGGTAATAATCACCTGAATAGCCTTTATTTACGAGGTCTTGGCAAAAGCTAGTTCGGTAGACGATTGAGGAAGGTCTTTATTTTGAGTTTTGAGTTGGGCCGCTCACTTAAACTACCTTGAGAGAAGCCGCTCAAGCGTCTACAAACTTTAGACCTCAAAACTGATTTGTTCCTGGGTTGAGCGGCCTCGCCGTTCAGATCCATTTTTCTAGATTGCCCACATTGATCAGTGATGCCTTCCCATGATGCCGTCTAAACAATCTTCCAAACGGTCTTCTAGGCCCTCTTCTCAACGGTCTATTTTGGCTGAGTTAAAAGCCCAGATTGCCCTTTTGACAGGGGTTGTTGCTATCCTGTGGGCTGTTGAAATTATCGACTGGATCGGTTTTCGAGGCAGTCTCGATAGCTACGGAATTGTGCCCCGTCAGCTGATGGGCCTCAGGGGAATCGTGTTTGCCCCTTTTTTACATGGTAACTTTGAGCACTTGATCGCCAATACCCTGCCCCTGATTACCCTGAGTTGGCTGGTGATGGTGCGCGAGATTAGCGACTGGGTATGGGTCACCCTGCTGGCCGCTCTGAGCGCTGGGTTAGGTACCTGGCTTGTGGGGGCGAGTACCTCGGTACATATTGGGGCCAGCGGTCTGATTTTTGGCTATGTCGGTTTCTTGCTAATGCGAGGTTATTTTGAGCGCAGTGTGGTGGCAATCGCATTTTCACTGCTGGTGATTTTGTTTTATGGGGGCATCCTCTGGGGGGTGTTGCCTAGTCAACCCGGTATCTCATGGGAGGGACATCTATTTGGGTTTGTCGGCGGGGTGATTGCTGCCCGACTCTTGGCTAGAAAGCCTGGCTAGAAAGCCCGTCTAATTTAGAAAGCCTGCGAAAGCCTGCCTAAGCCACCTGACTTAAGGCCCCCGAAAGATAGCTCGCTGCGGCTTCTACGGCTGCGATCGCATTCTCATAGAGCATCCGAGTGGGGCCGAGTACCCCCACACTGCCCAAAGCAGAAGCCCCCTTGGTATAGGGCGACGAAATCAGTGCGCAGGTTTGCATCGGCTTAATCGGGTTCTCAGAGCCAATCCAAATTTTTAACTGACGATTGGAGTCGCCTTGAAAAATCAGCGGCCACAGCTGTTCTTTCCCGTCTTCCAGGAGGGCCACCAAATTACGGATTTGCTGACGCTCGGCAAACTCAGGCTGGCTCAACGCATCAGCCAAGCCACTGATCAAAATCTGGGTCTGACCACCCTGGGTCCGCCGGGCCAGATCGTCCATTGCTGTCTGCAACGTATCTGTATATTGCTGAAACGCATATTGCTGAAACGCATATTGCTGAAACGCCTGATCGAGGTCTTGCCAATCGAGCTGTGCGATCGCACTCAATGGCTTATCTCGCAGCCGATCCGTTAAAAAATTTGACAAAATCTGCAGTTCCCTTGCCAGGGCATCCCCTGGAGGCTTCTCTGGAGCATTACCTGCAACAGAGCTATCGCCAGAGCCCTGGGGCAGCTGCACCACAATCGACTCAGTATTGTAAGAATCCAGCAGCACCACCAACAAAATCTGATTCTCCCCCACCTGTACCAGCTGCAAATGCCGAAGCTTTGCCGCCTCTGTGGTCGGCAAGGTAACCAGGGCAATGTAGCCACTCAAAGCAGCCAAAACCTGGGCTGACTCTCGCAACAAGCCTTCTACACTCCGACTTTCCCAATCTAGGCGACGGTTGAGCGTCCGATCGATTTGGCGCGCAATCGGCCTAGACGGCTCGATCAGCTCATCCACATAGATACGATAGCCAGAATCCGACGGCACTCGCCCGGCAGAGGGGTGGGGTTGAAACAGCAAACCAGACCGCTCTAACATGCCCATCACATTGCGCACCGTGGCCGAGCTTACCTTTAAGCCATAGGACTCGACCAGGGCCTTGGACCCCACCGGTTCCGCCGTGTCAACGTAGTGGCGGACCGTCGCCCAGAGAACCTTTTGCTGTCGTGAACTAAGCTTGACCGATTTCTCCATGAACTAAGCCAGTGCCAACCAAATCGCGAGATATCTGGATTTCAGATTACCTTAACAGATACTTCCGATTTACGATGGGTCAACCCCATACCCTGATTCCCCGATGCCTCGCATTAAAAAGCTTTTAAGATATTTAAGTTTTGATTAAGTTATTTGAGATTAAAAGGCATGCTCTGGCTTGACCCGCCAATCGCGAATTTTAGGCGACACTGCCTGATTATTTCGGGGTTCGCAATTTTCTCTGATGGATGGATGTCGGCGACGCCATCTCAACCTGGGTACGCTCATACAACGAATTAGGGCAATGCCTACAATTCCTGGTAAATTCAAAAAGTCTGCAATCAATAGATACTTCATAAAGGGATTCACCTCGGTCAGACCTTTCTGTCTAGGCTAAGGTGGCAGGGATCAGGAATCAGAAGGCAGGGTTTTAGGTTTTAGGTTTTGATTTCCCGACTACCAATCACCTGAGAACTCCCCCCATCACCTAAATGCTGGATTCTGAGTTCTATCTTTAAGGAGGGCTACTCAGCTTCAGATTGAGATCCCTCTAGTACAGAGCTCCGTGGTTTGTTGAGTAGGCTTTTTAAGGTCTCACCATTATGTCCGATCTTCCGTTCACCCTGGACCAACTGCGTATTCTTAAAGCAATCGCAGCAGAAGGCAGCTTTAAGCGAGCTGCGGATAGTCTATATGTTTCTCAACCTGCCGTGAGTCTGCAAGTTCAAAATTTAGAGCGTCAGCTCGATGTGCCGCTCTTTGATCGCGGTGGACGGCGGGCTCAGCTTACGGAGGCCGGTCATTTACTGTTGGAATATGGCGATCGCATCTTGAGCCTTTGTCAAGAAACCTGTCGTGCCATCGAAGATTTGCAAAACCTGCAGGGCGGCACCCTGATTGTCGGTGCAAGTCAGACCACCGGCACCTATCTGCTACCTCGGATGATTGGTCTGTTTCGCAAGCGCTATCCCGAAGTTGCCGTCCAGCTCCATGTGCATTCAACCCGACGCACCTCCTGGAGTGTCGCCAATGGCCAGATTGACCTGGCTATTATCGGTGGAGAGGTGCCCCCTGAGCTGCAAGAGTCCCTTGAGATTATCCCCTACGCAGAGGATGAGCTGGCGCTGATTATGCCGGTGTTTCATCCCCTTGCCAATAATGAGGCGATCAATCGCGAAGATCTCTATAAGCTAAAATTCATTTCCCTTGACTCCCAATCCACCATTCGCAAGGTGATCGATCAGGTCCTGACCCGAGGCGGCATCGAGACGCGGCGTCTGCGCATCGAAATGGAGCTCAACTCAATCGAGGCGATTAAAAATGCGGTGCAGTCGGGTCTGGGGGTGGCGTTTGTTTCGGTCTCTGCCATTGAGAAAGAACTCCAAATGGGGGTTCTGCATCGGGCCAAGATTGATTCGGTGGTGGTGAAGCGAATGCTATCGGTGATCTTTAACCCCAATCGCTATCGTTCTACCGCCGCAGAGTCGTTTACCCGAGAAATTTTGCCCCAATTTACCAATCGAGAAATACAATTGAGTAAAGAAAATCGCCGCAAAAACGGCGCTTCTGGTGAGCGTGTTGTAGCCAGTAATAAATCCGCTGCGACCGAATCTTCGGCTGAGCTGAGCACCTAAACCCCGCTGCACTATGCAACTGTATTGCACTCGACCAAGCTGCCCACGCCCCCTCAATCACTGTGCAGATTTGGATGACCGTGCAACCCTGAGAGCTGCCAAGCAAAAGTACTGCACTGCCTGCGGTATGCCGCTGATCCTGCGGGGGCGATATCTGCCCGAAAAGCTTTTGGGGCAGGGCGGTTTTGGTACGGCTTTTTATGCCCGCGATCGCGATACCCCCACCCTGAGACCCTGTGTGGTCAAATTGTTTCAACCCCCGGCCAACCTCACCGCAGAGCAGCTCCAGGTGGCTCAAACCCTATTTAATCGAGAAGCCGAGGTCCTGGAAAATCTGGGCAACCAGCATCCGCTCATTCCTGACTTGTATGCCTTTTTCCCGCTGGCGTTGCCGAGTCGCCAAACGGCGGGCATTGAGGAGTTTTTCTACTTAGTCCAAGAGTTTATTGACGGAGAAGATTTGGAGCAGATTTTAGACCGCCGAGGCCCGCTCCCCGAAAAAACCGTCAAGGCGATTCTGGTTTCGCTGCTAGAGGTGTTGGATTTTGTCCACAGCCATAACCACATCCATCGAGATATTAAGCCGTCAAATATTATGCATGCCAGCAATGGCAAGCTTTATCTGCTGGATTTTGGGGCGGTCAAACAGGTCACTGGCGGCGGCGGTGGGCAGTCAACCGGTATTTACACCACTGGCTATGCCCCCCCCGAGCTAATGCGCGGCGGAGCTGTCCGTCCGTCGTCTGATCTGTATTCCCTGGCGGTGACCTGCATTGTGTTGCTCACCGGCAAGCCTCCTACAGAGCTGTTTGATAGCCATCGGAACTGCTGGCAGTGGCAGTCGCTGATATCTCTCCAAGATGGGGCGTTTGCCAAGATTCTTGACCGCATGTTGCAAGATACCCCCAGTCAGCGCTATGACTCTACCCAGGCGGTCTTGGCCGCCCTTAAGCAAGGTTTGAAAGGTCAAAAGACCACTGGTTTGGTCGCGCGCCCGGGGCGGGGGACTCGTAAACCTCAGACGCGTAGGCCATTTGGCGCTACGCGTCAAAGCGGAAGCAGTCCGCCGCGGCCCCTACCGGTGTCTCCTGTGACGTCGCCCCCCGTGCCACTGGCCCAGCCGGCGACGATCCAGTCCCCCCCCCCTGGAAAGCCGCCAGTACCGCAACCAGTACAGCCGCCAGGGCAACCAACCAGTCCCCCGGCGTGGCTCAGACCCTTGCCTGAGTTTTTAGGTGGGGCGGCTTTTACCGGGTTTGAAGCGGGGTTGTTGGCGATCGCAACGGCTAGTTTTTTAGGGACAACGTGGCTGGGTAGCGGTCTGTGGCTAGGGCTACTGGGGGGGCTGATCTTGCTCCAGGTCAAACGGACTTTAGAGCGCATTGATCTGGTTTTGGTAGCCGGGGGCACCCTGGCTGCAGTGCTCTTTTTATCACCTTTGCGCAGCAGTATTTTGGCTATCAGTAGCGGTAATCCACTGCTGAGTGTGGTTTGGATTGCGGTGATGGCAGGGCTGGGGATGGTTGCGATCGCACTCTTGTTTCGCCTGATATATCGTCTGATCGCTCAGTTCTTATAATCGGTATATCCCTGTCATCCGTTGCCCGGCGCAACCCTACCCCATGAGCCAGTCTAAAAATGAAATCCCAGCGCTGGTGGCGGCCCTCGGCATCACTGCTGCCGTGATTGGGGGCGCGGTTTGGTGGCTCAAAGACAGTTCCATTTTTAGAGGAAGTGGGCCACTGTCCGGACCCGATACCCTAACAAATCCCCAGACAAATCCCCAGGCAAATCCTCAGACAAATAATCCGCCCCGCGCTGGGCAAACAAACCTGAGCACGTTTGCGGAGGTGCCCAACGTCCCCAGCGGTCAGTTTGAATATGGTGGCAGCACGACTTGGGCCCCGGTCCGAGGCGCAGTGGACCCCCTTATCCAGCAGGCGCTGCCCAACTTTAACCTCGTCTATAAAGATGCGCCGTCCCAGGCACCGGGCTCCAGCGTCGGCATTCAAATGCTGATTAACGGCGAACTCGATTTTGCCCAGTCATCGCGATCGCTGAACTCGAGTGAACAACGGCAAGCCCAGCAACAGGGACTAACTTTGCAAGAAATCCCGGTGGCCATTGAGGCGGTTGCGATCGCCACCCATCCCGAGCTCTCTCTCCCCGGCTTGACCTTGGACCAGCTCAAAAATATCTACACTGGTCAGCTCACCAACTGGAATCAAGTGGGCGGACCTAACCTGACAATCGTCCCCACCACACGGGGAGATGTCGGAGGCACCGTCCAGTTTTTTCAAGAATCTGTGCTGGAGGGTCAAGCATTTACCGCCTCAGTTCAGACACTCCCCAGCACTACGGCAGCTTTGCGATTTGTCGGTGATACCCCTGGCTCAATATATTTTGCCTCGGCCCCCGAAGTCGTCGGTCAGTGCACCGTTGCCCCCATCGCAATCGGCACCTCTCAGCAGCAGCTCGTGCCCCCCTACCAAGAACCCTACGTCCCCCCCGAAGACTGCCCAACCCGTCGCAATCAGCTCAATCTCACTGCTTTTCAAGACAGAACCTACCCCCTAACACGCCCGCTATACGTGGTTAGCAAAGACAGGGCAGAAAGTGAGCAAGCGGGGCTTGCTTACGCCCAACTGCTACAAACCGAGGAAGGTCAACGCCTCCTGAAACAGGCTGGATTTGTCCCACTTCCTTGAGAGAATTGTGTGGTGGGTAGTGGGTGGTGGGTAAAGTTGATTGGGCTGAATCCTTCACCCAACTCTCTCTACTCTCCACCCACTACCTCTCCATCATCTGATTTTCACCGCTGGCGATGCAGTCAGTCGGCCTCACCCCTGCTGTTTAAGCAAGCCATCTTTGTGGGGCAAACAGATCAGGTTTTCACTATGATTTTGAATTAACCCGCGCTGACGAAGCTTACCCATTAAGCGCGTTACGGTCACCCGAGTAGAGCCAATGGCGCTGCCAATCTGAGCATGGGTCAGGGGGAAGGGCAAATAATAGCCGCTCTCACAGGGTTCCCCATACTCGTCAATCAGCAAAGTCAAGAACCCCAGCAATCGGTCAATCGTTCGCCGCTGCCCCAGGGTGCTCAACCATAGCAGCTTGCGCTGGTGCTGTCCGCGAAAGGCGTCTAGCACTTCTCGACGAAAATGAGGCCAGGTGTCGAGATCGTTCCAGTAGAGCCAGATAATCGTGGTCTGGTCGACGTGGGCAAAACTTTGTAGAGAAAACGGAGATTGGGCCACAATCTCAAAGGGCTGGCCTGCGCCCACAAAGCCTAAAAAGGCTTCTTCGGCAGCCACGAGCGGTACCCGTGAGGTCGACCCCTTTTGCTTTAAGGTGGCACTGACCTGGGCATTGCCCACCAGCCGGACCGCACCCCGCTGCACTAAGTACAGTAAACCAGGGCGGGTGGGAATCTTTTCGTCTTTATTGAACGTACGACAGCGATAGTGCTCCTGCGCCCAGTCTGAGATGCGTTGCCACACCACGAATGGCCGAGTGTCATCCGTTTGAGTAGATGAAGACATGTTGGAAACACTGGGGGTTGGTTTGATTACAGATAATGTCATCTAACTTAAGGTCGAGTCATAGATTTCCTTGGAGAAGCAAGCTGGTGGAGTCCAGAGCCCCGTTGACTTCAAAGATCAGCCCGGGGAACCCTGACACTCGATACTCCCTGATGGTGGTAGTGGATATTGGGGACGTTGGTATTGAAGGGGAACAGTGGGGAAGACCTACCAGGGGGACCAGCAGGCTGTCAACCGTAAAACCACTATCCGATAAATGCAACAAATGTTGCCAGTAGATTAATACATCTTGCTGATTTTTTTTCAGCTAAATTGGCTTCTTTATGCGTCCTTCAGCATTCTTTAAATAAGGAAGAATAAAACCTAATACGGGGGTCTCAGTGATTTAACTGAGCCCGATTATAAAATGAACCCAAGAGCCTAGATAAATATGACACATTTTTCGTTGAAACGAACACTGGCTCAGTATTTAAATCAGGCAATATGCCCTAAAAATCATGCTGTTGACGGTAACTTCATTGATCTTTCATGTAAGAACCCTGATCTAAGGGACTCCCTGTTAAGAATCGGTAAACGTTTATATGTTTGTCATCAGGATATTCCCCTAAAAAAAATCAATCATCCGGAAAATGTTGTTTATACCTCCGCAATTGCCCGGACATTGCAGGCTGAAATAAAACGATCGGTGGATGAGATCGCGGAGGCTCTGCTCTGTGTAATTAAATTTGCCCAGGTTGAAATGTCCGTAGACTCATGCAGCCTCAATTTCTCTGGTTGTTCAGGGCTGATGTCTACCTTTGAGATCACCCATCAGCCGTCGGGCTGGCTCCAATTTTCTCTCTCAACCGCGGGCCTTGATCGATGGTTGCAACAGCTCAACCAGGGTGGGCTAACTTGCCAACCCGGTCATCCTGCTAGCGGCTACCCTCATCAAAGCCCTGTCAGCCAGCCGCCCGAACTCAATCCTCGAACGATCTGGCAGATTCAATATATCTACAGTTGCTGCTGTACCCTGCTACGACGCGCAGCGATTCATCAAATTATTAAATTTGATGCAACTGAGCCTGTCTGCCCAGAGGCTGCCCCTTGCGCAGCTGGGGTCACCGTCGATCGGTATCGTTTAGCAACCGCCGATAGTGTTGGTGACTTGACCCAGTATGACCCCAGCACCCAACAACTTATTCACACCCTGATTGACACCACTGATAAGTGGGCGCAAGAAGCTCCGCTCTCAGCCCTGCGCCGGGTGAAATTAGCGATTGCGGTGGCCGCTGCGTTTGATCAGTTTCACAGAGCTAACCCGCCCTGGAGGCTCGAGCTTAAACAGCAACGACAGTGGTATATTTTGGTGCGCGCTGTCCAGGTAATCTTGCAACGGCTTGTCCTGGGCGCTTTCGGTACCCTCGTGGAGCAATTGTAAAAAAAAATAGGCAGGCAGGGTGACAAAATCATGCAAATAGCTTATCGTATGAATGTGTGTGAGGAGCGAACCAGTAAGGGCACCGAGACGAAACACGGCCAGTCGTCGGTGCCCTTTCTGATTTTAAATTTTTGAACACGAAAACTTCTGAGCACTCTCCATTTGAGCAGGCGCTTCATTACCTGCCCAGCTTTTGCCGTCCTGCTACTCCCCAACCGCTTAACCGACTCACTTATCAACCTTCCGTGGTAGCCTGTGGGCTATGAATGAGGGAGAACGCCAGCGGCAGGTGAGTTATCGCCTGCTTTTAATGACATTGTGGACAGCTTTGCTGGTCCTGGCAATTGAGGCAACCGCAGGCTGGGTCAATCATTCTTTATGCTTATTGGCAGAGGCTTTGCACACGCTGATTGATGTTTTTAGCATCACTCTGGGTTTGGTGGCAGTGGCCTCACCTCGTCGTACCCTGGGCCGAGAAATTTGGGGCCACGGACGGGGGGAAGCAGGCGGTGCTTTGTTGCTATCGGCTGTCCTTGGGTTTGCCGGGCTCAATCTATTGATTATTGCCGTGCGGCAGTTTGAGGGGTCTCTCCAGGGCGAGGAGTTAGCGTTTCAGGTGGTGATGACGATGCCGCTGATTCAGCTGATGTCGGCCATGGTGGCGATCACGCTGACGCTGTCCCTGGTGACTGCTTATCAGGGGCGTTTTTTGGGGAGTTTAGCTCTCAAACTCAGCACCCAGCACATGTTGCGAGACGTCTGGCTAAGCCTTGTTTTGTTGGTGGGGTTAGTGGGGATTTGGAGCGGCCATCGTTGGATTGATCCGCTGTTTGCGATCGCACTCGTCATCCTCAGTGTCAACAGCTTTTGGCATGTGGTCAACACCCAACTGCCCATGCTGCTACGCCCCACCGCCATTGCCCCAGAGGCCATCGCTCAAATAGCCTCCCAGGTCGAAGGGGTAACCCACTGCACCCGGATTTTGTCTCGGGGCATGGTGGGTCGTCAGGTCTGGATTGAGCTGCACTTGGCCCTGCACCCTGAGTTTATGAGCCTGTCTCGCTCCATTGGCGAACGGGTCGAAAATGCTCTCCGCAGTCAATATGGTCCGGTACGCACCCAAATTTGGGTCGAGCAAGCCTACACCGCCTCGCTGCCGAGCATGAACGATCCTTTCTCAACCGACCCCCAAAAAGGCAGTTGGGGCATTTGAGCTATCTGGCCGTTGGGAAAATTTTCAAGATGGTCAGTCCGCGAAGGTGGATTTTGCACCTGTAGGGGCGGTTTCCAACCGCCTGCTTCTAAATCAGTTAAGCCCGCATCGGCCCCAAATATTGAGTCAGGTAAGGCGAAAACACCTCATAAATGAGCGTCAACGGTTTGCCGTGGTGCCAGAACAGATAGTGGCGTCCCCAAAAAGGACCTTTTTGCCCAAAGGCTTGGGCCAGGGGCTCAGAGTATCCATAATAAACGCCCTGGATGTCACGATAAAGCTCGGTGCGCAACTGAGCCAGGCTGGCCCAAATCGGCAGCGAGCGATTCTTCAGGTATTCATCCACGTGGCTGGCTTCCCACCAGGAGGTGGCATAGGCTAGGCGCTGACCTGAGCCCGTGCGCAGCCAGACCTGACGCCGCAGCCTGGGGCCGGGTACTCGCTCGATGAGAGCAGGGGCGCGATCGCAATCCATGCCAATGGGAGACATATCGATCACGTCTACCTCGGTGGGCTCCCGCGTCAGCAAGTGCAAATGCCGGGTTGGCGAACCGTCCCCCAGCATCAAGATCTGCCAGGCAGGGGACAGCTGATCGTGGGGTAGCCCCTGCTTTACGACAGTTTCGTCCCCTTGCCACAGCACCTCTAAGCGATGCCAGTCATTACGATTACCAGAGGGCTTACCGGGGGAAGCTGCAACGTGCCCAGACTCAACGGCGGATGTAAAGGTAGAAGTCAAAATCAGTTACAAAAATTTATTTTCCTCAGCCTTTTTATCATAGTGTGTCTGGCTGAGAAATGCGGATGGCGAGACTCGAACTCGCAAGGCGTAAGCCACACGCCCCTCAAGCGTGCGTGTCTACCAATTCCACCACATCCGCAGGGGTATTTGACGCCCCACAAACTCTGCTCATCATTAGGAAGTCTTGTGCAAAGCGTCAGTTTTTAACAATAAAGCATAAAGGCACTTTTTTGTGAGAGATTTTCTTTGAAGCGATCCGCGAGTCTAAGCGGTGGCACCACTCTGGCGTGGTACGATCAGCTTCCGATACATCATTAAATATTCCTGGTTACTGGCTGGCTACGCGATGCGCTTTTCAAAAATTTTGATTGCTAACCGAGGAGAAATTGCGCTGCGGATCCTTCGCACTTGCGAAGAGATGAGAATCTCCACCGTCGCCGTCCACTCAACCGTCGATCAAAAAGCCCTACATGTGCAGCTGGCCGATGAGGCCGTCTGCATCGGAGAAGCCCCCAGTAGTAAGAGCTATCTTAATATCCCGAATATCATCGCCGCCGCTCTCACCCGCGGGGCCAGCGCCATCCATCCAGGATATGGCTTCCTGGCCGAAAATGCCCGCTTTGCTGAAATCTGCGCCGATCACAACCTGATTTTTATTGGCCCCTCTCCTGCCGCGATCCGGGCGATGGGCGATAAATCGACCGCCAAAGCGACGATGCAGCGGGTGGGCGTTCCCACGATTCCGGGCAGCAAGGGGTTGCTCACCAGTGAGCCAGAAGCCAAACGCCTCGCCACCGAGATTGGCTATCCGGTGATTATCAAAGCCACCGCGGGCGGAGGAGGGCGCGGCATGCGGTTGGTGCGCGAAGAGAGCGAGATTAGCAAAATGTTTTTGGCCGCCCAAGGCGAAGCAGAGGCCGCCTTTGGCAACCCCGGCATCTACCTCGAAAAGTTTGTCGAAAACCCTCGCCACATTGAGTTTCAGATTTTGGCCGATAGTTTTGGCAATGTGGTGCATCTGGGTGAGCGCGACTGCTCGATCCAGCGGCGTCACCAAAAGCTCTTAGAAGAGGCTCCCAGCCCCGCCCTCAGCTCAGAACTGCGGAAAAAAATGGGGGACGCCGCCGTTCGAGCCGCAAAGTCTATCAACTATGTCGGTGCTGGTACCGTCGAATTTTTGGTCGATAGCCACGGCAGCTTTTATTTTATGGAGATGAACACCCGGATTCAGGTAGAGCATCCGGTGACGGAGATGATCACCGGCATTGATCTGATTGCTGAGCAGCTTCGCATTGCCCAGGGCGAAAAGATATCGCTCCGTCAGGAGGACATTTCCCTGCGGGGGCACGCCATTGAGTGCCGCATCAATGCAGAGGATCCAGACCACAACTTTCGCCCCAACCCCGGTCGCATCAGCGGCTATCTCCCCCCCGGTGGCATGGGCGTCCGGATGGACTCCCACGTATATACCGACTATGAGATTCCGCCCTATTACGACTCTCTGATTGGCAAGCTAATCGTGTGGGGCCCTAACCGCAGTACTGCTATCCGCCGGATGAAGCGAGCCCTGCGGGAATGTGCCATTACCGGGTTGCCGACCACCATTGCATTCCATCAAAAGGTGTTAGAACGCCCAGAGTTTCTAAAGGGCGAAGTCTATACAAATTTTGTGAATCAGATGATGAGCTGATGTGATTTTGGACTGGCGATTTTGGATTGATGTCGTACAGCTGCTCATCAGCCAAAAACCTACCTTCTCTGGGAAACCCTAACCAAAATCTAAGATTCTTCACCCCAGCATCTTTAACAGCCCCTGCTGCCCTACCAGCATTTCGCGCAGGAGGCTAACGATACCCACCCAGATAATCGGCGAGATATCGACCCCGCCAAAGGGCGGAATCACTTTACGGACCGGAATCAGTAGCGGCTCGGTAGGCCAATAGACCAGTGCAAACGGAAACGTCTTGAGATCGGCTTGGGGATACCAGGTCAGCACGATCCGAAAGATGAATAGCAGGGTCATTACAGCCAAGAGAAGGCCGATTCCCAAACTTGTAATGGCAACACCAGTCATAGTTAATTTTCAGCTTGTACCTCACTCAATACAAGTTTAAGCCTTTCTCAACCTTCCTACAGCAGACATTCTCAATTTCCAACCTCTGCCGATTTCCCCGACCCCCTTAAGCACAAACTAACCTTCACTTTTAACCCTTCGCCCGATAGCCCTGTGGGCAAAATTCTTTGGGTATAGCTCCGCTAGGGCTTACGCTTTTCTTGAATGCCCCTTGGGCTATGCGTGCTTTCCTTAAGCCTTTTCAAGCCGTCCTTAGATCTATAAGATAAATAATTAAGTACTAATAAATTTTTGAGCGGAGCCCATGACACCATCACTGTCCAATTTTTTGCTTAGCCTGGTTGCTGGTGCGGCGATTGTCGTTATCCCTGTGACCGTTGCGCTGATCTTTATCAGCCAGAGTGACAAAATTCAGCGGCGTTCACGATAAAATTCAGCGCGCTCAGGGTTGGATTGCCCCCCATGGATTGATTCAGTGGGCTGCCCGTAGAGCCATCCATGTTCAATTGGCTACAATAGAGTCAGGTAAATTAGAGTTCAGCATCTAGACTTAGGCAAAACTCCGAATTTTGTAGGGGTTTCTGCCTTGTTGCTATTGCTAGAATTGGGCTATCCTTGCTTGCAGGTGCCTCATTAGGTTAGTCTTAGCAATTCTTCGTATCCAGCGCTTGGGTTCAACCTGGATTATGGGGCTGGCTTTAGTGAGCCCCAAGGCTGGCTATTAAAGTACGCATTGAGCCTAGGAGGGCTATGTTAGCTCTCAACCACGAGAGGAATCCGCTGTGAATTTTGGTACTCCTGTTCCCCTTTTGTTGGGCGTTATTCTGATTTTTGGGGCGATTGGTTTATTTTTCTTAGATCGTTTAAAGCCTGGCTACGAGCGTGATAGCGATAAGGTGTATGCCGTCTTGTCTCTGTTTGCGGGGGTTTTACTGCTGGGCAGCCTCGATATGGGACCTATTCCAGCGTTCCAACAGATCATCATGGTAGGGATGTTTATTACTCTGATGATTCAAAATTTGCTCTCGCGTTCCCCCAGAGAGGAGCGCTTGACGCCCCAGGCTAGTTATGAGGGTCCGCCTGCACGACCCGGCTATAGCTCTCGATCGAGTCGTCCTAGTCGCAAAAGTGGGGGACGGCGTAATATTCGCGCTGAGTTAGATCGGGATAGTGGGTTTCCCCCTGATTATCGATCTAGCTCCCCGAGGCCTATGTTGGAGGGCAGGGAAGAGCGTTCATACCGTGAGTATGCGGATACTTCTCGGGGGCGATATGATGAGCCAGAGCAAAGGCCGATGGGTCGTTCGAACCCCAGTCAGAAGGCCCGCCCGCCCTACTATGATGATCGCCTCGACGAGCGTTCGTGGTCAGACGAAAGGAGACTAAGGGATCGCTCACCAGATTATGCTGACAAGGCTCGGGTACCTAGACGACCCCCGCTGGATGAAGGTTCTAGCGGTCGGCGAGATCGCAGCGATCGCACCTTAAACGTGCGCCCCTACAGTGAGCGTCCCGTTGCCAACCAGCGCCCGGATGCGCCCAACGAAGAAGGGGGCTATGTCAACTACCGTCCAGTTGATAAGTCATCGGGTGCACCTGTGGATGAACCGCAGGACTACGGTGATAACTATTAGCTGAAACCAAAATTTTAGCCCTAGAGAAAACCCCAGAGTTCTTCAAGAACCCTGGGGTTTTAGGTTTGGGGGATTCAGGGTTTAGCTGCTATGCGATCGCACGCATCGCCACCCTATTCTCCACAGGTTCCCTAAAGTTTTTCAAAATAGTCAGCACCTGCTTGAGTCGTTTGAGATTGCCCTGCTGTTTGAGTAGACGCGCAGCGGTTTCTAAGTCAGCGATGGCCTGCTGACGATTGCCCAGCTTTTGGTAAACTGCGCCGCGGTGGCAGTAGGGAAAGGCTAGCTGGGGGCAGTGCTTAATGACGCGATTAAAGTCACTGAAGGCGCGAGACAAATCACCCAGGTGTTGCATCGCCTGAGCCCGATAAAAATAGGGAAGAATGCTCTCTGGATTCAGGCGCAGGGCCTCGGTGAGATCGATAATTGCGCCGGGGTGATCGCCTTGCTCGAGACGGAGCACCCCTCGATTGCAGTAAGTCTTCCAGGATAGACGATTGAGCAAGATGGCCTGATTCAGGTCGGCGATGGCTTTATCGTTTTCGCCCAGGTCAGCCCAGGCTAGACTGCGATAGTCGTAGGCAGCGGCCTGGGTTGGGTCAATATCTAAAACGTGGGTATAATCGGCGATCGCCCCTGGCTGGTCGCGCAGGTCGTATCTCGTGAGGCCGCGATTAAAGAAAGCAGCGGTATCTTGCTCCGCAATGGTGGGCTGATCAAATCTCTGGATCAGGGCATCAACGGTGTCGCGGTGGGTGGTCTGCAACCGCAGTTTGAGTTTAGGAAACAGGCTACTTTGGGTGGTCAAAGACTGAACCCCCAGAACAGCAAAGGTGCGATCGCACACTAAAAAATTTTCTTGGGTGCCCAGTACTTTGAACTTAAACAGATCAGGGTAGTCTTGCTTAAGGGGCAAGAGCAGCTCCAGGGCTGACTTGAGCTGCTGCCGCTGCTGAGAGTCTTGCCCCCAGCGTTGATAAATACTGCGCAGCAGCTGGCCGGGTTGGTCAGTCTCCAGGTGGCACCAGCCAATGTCAAGCTGACAGTTTCGGGCCAAAAGCTGACGAAACCGATCGAGCAAATCGGCATCCAGTTCAATGTCATCGGCCCATGGCCAAACCAGCAAGAGTCGATGTTTAGCCTGCAATAGAGCCTGCTCTAACACCTTACGGCTGCTAGATTTACTCGGCTTAGCCTCTGACTCCCGCCAGGGCAAAATGTTAGCGGGGATCTCCGACGAACCAGACGGGCCAGACAGGCCAGACAGGCCAGCAGCAGGTAAATCAACCAGCCATTGGGCTTCGCCCCCCAGATTGACCGCGTGGGGCGTCTGACCCAGCCAGCCCTCCATGGCGTGGTGAACGCTCTCAATCTGCTCGGTCGTTTTATCTAATCGCGCTTGGAACTGCTCAATCTGCGCCTGCACCGCCGCCCCATCTAAGACTGCCAGCACGTTGGCAGGGCCGGTTGCCTCAGTCTCAACCCGCTGCCGCAGCTGACGATGCTGCTCTCGCAGGGTCTGAAAATGTTCGGCGAGATCCAAAAACTCGGGCCGGGGTACCCTGTCTGACACAGCCTTCATCAGCTCTTTGACCTCCTCTTTAAGTAGAGAGGCGTTGCCCTGCATCGGCAACTTACGCAAGGTTTGCTCAACGTGCTGAAAACGCGACTGGAGGTCACCGTAGCTTCGCTTACTCTCACGCCTAAAGGCTTCCAAGTTGACCCTGAGCCGCATGGTTTCAGTTTTGAGCTGTGCGATCTCAGCCTCGTTTGCCTCAATGCGGGCTCGACCCGACAGCTTCTCGAGATCCCCCTGGAGGCTATTCAGGTTGCTACAAAGGTAGGTGTATTGATCCTGGAGTTGCACCACATCCTGATAGATTAAACTCAAATCAGGTACGTCAATTTCATCAATTTGCTGCTCAAGCTGCTGCTGGGTTTGCGCCAGGGCTTTAGAAAACTGAGCCAGGGCCTGTTCACGATGGACCGCCATTGACTGCTGGATACCGTTGACCACCTCAGCCGTGGGTAGCTGGTCAACGGTATCCTGAAGCTGATGCAGCGCTTGCTCCAGCTGTTGCGATCGCGTGTTTTGGCGAGAACGTCCTTGCCCCAGCTGCTGCTCCAAGCGTTGGCGGTTGACCAGACCAATCGCTGCCAGCGCCGACAGGGGGGCTGAGGCAAATATCAGCTGCTGGGTCGCAATCGAGGCAATGGTCCCGGCACCGGTCCCAAACAACAAGGCGTATTCAGTTAGATCGAGCCAACGGGGATGCTTCACGGCGGGTACTCAAGTGCTTATTTTTGTCTTCATGTAAATAAAGACATATCAGGACTCTCAGCGATAAAGTTTGGTAACTTAAATCACTTGCCTGACTCTAGCGCTGAGCCCACGGTGAGATAGCCTCGCTGACTAAAACATCTGCTAAATAGGCTTCTAACGGAAAAGATCGAATATTCCCACAGTGTACGTACTGAAGGGCGGTCGCAATTTAAAGCACGCGCACGATGAAAGGGTATCGGTAAACACCGTTGGGATCGCGAAATGCCGCCAGGATTGCCAAAATCGGCATCACCACTTGCACAATACCCAACACCACCAGCAGCGGTAAACCGATGAGCACCCATGTCAGTATCCCGAAGATAATGCTGTAGACCCAAATGTTGAGGTGAAAGTTTAGGGCTTCTTTGGCGTTGTCTTTAATCACCGGGTCATCTGAAATCAGCCAGATTACAAAAGGGGCTCCTGCCGAAAAAATCAGCTGGCTTAAAAAGATCGATCCATGGGAGACGGCAGAAAATATTTTTCGCTTGTCTTGATCAAAAGTCATTTGTTCCATTAAAAAGCCTCAGTTCGCTGAGCTATCTGTTTTTATAGGGCATCCACTTAGGTACCCTGCCACGTCTTTATGTTATCGAGAGATGATTGATTACGGCTCCCGCCGCAGTTAGGGAAACCCGTAGGCGGTTGGCGCGGATGGATAAACCTAAAACCAGGAACCGATTACACTATGTAAAGCAGTTATAGATAGGGGTTTGCTATGGAAATCAAGCGTCTGGGTCATGTCGCCATTTGTGTAGAGGATGTGGCTGCTGCTGCCCAGTTTTATCAAAATTTGGGCCTCAAGCTGGTGTGGCAAGACGCTGACTGGGCCTATCTAAAAGCGGGCAAAGATGGACTGGCGCTGCTGAGCCCGGCCTACGATCAGGCCGGACCCCACTTTGGGTTTGTATTTTGCGATCGCGCCGAGGTTGACGCTGCCTACGACCGTCTCAAAGGAGAGGGCATTCACCTCACGAAAATCCATGAGCACCGCGATGGTACTGCCTCTTTCTATGGGCGAGATCCCTTCGGGAACTGGTTTGAATACCTTTATGAGCCCGAAGAAGAAGCTCAATCAGCAACGCAGGCAGTTGCTGAGCCCATTTCTGTCTAGTTATAACTAGGGCAGACTTAGGCTGGACTGCCCCAGCGTCGCAATCCTGACCAGATCGCTGTGTTCGCTCATCAAAATGGCAGGAAAGCGACTCGGGTTAATGTTTGTCGGGGTTTCGTAGGCCACTTGATAATGGGCTCCTGGCCCCGTTAGGCCAAAGTAGGCCTTGTACTCCTTATAGAAATCGAGGTAGGCCTTCTCCAGTTGCAGTGCCAGGGAGTTGACTAGCTCGCCTTTTTCTTTTAGCTTCTTAATCTGTTCGTCGAGTTCGGGTTGGGTTGAGGCTTGAGTGGTTTCCTCTGATGAGGGCCTCTGGCTAACGTTGGATTGCTCGTGGAAAGTTGCCCTAGATAATTCGGTCTTGTCCATATTAGTTAGCTCGTTGTAGCTCAGCGTTTAAACTCAAATCAAAGCACCCCGGTCTAAAAGCGTCAGCGGCCAGATTATTTTACTTGCAAAAATCCAGCTCAGTTATTGTCTGCAAATTTGCCAGTACGACTGGCTAGTATAACTATTTAATAAGACAAGATAAGCCGCTAAAGCAAGTAAACTTGCTAAATTCTTCTTATCTTTAAGGAATCGTTAAATATAACGTCTGATTTTCTGAAATCGGAACTCGTTCATTCTCAGTTGGTTTTGTGATCTAGGCCTCTAGTTTTGCGATCGCAGACACCCGAGGGTCAATAATCTTCTTACCAATACCCGGAAAATGGATGGCCAGACAAATTTTATTGCCTGCCCCAAAGATATGGGTGATTTTGCCTTCACCAAAAGCCTGATGATTAACTTTTTCACCCACCTCCCAATCGTCTTCGTGGATGCCGGGCTGGTTGGTTTTGGGCTGCGGATTGCGCAGTTTGGCTTCGCGGGTGGAGGTTGTCAAGCTTGCAGGCAGAGTCGTAGCTGAATTTGTCAGAATGCTGTCCGGCGGCAGCTCTGATAAAAACATTGACGGTGTGGCAATTTCGCGCATATTGCCATAGAGTCGGCGCTCACGGGCATAGGTCATGAATAGCCGCTCCTGGGCGCGGGTGATGCCGACATAGCACAGTCGGCGTTCTTCTTCGATGGCGGCGGCATCTTCTAGGGAGCGAAAGCTGGGAAACAGCCCCTGCTCTAACCCCACCAAAAAGACAACCGGAAACTCTAACCCCTTAGATGAGTGCAGCGTCATCAGCGAAACGCTGTTGTCACCGTCTTTGTCATCATCGCGGTCTGAGTTAAGGGAGGCATTTGCCAAAAAGGTCAACAGCGTCGCGTCTTCATTTTCTTCCTCAAACTGAAGGACCGCATTGTATAGCTCCTGTACGTTTTGGATGCGCTCCAGGTCATCATCGTTGCCTTTTGCCTTGAGGTCTTCGATATAACCACTGCCTTCGATCACCTCTTGCACCAGCACCGAGGCAGACAGCGTATCGGCTTTGGCTTGCCAACCTTTAATCATCTGGGCAAACCCGCTCACCGCGCGGCTTGACCGCCCGGCCAGGGTTTTGACCGAGGTTTCATCACTGATGATTTCCCACAGGGGCACCCCCAGCTCACTGGACGCTTTCTCAAGATTATCAATGGTAGTCTTACCGATGCCGCGACGGGGGGTATTGATCACCCGCTTGAGGCTGACAGTATCAGCAGGATTCGCAATCAGCCGTAGGTAGCCCACCACGTCCTTGATTTCGCGACGATCGTAAAATCTAAGCCCCCCCACGACCTTGTGCGGAATACTAAACCGGGTCAGCACCTCTTCAAAGGCACGGGACTGGGCATTGGTGCGGTACAAAATGGCAAAGTCTTTCCACCGCAGTTCGGGGTTCTCAAACTCCAGGGTACGAATTTGATTGATCACATAGTCAGCTTCGGCCCGCTCATCGTCGGCGCGATAGCAGAAAATCGATTCGCCATTGCCCCGGGTTGGCCGCAGTACCTTATCGATGCGCTCAGTGTTGTGGTCGATTAAAAAGTTTGCGACTTCGAGAATGTTGGCGGTCGAGCGATAGTTTTCTTCGAGCTTGACCATGGTGCGGGTGTCATCGTCGGGCTGCCCGTCACCAAAGTCGTCTTGAAACCCCATCAAAATTTTAAAATCAGCCGCCCTAAAAGAATAAATAGACTGATCGGCGTCCCCCACCACAAATACCGAACGGTGCTGCCAGTTTTTGGGGGTTTTGGTAAAGCTGCGGGTGGTCGCCCCGTTGGTCACCAGCAGTCGCACCAGATCGTACTGGGTACGGTTGGTGTCTTGATATTCATCTACTAAAATGTGGCGAAAGCGATTGTGCCAGTAGGATAAGACCTGCTCATTTTGGAGAAATAGCTGGACCGGGAGCCGAATCAGGTCGTCAAAGTCGAGGGCATTATTTTCAGACAGTGCGGTTTGGTATTGACGATAGACATCAGCAATCACACGGCCCTTGAAGTTCGGATTTTCTTTTTCATATTCGTCGGGATCAAAGTTCTGGTTTTTGGCGTTGCTGATGGCATAACGCACCGAGCGCGGATTGAACTTGCGATCGTCCAAGTTCATTTTGTTCACCACAATATTCTTGACCAGACTCTGGGCGTCTGACTCGTCAAAAATGCTAAAAGAACGAGTCCAGCGGTGCCCTGCACGGCTTTGGTATTTCTCGATATCAAACCGGAGAATGCGCGAGCACAGGGCGTGGAAGGTACCAATCCACAGGTCTTTAATGAAATTCTTATAGACGTAAGAACGCAGCTGGGTTTGCTCATACTCGGGCAGCAGGTGCAGTGGCTTTTGGTGACGGGCCATTGCCTCCTGCTCCGCAAACAGCCGCTCGATGCGCTCTTTCATTTCACGGGCGGCTTTATTGGTAAAGGTCACCGCCAAAATATTCTCAGGATCAACCCGCTGACTCAAAATCAGGTTAGCAATCCGGAAGGTGAGGGCGCGAGTCTTACCAGACCCCGCCCCTGCCACCACTAGTAAAGGCCCACAAAAGTGCTCCACCGCTTGCTTTTGGGAGGGGTTAAGTTGGTTGATAAAATCCGCTGCTGGGGCCATGGGAGAGTGGAGAGTGGGTGGTGAGTAGAGTGGGAGATGGGGGAGATAGGGAGGATGGGGAAGGATTTTAGGATTTAGGGTCTAGGGTTTAGGTTTTGAGATCTGGGTTCTATTGTGTAATAGCGCTTAGTTTAATAGCTCTGAATTTTGCCTAACCCCTAACCCCATTTAGTATTGCACTGGTTGAGAAAATCGAGTGTTGAGAAAACCTGGAGAAGATGATCATGGGCTTGCGTCATGCCTTTTGAGGTGCCGCCACCGTCACTAAATAACCCTCTTTATTTAGAATATCGCCGCTGGATGATACGGGCACTGGAGCTGGCGGAGGCGGCTGGCACAGCTGGTGATGTGCCAGTTGGGGCAGTGGTCGTTGATGCTGAGGGGCAGGTCCTGGCAGAGGCCGCTAATCGACGCCAGCGGGATCAAGATCCGACCGCCCATGCGGAGGTATTAGCCCTGAGAGCAGCGGGGCAGAAATTGGGCAGCTGGCATCTAGACCAATGCACCCTATATGTCACCCTAGAACCCTGCCCCATGTGTGCTGGCGCGATGATTAATGCGCGGCTGGGGCAATTGGTCTATGGCGCAGATGATCCTAAAGCTGGAGCGATTCGCTCGGTGTTGAATTTGCCTGACAGTGCGGCTTCTAATCACCGGCTTTCGGTCGTGGGTGGCATTTTGGGCGATGTTTGTCAGCAGCAGCTTCAGGATTGGTTCATGCAGCACCGCCGCAAGACACCTGAATCTTAACCCCCCCTGCTCCCCCATCCCCCTTATCTTCCCCACCTTTCACCCATCCCACCCCCACTACCCTCCCCCTCATCCCCCTTCCCTTTGCCTCTTTTTCCTTCGCCAGAGGAGACGGCATTAAAACTGTCATGTGGGGACTTTTAGGGACCTGGGCTGACAGGGTACTTTAAGCACATGCGTGTGACTCTACCATTCCTGTTTGCTTCAGCTCTATGGTTCTCAATCTTCCCTTAACTCCCTCCCGCGACCGTTCGGTACTCTGCCCAGCAAGACCGTCTCAAGTTTCGCCCTGGTTGGCACCAATGGCTTATAAGCTAGGCAGCAGAGGTATTTTGCCGACTTTCTTCAATGAGATTGACGTGGTTGGTACAGAGAACTTACCCCGGTGTGGCCCGGTCTTGCTAGCGCCGACCCATCGTTCTCGTTGGGATTCTTTACTGGTCGCTCACGCTGCGCGGGAAGCCACAGGTCGCTATCTGCGGTTTATGGTGACGGCGGATGAGTGCCTGGGTATTCAGGGTTGGATGATTCGGAAACTGGGTGGGTTCCCGGTGAATGTTAAAAGGCCTGCGATCGCAACCCTGCGCCACGGCGTAAAACTGCTTCAGCAGCAGCAAATGCTCGTCATCTTTCCAGAAGGGGACATTTTCAGAGATAATCAGATCCACCGGCTCAAGCCCGGACTGGCCCGTATCGCCCTTAAAGCCCAGCAGAGCATCCAACATCGCGATGTCAATATCGTCCCCATTAATCTGCAATATGACCGGTCTTATCCGACCTGGGGCAGCCGCGTCCAAATTCAAATCGGGGGACCCCTGCCGGTTTCGCACTATAGCCAGGTGGGTAGTCCCAAGACCCAGGCCAAACAATTGACCGCTGATTTAAGCGCTGCCCTCGAAACGCTATCTGGTGCGCTCCCCGAAAAGTCCGTTGCCCTGGTTTAATGGACCGAGTTTCGACAATTGGGCCGCTGGTTTTTGAGCTGATTTTGGTTTTGTGCTGAGCTTTTATAGAGGGGGGAGACGCCCCTCTACGCCGTATGTCCTAAATTGGAATATTTTCTGATTTAGGGGATCCACGGTAGAAAATAATAGTCTGTATTCTCGTGATTTTTTAGCGAGTTATGAATTCGGTCAAAATGAGTTTTAACGGTTTACAACGTCTCCGCTCGGCAGCATTGCTATTGGTGCTGGCAGGGTTAATATCCCCTACACTATTTGTCACTCGATCAGTGGCGGTTTCCCCTGCTATGTTGCTGAGCCAGGCGACTGTCCCGCCGCGACCTGAGGCGGTGCCAGAGCCCAACGAACCAGAAATGTCTGGCATTGTAGATCTAGCAGAGGCCGAGACATCTTTAGGCATCGGCTATTTGCGCCCTGAAGACATTAGCTTTTTAGACAACCCAGAGGACAACGCTTCCCAGCTCGAAGCGGGTTGGCTGCAAGCCATTGAGCTGCCGCTGTACATCACCCCCGACGGCGACCACTGGGGTTGGTTGCTCGACGGCTGGCTGATTCCCAATGGACAATCGGCCTTTGCCATTGGTCGAGATGCGTCATTTGCGATGGTGCGCACCCAGCCATCGCTGCTGGCCTTCCCGGTTTTAGAAGCCCGTGATGACGGTTGGCTGCGGGTGCAGTACACCGCCACTGGCAGCGCCTGGACCCACACTAGTCATCTCGCCCTGGGCGATCAGCCCCTGGTCTTTGAGCCTTGGGGGGATTGGCTCTCAAGCTCTAAACAGCTCAAGTTTCGGACCGCAGATAATGCCCAAGTTTTGCGATCGCAGCCCGAACTTAGCCGCAATGTGATTACCCTGGTGCGCAACGACAGCCTGATTGAGCCCCTGGAGGTCAATGGCGACTGGATTCGCGTCCGGGTCACCCGCCCGGTCTCTGGGTGTGAGCCTCTGTCTGGAGCAAATATTGAGGAAGGCTGGATGCGCTGGCGCAGCGATGAAGGGGAAATGACGATGTGGCAATCAACGGAGAGTTGTCAGTAAATCTAAGAACTTTCAGCAGTTTTTGGGATCGCTGAACAGGTATGGGGTATAGATGAGCTAACCCTGTGGAAAAGTTCGAGATCGCACCATGCTGGCCAGTGAGGTCGTGACAGAATGCTGACCAATGAGGTCAAGGAACGTCTGATTTTAGTCGTTGAGGATGACCCTGAGCATTTACGGGTCATTGAGCAGGCATTTGGGCAGGAAAAGGTGGTTGCGATCGCAAACGGCAACGAGGCCCTAGCATTTTTACAGCGTCAGGGCACATACCAAGATGTGTCCTATCCGGATCTGATTTTGCTAGATCTCAATCTACCGGGCAGAGATGGGCGAGAGCTGCTGTTGAGTATTAAGCAAGATGACCGACTCAGGCGGATTCCCACTATTGTTTTGACCGGGTCAGAAGACCCCGACGATATTTTTAGCAGCTATGTCAACCAGGGAAATTGCTACGTGATCAAGTCCAGTAATCTCGATCAGCTGTCGCAGATTGTGGCGCGGATTGAGGATTTTTGGCTGGGTATTGTGACGCTACCCTTGGACTAGCTTGCAACAGATTGCAGTACGAACCGCAAAATGCAACAGATTGCAGTACGAACCGCAAAAACTGCTGCATCATCATTGAACTTATGGCAACAAACATTGCTATTCAATAAGTTACCCTCCACATTTGAAATCTCTCTCAAGGGCAGAAAACCCTTTTCTCGTAGACTTGAAAACCTTCTGATTTATTTAACAAATGGGGCTCACTGAGGTTTAAGGGATTGCAGTATCCTGCTTGGGTGTAGAGAGCTATTAATGAGAACGATTTAACAAACACTGCACTGAAATTTTTTATACCTTCTATTTTTTCGGCGTTGGCCGGTCGTGTGGGGTAATCATTAAAACCATATCAATCCAGCCGATCTTCTCATCGGTGACGGCAGGTGTTGATGATCTAAATATATCTGGCTGAACGTCAGCGGTGGTCAATCCACTATTTTGTCCTAATGTCCTTTCGCCGGGCCTATGGAGGCTTTTCATGTCGCTTCAACCCTTCCTTCAGTCCTTAAACACCTCTGCTGATGTCAACTTAACGTTGCTCAAGCAGCCAGCCATTCATACCCTGTCGCAAATTCAACCCCATGGAGCGTTGCTGGTGTTGCGAGAGCCCAGTCTAGAGATTTTGCAGGTCAGCGACAATACGCTACAGACCTTTAACCGTTTACCGGATGAGGTCATTGGTCAACGTCTCGATGACTTGCTAGACCCGTTTCAAATGGATCTGGTACAGCGAGGGCTGGTCTACGAAAACCTCGACCTCATGAACCCTACCAAGCTTTGGATTCGTCGAGTGGGAGATGACTATGGGGTGTTTGATGCGGTCTTTCACCGCAGTCCGGATGGGTTTCTGGTGATCGAATTAGAGCCTGCCCTAACCCATGAGAATATTCCCTTCTTGAGTTTCTATCATCTGGCGCGGGCCTCGATTAGCCAGCTAGAGGAGACCGCTGGGTTAGAAGACTTTTGTCAGGTGATTGTGCAAGAGGTGCGGCGGGTGACCGGCTTTGACCGGGTGATGCTCTATCGCTTTGACCATGATGGTCATGGGGAGGTCATCGCCGAAGAGGCCCAACCCGAGATGGAACCTTACCTGGGGCTACACTTCCCAGAATCCGACATTCCCAAGCCTGCCCGGAAAATGTTTCTCTCCAATTGGATTCGGGTGATTCCGGATGCGAAGGCTGCGCCAATTGGGTTATATCCCGCCGAGAACCCGGTGAGTAAACAACCGACCGATCTGACCCTGTCGATTTTGCGCAGTGCCTACACCTGCCACCTGGAATATTTAGAAAACATGGGGGTGGGATCATCGCTGACCATCTCTCTGATGAAGGATAACCAGCTATGGGGAATTATTGCCTGTCACCATCGCACGCCAAAGCAGGTGCCCTATGAGCTGCGAAAAGCCTGTGAATTCTTAGGGCGGGTGATTTTCTCAGAGATTTCGACCCGTGAAGAGGCCGCTGATAATGATTATCGCATCAAGCTAGCCCAGGTGCAGTCGGCGTTGATTGAGTCAATGTCAGAGGCCAATCACTTCATTGATGGGTTAATGAATGGCGACCCCAATCTGTTGGATTTAGCAGAGGCCACGGGGGCCGCGATTTGCTTTGGCGGTCGCTGGACAACTCTGGGGCAAACGCCCCCGGAGATAGAACTTAACTATCTGACCCTGTGGCTGGCTAAGTACTTTGATGATGAGGTGTTTTACACCAATTCACTGCCTTTAATGTATGCCGATGCCGAGCGCTTTAAAGAAACGGCCAGCGGGCTGTTGGCGATTCCCATCTCTAAGAGTAGCTATGTGATGTGGTTCCGCCCGGAGGTGTTGCAGACGGTCAATTGGGGGGGAGATCCCAACAATGCCTATGAGCTAAAAGATTTTGACGGAGACTCGCGACTGTTTCCTCGCAAATCGTTTGCGCTGTGGAAAGAAACCGTGCGGCTGAAGTCGCTGCCTTGGCAGCCAGTGGAGATCAAAGCGGCCCTGGAGCTGCGTAAGGCAATCGTTAACGTGGTGCTCAAGCAGGCTGAGGAGTTAGCCCTGCTGGCCCAGGATTTAGAGCGCTCCAATGCAGAGCTGAAAAAGTTTGCCTATGTGGCTTCCCACGATTTACAGGAGCCCTTAAATCAGGTGGCGAACTTTGTGCAATTGCTGGAGATGCGCTACGACGAACAGCTTGACCAAGATGGGAAGGAATTCATCGGTTTTGCCGTTGATGGGGTGAGCCTGATGCAGACCCTGATCGATGATGTGCTGGCCTACTCCAAGGTTGACTCTCAAGGGATTGAGTGGCAGCTAACCGATGTGGGGGGCGCTCTCAACCAGGCGCTGAGCAATCTAAGGGGCCGCATCTCGGACACCGGTGCCACCATTTCTGCCAATCCCATGCCGAGCCTGGTGGCGGATAGTACCCAAATCATGCAGTTGTTTCAAAATTTGATTGGCAATGCCATCAAGTTTAGAAAGCCTGGCGTACAGCCTAAAATTCACATTGACGTGGAACGGCAAGAAGACAACTGGTTGTTCTCGGTGCAAGACAACGGCATTGGCATTAACCCGCAGTTCTTTGATCGCATTTTTGTGATCTTCCAACGGTTACATACCCGTGACGAGTACCCTGGCTCAGGCATGGGTTTGGCAATTTGCAAGAAGATTGTTGAATGCCATCGGGGTCAGGTTTGGGTTGAGTCAACCCCAGGCGAAGGCGCTAGATTTTATTTCACTATTCCAGTAGGAGGCCGCGATCGCAACTATGCCAGCGGACGCAAAGCACAAAACTATTTTCTTGATCGAGGACAATCGAGGTGATATTCGACTCATTCAAGAAGCGTTAAAAAGTACTGGTGTGCAGTGTAAGGTGGCGACGGCCCGCGACGGCGTAGAGGCCATGGCCTATCTACGTCGTCAGGGGGAGTTTGCCGAGGCCGTGCGCCCCGACCTGATTTTGCTCGATCTCAATTTGCCGAGGAAAGATGGTCGGGAGGTGTTAGCAGAAATTAAAGCTGAGCCAGACTTAAGGCACATTCCAGTGGTGGTCTTAACCACCTCTCGCAATGAGGAAGATATTTTTAACAGTTACGACCTGCACGTCAACTGCTATATCTCCAAGTCACGCAACCTCAGCGACCTATTCAAAATTGTTCAGGGAATCGAGTCATTTTGGTTGGAAACCGCCACCCTACCCTCGAATTAAACGTTGGCCAAGCGGCCATCCAGATTCTGCTGGTTGAGGATAACCTGGCCGAGGCGCGATTGCTGCAAGAGGTGCTTAAGGGGACTATTTTAAACCGCTGTCAGCTGGTTCATACCCAGCGACTCAGCGATGCCATCGAGCAGTTGCACGCTCAAGAGTTTGACATCGTTTTGCTCGATTTGTCCCTGCCCGACAGCCAGGGGCTAGCCTCGTTGGATACCTTAATTGAGCAAGGGCCCTACCTGCCGGTGGTGGTGCTGACCAACAACAACGACGATGCACTAGCGCTGGAGGCGGTGCGGCGGGGCGCACAGGACTATCTGGTCAAGCGAGAAATCAACCAGCTCAGTCTGGTGCGATCGCTCCGCTATGCCATTGAGCGTAAGCAGGCGGCAGAGGTGTTACGAGAGACCAACCAGCTCCTAGAACAACGGGTCAAAGAACGCACCGCCGAGTTGGCGGCAAGCAATGAACAACTCCGTCAGGAGATCGAACAGCGACAGCGCATCCAGGAACGGCTGGAACTGGCCCAGCGGGTCAGCCAGATCGGTACCTTTGAATGGTACATCCAACTCAATCAGGTGATCTGGAGCGCGGAGTTAGAAGCGCTCTATGGGGTTGCCAAGGGTGACTTTGATGGACGCTACGATGATTGGATAAAGACCATCCATCTGGAGGATTGCGATCGCGTCGAGCAAGCCCTCCAAGACGCTGCCGATCACGGTCAGGGGCTAAATATTGAATTTCGCATTCTGCGCCCTGATCAAGAGATCCGCTGGATTGCGGCCAAAAGCAGCGTCTTCTCGGATGAAACGGGGCAGCCCCTGCGGATGTTGGGGGTCCACATTGACATCACCGATAAAAAACAGCTGGAAGCTCAGTTTTTGAGGGCGCAGCGGCTGGAGAGCATCGGCACCCTGGCCAGCGGCATCGCCCACGACCTAAACAACATTTTGACGCCAATTTTAGCGGCGGCAAAGCTCCTACCCCTGAAGCTTTCTAACCTGGATGCCCAGTCCCAAAAGCTGCTCAACATTTTAGACGTCAGTGCCCAGCGAGGGGCTGATTTAGTCGAGCAAATCCTGTCGTTTGCCCGTGGGGTGGAGGGCAACCACAAACCCCTACAGCTACCGACCCTGCTCTCAGAAGTCGAGCGAATGATTCGGCAGACGCTGCCTAAATCCATTCAGATTCAGGCAGAGATTGCGCCGGATCTTTGGTCGATCTCAGGCGATGCAACTCAGCTGCACCAGGTCTTTATGAACCTCTGCGTCAACGCCCGCGACGCCATGCCCGATGGCGGCACCCTACGCATCAAGGCTGAAAATCTACACGTTGATCGCGCCTATGCCCAGATGCACCTGGATGCGGAGGTGGGTGCATACGGGGTGGTGACCATCGCTGATACGGGGTTAGGGATTGCTCCGGATGTGTTGTCGCGCATTTTCGATCCATTTTTTACCACCAAAGCTGTTGGCAAGGGCACGGGGCTGGGGCTGTCTGCGGTTCTCGGCATTGTCAAAAGTCACAGCGGCTTTATCGATGTGCAAAGTGAGCCAAAACACGGTAGTGCGTTTCGGATTTTCTTGCCGGCTCGAGATGCGATCGCAGATCCCCCTGAAGACTCGCTGATGCTATTAGCCGGCAAGGGAGAACTGATCCTGGTGGTGGATGATGAGAGCAGCGTCTGTGATGTCACCCAGGCCACCCTGGAGACTTATAACTATCAGGTATTAACCGCCCACGACGGCTTAGAGGCAATTACCCTACTGGCCGAGCACAAACACGACGTGTGCTGTGTGCTGATGGATATCATGATGCCGTCGATGGATGGGTTAGCGACCATCCCTCTATTGCAGCGCCTGAGCCCGGATTTATGGGTCATTGCCATGAGCGGGCTGAATTCGGCAGAGACAGCTGAGCAAAGACGCAAGCTAGGTTTTCAGGACTTTTTGGCGAAACCGTTTACAACGCAGGAGCTATTGCAGGTTCTACATCAAGGGTGTCATCAGGGCTGATGAGTATAAGATTTTAGTAGCTTTGCCTCTATCTCACCATTCCTAGCTCAAGCGATCGTATCCGCCAAGGAGATTACACTCTTTGGAAAGCTTTTGATCCGTTTTTGATCGGCTGTCACTAGCACGGTTTAATACTGCCTCGCCAGGGCAACAAACTCACAGTCATTGGCAGTGCGCTCAGTGGGCAGTTAAACCGATCAAATCAGCCGGGTTTCTGCCGCCCCACCCTTTGCCCTGAGTGCTATCGTGACAGCAGGTGCAGTAACCTACCCACTACCCATCACCCACTACCTGACATGCGCGATCGCTACCTCGCCCTCATCGACCGCATCCTCACCGCCACCCTCAAAGGTGAAATCCGCTCAAAAGAGCAGGTCTATCAAATGCTCCAGGCCGATATCGAACCCGGCACTGGCGAAATTTTTGAGCGCTGCTTGCAGGAAGTCTCTGACACTGTGCAAGCAGCCCTCGCTGACGGTGACGAGATGCAGCAGGCCAAAGCCATGCGCAAACAGCGCGCCCTCAAAACCATTCAAGGCGAATGGGCGCGTTGGCAAAAGGACAATCAGGTGAGTGCGGTGCTGATGCAGGTGGTAGAGGCCATTTCATCCGCCGATACCCCCGACCGTTTGGAATCCCTCCTGCTGGCAATCGATCCTAACCAACCGGATGTCCTCACCCGCGACCAGATTAAACAGCTCGCCAAGCAGCTGTCTCAACAGGCTGACAGTGTCGCTGATAGCGCCACCCTGCTCGACTTTGCCGAGGGGCTGACCCAGGGGCTCAAAACCTGGCAGGGCTTAGAAACCAACGTGATCAGCTGGATCTATGACCAATCGAGAGGCCCCATCGGCTTTGGCGATGCCACTGACCGTGGCCCCTGGAGTAGCTGGGCCAAACAGGTCAGCAGCGCTGAGCTACAGCGGCTTTTCAAAGACCTGGCCCAAAACCAGACCGTTACAGAAGCGGGGTTGCCTGCCCCCATGAGTGTGCAAAGCTGGATTGAGTTAACGGTGGTGCTCCAGCGGCTCCAACTCGGGCTGGTGGTGTGGTTTGATAAACAGCCCTACGACCCGACAGCGGGCAAGCGGTTGTCGATAGCTACCTTTTTGACCTTTGCGGTGGTGTGGAGTCAGCTCTCGGGACGATTTAGCCAGCTCCAGCAAACCACGCTTTCCGGCGGTTGCTTTCAGATGACGCTGCAAATCTTGCGGCAGTTTGCCCAGCAAGATTACTTTCCGCTTTATGGTGGACTGTTTACCGCCCTCTCGGGGGAATCGCTTCAGTCTTTATTGTCGTATCTAGACCAGCCCCTGAAGCAAGTCCCCAATACGGCCACAAAAGCCCGGATTCTCACCCTGTTGGGGTACTCCCAGCGAGCCTTGGGGCGCTATGGCCAAGCCGTCAAGTTTCATCAAAAGGCGCTGGAGATTGCCCGAGAGGCTGGCGATCACCCGTGCGAAGTGGCGAATCTCAACCATCTGAGCCGCACCAACGTTCTCCAAAAAGACTATGAAACCGCCATTAATACCAGTCAGCGGGCACTCATCCTGGCGCGCCAAAACGGCGATAAATTAGGAGAAGCCACCGCGCTGGCAAATCAGGGGTATAGCGAAGTCTTTTTAGCGCAGCAACAGCCCGACCCAGAGCGCTATGAAACCATTTTGAGTCGTTTGCAACGGGGGCTCAGACTCTCGGAACAGCTTGGCGATTTGCCCAGTCAGGCCATGTCTGCTTACAGCCTTGGCGTCGCACAAGTGGTGTTAAAACAACATCAGGCGGCGATTGACTCGCTGCGCAAGGGCCTTTTTGTGGCTCAAAATCTCGGTGATATGTTTTTGCAGGGGGTGAACTATGCCTACCTCGCAGAGGCTTATCATGGGTTAGAGAATACCGAGAAAGCGATCGCAACCGGCTGCCTGGGTATGTATCTCTTACACCAAATTGAGTCAGAGCAGTGGCGACAGCCCGCAGGGCTGCTGAGTATTCTCTACGGTCAAATCGGGCCAGAGGCCTATCAGACAAAGCTAGAACAGTTTCGCCCGCAGTTTATTCAACAAATCGGCGTAGACGGCTATGACTATCTACCAAAGTTGCTGGCCGAATATCGGCAATCCTTGGAATAACCTCCTAACCCCATATAGACACCATGACATCTACCCAAAAACAATCTGGTCTTGGCCTTTCTGTGGCTACCCTGGCAGCTATTGTTGGCACGTTGGGTGTCAACAGCCTGTCCAACTTTTTTCCACCTGGTGGACAAAATGTAGGTGAGATTGCTAACACCGTCCTGCGGGGCGTAATGATTACCCCGGCCAACTATGCCTTTGCGATTTGGGGGGTTATCTATGTCAGCCTGATTACCTACGGGGTCTATCAATTTCGTCAGCGTCACAACCCCGATATTCGTCGGGCCAATCTGTTTTTGATCGCTGCCTGTGTGATTCAAATGGGGTGGATTTATCTGTTTACGCTGCAAATGTTTTGGCTGTCGGTAGTCGCCATGCTGGGGATTTTGATCTCTCTGATCAGGGCTTATATGGCGCTGGGTATTGGTGAGTTTTCTGTCTCCAAGCGCCACCTATGGATGGCCCATATCCCTTTTAGTCTCTATATGGCCTGGATCTCGGTAGCCACGGTGGTGAATGTGGCCTCTGCTCTGTATGCCAATGACTGGTCGGGGTTTGGGCTCGGCGGGGTGGCTTGGACGGTGATGATGCTGATTGTGGCGGGTGCGATCGCAGCTCTAGTCATTTTCCAACGCGGTGACGGCGCGTTTGGTCTGGTCTACGTGTGGGCCTACGTGGCGATTATGGTGCGGCAGCAGTCGGTGCCTGCGATTTGGGTGACCGCCGTTGCGATCGCGACAGGGCTAGCGCTGCTGTGGGCTTACAAAAAGCTGTCCTTTCGGTAGGTCAAGAAATCATGCAAGAGTCAGTTACTTGCCAGGAAATCAAAGCTGAAGGCCGTCAAGAAGGTCGTCAAGAAGGTCGTCAAGAAGGATTAAAGGAGGGCATCGAAAAGGAGCGTTCTCTGATAATCCGTCAGCTAACCCGCAAGGTGGGTAACTTAGCCGATGAGACGATCTCTCAGGTGAGGCAGTTGTCCCTTGCTCAGTGAGAGGCATTAGGCGAAGCGCTGTTGAACTTTGAGACTGTGGCAGATTTAGCAACCTGGTTAGAAAATCCTGGGGAAGATTCCTCCATAGAAACCGGCTCAGAGTCTGTAGAATCATAATTCTGTGCGGGCAGACACAAGGCTAGTCCTTTCCCCGTATCCCCACCTATCCCAAAAACAGCTCATAGGCCGGGTTCTTATTCTCATTCCAATACTGATAACCCAGTGTGTCTAAAAACGCCTGCCACTCCGACATCTCCTCCGGGGGCACCTGCATGCCGACGACAATGCGGCCATAGTCTGCGCCGTTGTTGCGGTAGTGAAACAGGCTGATATTCCAGTTGGGGCTCATGGTGCTGACAAATTTCATCAGGGCACCGGGGCGCTCGGGAAACTCAAACCGATAGAGCAGTTCGTTTTGGGCCAACGGAGAGCGTCCGCCGACCATGTGACGTAGGTGCATTTTGGTGAGTTCGTCGTCGGTGAGGTCGAGGGTTTTGAAGCCGTTTTCTTCAAAAATGTCTTTCATGTTGATGGCATCGGCCCGGTTTTGCACCTGGAGACCGACAAAAATATGGGCGGCGGTTTCATCGGCGATGCGGTAGTTAAACTCGGTCAGGTTGCGCTTACCGATGCATTCGCAAAAGCGGCGCAGGCTACCCGGTTTTTCGGGAATGGTGACGGCAAAAATAGCTTCGCGCTGTTCGCCTAGCTCGGCTCGCTCGGCCACAAATCGGAGCCGGTCAAAGTTCATGTTAGCCCCACAGGCGATCGCAACGAGCGTTTGGTCAGTGATGCCTTCACGTTTGACGTAGGCTTTGGCCCCTGCGATCGCAAGTCCCCCAGCAGGCTCCACAATCGATCGAGTATCCTCAAACACATCTTTGATGGCGGCACAGGTATCATCCGTGCCCACCAAAATCACATCATCCACATACTGCTGACACAGCCAAAAGGTTTCTTCCCCCACTTCACTGACCGCAACCCCGTCGGCAAACAGCCCCACCTGGGAGAGCTTGACCCGGTGCCCTACTTTCAATGACTGGTACATCGCATTGGCATCAATAGGTTCAACCCCAATAATTTTGATTTCGGGGTGAAGCCGTTTCACGTAGGCAGCAATGCCTGAGATCAACCCGCCGCCGCCAATCGCCACAAAAATCGCGTGGATCGGCTGCTGATACTGGCGCAAAATCTCCATGCCGATGGTCCCCTGACCTGCAATCACATCCGGATCGTCAAACGGATGGACAAAGGTCATCCCTTTTTCAGCCTCAAGCTGACGGGCATGGGTGTAGGCTTCGTCAAACGTTTCGCCGTAGAGAATGACTTCGCCCCCACGAGCTTTGACCGCATCGACTTTGACCTGAGGTGTGGTGGTCGGCATGACAATAATGGCTCGGGTACCCAACTGCTTGGCCCCCAGTGCAACCCCCTGGGCATGGTTGCCGGCAGAGGCCGCAATGACACCTTGAGCAAGCCTATCGGGAGACAGCTGCGCCATCTTGTTATACGCCCCTCGCAGCTTAAACGAAAAGACCGACTGCATATCTTCTCGCTTGAGTAGCATCTTATTGTTGAGCCGTGCTGACAGGTTAGGGGCAACCTCTAATGGGGTTTCCTGGGCCACATCATAAACGCGGGCAGTGAGAATACGTTTCAAGTAGTCAGCGTGCATGGGATCGACAGCGTAATGGCAGATACTTTCACTCTACTACCCACTACCCACTACCCACTACCCACCTTTCGCCACGCGATAGGAATCTGGAATTTTGGGATTACTCATGTATAGATAAACAGTCCAAAATCTCTGACTAAGATGAAATATCCTCTAGAACTCAAGTTTAAGTGGTCTTTTGCGCCCCAAATTGCGATTACAGATAGCTCAGGGCAGTTAAGATTTTTTGTTCGCCAAAAACTTTTTAAGCTTAAAGAGGCCATTGGCGTATTTGCCGATGAGAAACGGACTCAGCTATGCTACGAGATCAAAGCTGACCGCATTATTGATTTTTCAGCCCGTTACAACTTTTCAGATACAACTGGCAAAAACATAGGGGCCGTCAAGCGTCGTGGCTGGCGCTCGATCTGGAAGTGTCGCTACGACATCTTTCAAGGCGAAGAGGTGGCTTTTACCATCAGTGAGAAGAATCCCTGGGTCAAGGTAATGGATTCGCTCTTCGCTGAGATTCCCATTGCAGGATTTTTTACGGGCTATGTATTTAACCCAACCTATCTGGTGACTCGCGCAGACGGCACCGTGGTCATGCGCCTGGAAAAGCAACCCGCATTCTTCTCTCGGATTTTTACGATCAAGCAAGTTGATCAGCTGGATGACCAAGAAGAGACACAAGTTCTCTTGAGTATGCTGATGATGTTGTTACTAGAGCGGCATCGGGGATAAGGTTTAACGTTATCTGCCCATTTGGAAAGTAAGTGTTAGAATACGGCGCATTGTGGTTTTTTCTAAAGCCTTATGAAACTAACGCGCCGTGCCCTGCTGCCAGTGCTTGCTATTTCCGTAGCGCTTAGCGCCGTCGTCGCCTGTGGCGGTGGGGGTACCTCTGAGCCCGCTGGGGACTCCGGACAACTGATCAAAGTTGGCTCCAAGGACTTCACCGAGCAGTTTATACTGGGTGAGATGTATGCCCTGGTGTTAGAAGAAGCTGGGTTGACAGTGGAGCGCAAGCTGAATCTGGGCGGCACCCCTGTGGCCCAGGCGGGTCTGGAGAGCGGCGACATTGATGTTTACCCCGAATATACGGGCACTGGGCTGGTTACGGTGCTTAAGCTGCCGGTCAGTAGCGATCAGGCCACTGTTTTTCAGGCCGTTTCAGAAGGGTATAAAGAAAAATATAATCTGGTCTGGCTTGACCCGGCCCCGATGAATAATACGCAGGCGCTGGCGATGACTCAAGAAGTCGCCGCTGAGTATGGCATTCAAACGCTGTCTGACCTGGCTGAGAATGCGAGTGAGCTAGTCATGATCGGCCCACCCGAGTTTGAGGCCCGCGAAGACGGCCTGCCCGGCATAAAAGGCATCTACGGCGACTTTCAACTCAAGGAATATAAGGCGGTTGATCCAGGGCTGCGCTACACCGGCCTGGTGGAGGGCGAAGCGGATGTTGCCGTAGCGTTTGGCACCGATGGTGAAATCAGCGCCTACGATCTGGTGGTTTTAGAAGACGACAAAAATCTGTTCCCGCCCTATCAGGTTGCGCCTGTGATTCGACAGGAGGCGCTGGATGCAAACCCTAGCGTGGCCGACGCCCTGAATGCGCTGTCGCCGCTGCTGACCGACGAAACCATGCAGCGCCTGAACAACGAAGTCAGCGGCAATCAGCGAGAACCGGCTGATGTGGCTAGAGAGTTTTTGGAAGCCGAGGGGCTGCTGTGAGCGCCCTCCAATTTGACAATGTATCGCATCAGTTTGCAGGTGCACCGCGCCCGGCTGTAGACAGCTGCAGCTGCACGGTCAATGCGGGTGAGCTGGTGGTGATCTTGGGACCATCTGGCTGCGGCAAAACCACGCTGCTCAAGATGGTGAATCGACTCTATGAGCCAACGACCGGCAGTATTTATCTGGATAGCGTTGATATTCGCAGGCTCAAGGTGACTCAGCTGCGGCAGCAGATTGGCTATGT
>JBCDDJ010000005.1:0-40615 GCA_039180385.1 Cyanobacteria bacterium P01_G01_bin.38 | reverse complement strand
TATTTGTATATTCCCCTGGGGGGGAATCGAGGCGGGCATACCTATCGCAACCTGATGCTGACGATGCTGCTGGGGGGGCTTTGGCACGGAGCTGCCTGGACCTTTGTGATCTGGGGAGGGATGCACGGTGGAGCGCTGATTGCCCACCGAGAGTGGGCCAAGCGGTTTAAACCGACGTCGCCCTGGCTAACGAAGACGATGGGTCTATGGGGGGCGGGGCTGACATTTTACTGGGTTTGCTTTACCTGGATTTTCTTTAGGGCGGATAGTTTTGCCAATGCGATGACGGTGGTTAAGGCCTTTGTGCTGCTACAGTCACCGGGGGCACAGCAGCTAAATCTAGCCTTTTTTGGGGTCTTTGCTCTGCTGGCGGCGTTGCACTGGGTGTGGGCTAATCCCCGATGGAAAACAGGACTCATGCAATTGCCGGATCAGCTTTTTGCGGTGGGCTATGGGTTTGCGATCGCAGCCCTGCTCACAATCATGCCCACGTCCTATTCGCCCTTTATCTATTTCCAGTTCTAATATATAAACGTTGGGTAGACGGCCAAAAAAGGTTGGGTACTCGGTTGGGTACTCTGAGGCAGTATCGCATCTACCGGGTTGCCCTAGGGTGGGCGACTTAAATCCATGAAAGTTGGCCGACCGGTGTTTGAAACTGTGTTTCTTTGGCTGAGACCTTTGATTAATCCGCCCCCACGTTCGTCTTTGCGGCAAACGCTGTATACGACCTATCGCAGGCAAGCGCCCCTGCGACGGCTTTCCTATGCCCTTTCTCCGATTGCCTTTGTTCGCTTTGTATTGCACATCAATCTGTTTACCGTTCGAGAGGTGGTGCGGGCGACCCTCCAGCAGCGCCTGCCCAGTCTGGCCTCAGAAATGGCCTACAATGCCATGCTGGGGTTATTCCCAGCTATTTTGGCACTGCTAACAGCGATTGGGCTGTTTGAGCCATTGCACAATACCTTTAACTACCTGGCTGTTCAGCTGAGCGAAATCGCCCCTCAGGAGGTACTGGTCCTGATTCAAGATTTTGCTGGGGATATCAGCAACAGTCAAAACCGAGGACTGTTTTCGGTGAGTTTTTTGATCTCACTGCTGGCGTCTTCTGGGGCGATGAGTGCAGCCATGCGCGCCTTAGACCAGATTCATTGCATCCCGCCTGCCCGTCGCCGTCCGTTTTGGAAAGCCAGACTGGTCTCCATCGGGTTGACCCTGGGGACGATTATGCTATTGATGCTGGCGTCTAGCCTGGTGTTTGTCAGTGATTTAGGGGTGCGGATGCTGGCCAGTCAGAGCAGTGAAACCGTGGAGCAATGGGTGCTGACGATCTGGCGATTATTTAGCTGGCCGCTGGCGTTAGGGATGGTCTCTGCTGCCTTTGCTTTTGTTTATCGATTTGGACCGAGCTGTTGGACTCGGGGTAAACCGATTGTACCGGGGGCGATTTTGGCGGCCCTATCCTGGGCACTGATTTCTGGCTTGTTTCGGCTTTACGTGAGCCACTTTGGCAACTACAACCGGGTTTATGGGGCGGTCGGGACCGTGATTATTTTGCTGCTATGGCTATTTTTGACGTCTCTGGTAATGCTGATTGGTAATCAACTGAATGTCACCATCGGTCAGGCCATGGAGGTCCGCAGCCATCGCGATCGGCGACCAAGTTTAGAAAAATCTACGCTCAGGCGTAAAGGACGGCGTTAGGGCGGCGTCAAGTAGGAAGTGAGTGGGTGAATGGGTGAGTGGGTGAATGGTGAGTGGGTGAATGGGTGACAATTAAGCGTTGGAAGCCAATAGCGTCTTACCGAGCGCAGCGACCCCACTAGCGCAGCGAACTCACCCACTCACCAGCGCAGCGAACTCACCTACTCACCCAGCTAGCGCGTCGACCGAAAACTATTCACAATGCCCACCGCAAAACACAAGATAATCAGCAGCCAGATAATGATCCCAGGCAAAAAAGTTAACAACCCCAGGCCACGCATCACCCAGACGGCAGCCGTGATCCCGATTAAGGTCCAAAAGAGTTGTGTAGCAGGCTTTATTCGAAATCGATTTGCCATGGCTGGGTTAGATCTAGAGGATGGGGGAGGGAATATTGAGTATAAGTTTTAGCGCGTATCTCAGCACTTATGCGGGGGCTTTCAGTTTCTTTGCGAATGCTTGATACGAACTTTACAAGTTTTAATCGATAATGGCACAGGGCTTACCTGGTACGACTGGCCTGATAGCTCTGATCTTACGTATATATAGAGTAACAAGCGCAAATGTCGCAATTTTCATCCACCCGTCTGACGGGACTTGACTCTCAACACCAAGCTTTGCTGCAGGGTGATGTTTTACTCTCCACCCGTCCCCATACCAGCACCGGAGCGGCGGTGACGGCCCAAATGTATTTGCCCATGGTGCGATCGCAAATTTGGGCTCAGCTGACCGACTATAGCCGCTGGGTCCAGTACTTTCCAGACATTACCCATTCCCAGGTGCTAGACCAGGTTTTAGAGGTAACCCAATCTAAAAAAGTGACCCGTCGGCTTTATCAAGTGGCCCGCAAAGCGTTTTTAATCTTTACAGCCCAGGTCGAAGTCCATCTGAAAGTGATTGAGATCATGAATCAGTGCATCCAGTTTCGGATGGAACGGGGAAATTTCGCCGACTTTGCCGCCGATTTAGTACTTGAAGATTTTCAGCAGGGCACTTTACTGACCTACTCAGTCAAAGCGACGCCGTTGATTCCAGCCCCTGGTTTTTTGATCGAAGAAGCGATGCGGCAGGATCTGCCAGGTAATATGCGGACAATGCGACAGGTTTTGTGTCGTTAACCTGCTCAACGGTGGCGCTCAATAAACTGTCGGCCCGCTGACATGGCAGCGCTGCTGGTCTGATAAATGGCCCCGTCACTCATGACATCTAAGCGAGGGTTGACCACCCAACACTGATAGCCCTGGCTATCTAGCTGGCTAACCTCAACTAGCCAGCCTACCCAGGCAGATATCTGAATAATGCGATGTCGTGTCATGTTTTTTGTGCACCGAGCTGCACCGAGCTGACTTAAGGGTAGCAAATGTCTTCCCAATACACCTCACCCTTTAGCGCCACTCTCTCCTCTAACCGCATCATCCCCCTTTTCCCAATCCCCAATCCGTGAGCACTCGCAATCTACCGCTAGACAATCGCCTCTATCAGTACCTGCGCTCGGTGTCTGTTCGTGAGGTCGATGTGCTGCGGCAGCTGCGGCAAGAAACGGCAAGTCACCCCATGGCCGTGATGCAAATCTCCCCTGAGCAGGGCCAGCTGATGGCCTTGTTAGTCCAGCTAATGGGCGCTAAGAAAACCTTGGAATTGGGAGTATTCACTGGCTACAGTGCCCTGGCGGTGGCGCTGGCATTGCCAGACGATGGCCAGGTGACTGCCTGTGATGTCAGCGCAGACTATACCGCCATTGCCCAGCGCTACTGGCAGATGGCGGGGGTAACCGACAAAATTGACTTACGCCTGGGGCCAGCTCTAGAAACCCTCGATCAGCTCAGGGTAGAAGGCCACGATGAAAGCTTTGACTTTGTGTTTATCGATGCCGATAAGCGCAACTACGATAGCTATTACGAAAAATCGCTGCAGCTAGTGCGTCCTGGTGGCCTGATCGCGATCGACAATGTGCTGTGGTCGGGGCGAGTGGCCGATCCGACGGTCCAAGACAACCGCACTAAGCGTATTCGCGCCCTGAACGAGAAAATCTATCAAGATACCCGCGTGAGTTTGAGCCTGTTGCCCATCGCGGATGGGCTTACCCTGGCGGTTAAGAATTCTCTATAAATTTTGATGGGGATCCTGGTTAGACTGCCGTTCTTTCTCGCGTAGGCGGGCCTGTTTCTCTGGGGTCAGAGCTCGATAGCAGTGGGGGCAAGACACGCCACCCTCAAATTGGGGGGAAGCTTTATCAGCATCTGAGATGGGATGGCCACAGCCGCGACACATATCGTATGAGCCTGGTGCCAAGCCATGCTGTACGGCGACTCGCTCGTCAAAGACAAAGCATTCTCCTTGCCAGAGGCTGTCGTCAGCCGGCACTGCTTCGAGATATTTCAAGATGCCGCCTTGGAGGTGATATACCTGCTCAAATCCTTGGCTGAGCAGGTAGGATGAGGCTTTTTCGCAACGAATGCCGCCGGTGCAAAACATGGCGACCTTTTTGTGCTTTTGGGGGTCGAGGTGCTGTTGGGCATAGTCTGGAAATTCTCGAAAGGAACGAGTTTGTGGATTTTTGGCCCCAGCAAAGGTGCCGATACTCACTTCATAGTCATTGCGAGTGTCGATCACCACCACGTCTGGGTTGCTGATCACGCCGTTCCAGTCCTGCGGATCAACATAGGTACCGACTTGCCGATTGGGGTTGCCCTGTGGATGGCCGAAGGTGACAATCTCTGGCTTGACTTTGACCTTCATGCGCTCAAACGGGGCTTGGTCGGCCCACGAGGCTTTGTGGGTCAAGTCGGCTAGCCTCGAGTCCTGCCTTAGCTCGGCTAAAAGGATATGGATGTTATCTGATTGCCCCGCAATCGTGGCGTTGATGCCCTCAGTCGCCAGTAAAATTGTGCCCTTGATATTTAACGTTTGACAGCGCTCAATCAATAATGACCGCAGCGTCTCACAGTCGTCTAGGGTGACAAATTTATAAAAGGTGACAATCAGCCAATCCATGGGTAATAGAGATGGAAAAAGGGATGCCTTAAAAACTTAGCACTTAAAAATTAGCGCTGATACCGGGTGCTGAGTTATATGGACAGCGTTTGCTGCTCTAGGTGCATCCCATTTACATGGGACACAACCGACTTGCTCAGACTTATTGAATGTGTCGGTATACCTCAGTAGCGGCGCGATGTAGCAAAGAATGACGATAAATCAAGGCTTTCATGTCGCTGCCATAGCCGCCGCCAATCACGCAGGCTACGGGGTAGCCTGCCCGGGCGCAGGTAGCGAGGACGTAGCGATCGCGTTGAAATAGGCCAGTGTCGGTCATGGCCAGCTTACCCAGGCGATCGTCTTTGTGAGGGTCTGCCCCGGCGTCGTAAAGCACTAAATCGGGTTTGACGTGGGACAACACATCAGGCAGGTGATGTTGCAGGGTGCTGAGATAAGCTTCATCTTCGGTGCCCTCTGCCAGCGGGATATCCAGGTCGCTGGTTTGCTTACGCCCTGGAAAGTTAACGGCACAGTGCATTGAGAAGGTGAAGACGCTGGGCTCGGATTGGAATATCCAGGCGGTGCCGTCACCCTGATGGACATCGAGGTCGACGATCAAGAGCTTTTGAATCAGCTCCTGGCGTTGGAGGACTCGGGTTGCGATCGCAAGGTCATTAAAAATACAAAACCCAGACCCATAGTCTGGAAACGCGTGGTGGGTTCCCCCCGCTGTATTACAAGCCAACCCGTGCTGCAGGGCCAGTTTGGCAGTCAAAATCGTCCCCCCGACTGCGGTACAGGTGCGCTTGACCAAGGCGGGGCTCCAGGGCAGCCCGATACGCCGCTGGGCTCGCTCATCCAGCCCCCCTTGGCAATATGCCTGGACATAGTTGGGGGTATGCACCCACTCAAGCCAGTCTTGGGGTGGGGTGCCCGGCTGATAGAGCTGGGCCTCTGTGATCACCCCGTCGCGCACCAGGGCATCCCGCAGCAACTTAAACTTAGGCATCGGAAAACGGTGCCCAGCCGGTAACGGCGTCACGTAGTCGGGGTGATAGATAACAGGTAAACCAGTCAACCGTCTCTACAAAAAAGAATTCAAAGAGCGCTTTTGCCGAACATCGAGCTTATGGGCCAAGCTTCCTTCTTGCCAATCAAGGGGGTGGTTTTCGTTGGCTGGGACGACGGTGATGACCGGCTGCTTGACGTCAAATGAAACGCCCTTGGGGGCTACTCCCTTTGCGTTAGGGGCTACCATTGGTTTTCGAGTCGGCGGGGCTACCCGCTGAATGCGGCTCCCGGGACGGATTGACATTACTTGGGCAGAGGGTTGTTGCGGCTTGAGACGCTTGCTCTTTTTGCCCAGGCGGCTTTTCTCAGGACGGCTTTTCTCAGGACGGCTTTTCTCAGGACGACGGTGATTGAGACGTTTGTTTTGTAACGCAACGGCTCGAGAGTTAGGGGTTGCTCGTCGTCGTCTGCGATTACGACGGGCCACTGCCACCGCTGGTCGAGACAGGGCTAAGCAGCCCCCCGCACACACTGCGACCAGTGTCCATAGGGGCCAGGTAGGCATTGATTGCTCGGTGGGCGTCACTGAGGTTGCAGCGGGGTCTGACTGTGGGGCCTCAGCCGTATCTTGCAAGCGAGTGATGACAGCAGCACCTGCTGTGCTTTCAATCGTTTCAGGAACTGGAGTCGGCTCAGCTAGCTCTTTGCCAGGATCCTTTAACCCGCCCAGCGCTAAGGCGCTGAGCATGATCAGCATCAACCAAAATCCACCTACTAAAACCCAGGGGCGTACCAAGACCAGTTCAAATAAAACAGATGAACCCCATAAGGTTTGACCAGGCTCAGGCTTTGGCTGAACCCTAAACAGTTTTTCAAACTTTTTTGATGCTTTAGGATTAGATGCTTTTGGATTATTGGCCATAGCGCAACTTCACTTTTCTCAAGAAATCACCCCCGCATCAAAGATATCGGCATTTTAGGGGCTTGTTGTTCAGATGACCAGACCCAATCGATAATTTTTAAGAAGACGTCATCTAAGCCCTAATGCGGGTAGGTACTGAGAGGGATCTTGGGCGACCCAACCCAGTTCAGAGTTAGTGCGGACTTCGAAGTACATAAAGGAGTCCGCCTCAATACCTCCAACTGTACCCAAAGAATTGCCCTGACGCACGGTTTCACCGACGCTGACCGTGAGTGCACCCAGGTTGGCATATCGGGTTTGGAGGCCCTCACGGTGATTGACGACCACTAAGTTGCCATTATCTGAGTTGCCATTATCTGCTTGGGGGCCTGCAAACGCAACGGTACCGTCCGCCACCGTGCTCACTAACGTGCCTGGAGCTGCGGTGAGGGCAATGCCGCTGTTGAAGACAATTTCATCGCGAGTGGGGTGAGGTTGCCAACCGTAGCTAAGCACGATGGGGGCAGGCTCTGGGAGGGGATACCCCGGTAGCGGCTGGGTGGTTTGCGCCGTTGACGATATGCCCAAAACTCGATTTCTACCGGGGATAAAAACCTGGTTGGGGACCGTGGTCTGGCAGCCATTGATCTCGAATAAGACATCGGCTGGGGTCTGGTATTGTCCTGCCAGATCTGACCAGGTCTGGCCCGCGGTGCTCTCAACGACTATGCCATCGAAGGGGGGCACTGAGATCGATTGCCCTGCCCTGGCCCCGTTGGGATTAAAGCGCAGCAGCGTGGCGCTCAGTAGCCCATACTCATTGGCAATGCTTTCGAGGGTTTCCCCGTCGGTGACGGTGTGGCTCACCACTTGATCAAGGGCCGATGCTCCACACACACCCTCAGCCGCAGCTGCGTTGCTGAAGCCCAATCCGGAGAGGGAGATCGTTAAGGCGATGCCCCAACTAACCGGGAGGTGTTGCCATCGACTGATCACACGGTTGCTGGTCACGCTTCTGTTAACTGCTGTGCGGTTGCCTGCTGTGCGGTTGCCTGCTGTGCGGTTGAGCCATCTGCGTTTTAGCAATTTACTTCTGCTCACGGCACGTCCCCCATTGCTATCCTTGGTTCATCTCGATCCCCCAATTATTCACCCCCTATTTCAGTTAAACCCCACAAAAATTCAGAAACTTTGGGTGATTTTCTAAAGACAATTTCAAATCTGCCGATTATCTAGCTTCTGAAGGTATAGTTTTGTAGGAATTTATGTCTGTATATTTTGTCATTATGGCGGTGACCTGTTTTGGATATCCCAAACTGCCCCGTTGATTCGCTAAAGTAAGGACAGGCTTGAACCATCTTTAGGTCAGTTTTTCCAAGCATATTTCTCAACCCTTTAAGGTTCGCTACCCCCATTCCGAGGAAAGACGATATGGAGTTTTCTCCAAAAAAGTTAGGAATCTACACCACCCTCGTGGTTGTAGGCAGTGGTGTGGGTTGGCTGGGACATGTCTATGCGGGTAAGGTGGCTAATCGAGATCTATCCGAGGCGGAGTCTGTAGAGCGAGTGCCCTCGGCATTAGAGACGTCCCTCGATAGTCGGGCTCAGGCTGCACCGATTGCGAGGGCCCCGATACCAGCCAATCCTAATTTTATTGCAGAAGCGGCTGAGCGGGTGGGGGCATCGGTGGTGCGTATTGATGCCTCTCGTTCGGTTAAGGGGGTGCCAGAGGCCTTTGACCATCCCTTATTTAAGCGTTTTTTTGGAGATGAGGTGCCCTCCGAGGAAGATGTGCCGTCCCTCCCTGAGCGGCTTGAACAGGGCACAGGCTCGGGATTTATCTTGACCCCAGATGGCAAGCTCATGACCAATGCCCACGTGGTCGAAGGGGCCGATACGGTCACAGTGACCCTTAAGGATGGTCGCACCTTTGAAGGAGATGTGGTGGGGGTTGACATGGTGACTGATGTTGCCGTTGTCAAGATTGATGCTGAAGATTTGCCCGCTGCGCCCCTGGGCAGTACAGATGGGTTAGCACCAGGCCAGTGGGCGATCGCAATTGGAAACCCCTTGGGTTTAGATAATACAGTGACGGCAGGCATTATCAGCGCCCTTGACCGCAGTAGCTCCCAGGTAGGGATCTCGGACAAGCGAGTTCGTTTTATTCAGACTGACGCGGCGATTAACCCTGGCAACTCCGGTGGGCCTTTGCTCAATGCCCAGGGAGAGGTCATCGGCATGAACACTGCTATTCGGGCCAATGCCCAGGGGCTGGGCTTTGCAATTCCGATTGAAACGGCTAAGCGCATTTCTGATCAGCTGTTTTCAACGGGGCAGGTACAGCATCCCTACCTGGGGATTCAGATGGTTAACCTGACCCCTGAGATGCGTGAGCGCATTAATGCCGATGAAGAGCTGGGCATCAAAATTGATGAGGAACAGGGCGTCTTGATTGTGCGCGTCATGGAGGGCACCCCGGCTGAGGCTGCAGGGCTCAAACGAGGCGACATCATTAAAAAAGTGAATGCCACTGAGGTGAGCGATGCTACTGAGGTACAGGCTCAGGTTGAAGGCAGTCAGATTGGTGAAACACTGCTGGTTGAGATTACCCGAGCGGGCCAGTCTCAAGAGGTTGAGGTGGAGCCGACTGCGTTGCCCCGCGATTTGCAATAGCCTGATAGACCCATCATGGTTAATCAAAAGAGGCACTGGCCTTATTGACCAGTGCCTCTTTTGATTAAGTATCTTCTGATTAAGTATCTTCGAAAATGACCTTAGTCTTCGAAGAGGTCATTAATCCCAAATAGATCGTCGCTCTCTGTCTCAAGGGGATTAACCCCTAACAAGCTAGATTCAAGTTCCATGCGTTGCTCCATCTGGCGCAAAAAATAACCGGTCATCATGGCTGAAGCCAGCAAACCGGCCAGATTTTCTCGGTCGGTGGTGATTTGGACGTTGAACCCCTCACTGGGGAGGACACCCACTAACCCTTGGACGTTTTGAGTAATAATTTGCTTGATTTCACTACTGACTGATTGGGCGACCCGAGTCAAAACCTCGGGAGGCTGGTGCTGCAGATACTTAAGCAGTTGATTTGCCTGGTGCTCGTCGGCATTTAAGCTGATAAAATCTGCGCTTTCAGGGTTAAACATAGAAACTTAAAGATTTCTTTTATCTACATTAGCTTGCTCTCGGGGATTCAGCCAGGGTATTTCTAATCGAATCTCACAATCTCGTCTAGTCTGAATGCCCTTAATCCTTAAGTCACTGCTGGCATTGTTTGTTAACTATAGCTTAACAAGTTTTTAATAAATCTGTGAACCTTTGCTTGGGCGGGCTACATCGCATGAAGGGCAGTCTGGGTTTTGACAGGAAGGCTTGTTTAGGTAAAGGGCTGTGTCAAGCATTCGGATAGGTTTCACTGCGGTCGTTTGTGCCTGCTTCGCGGGTGCCGCTGTCGGGGCTATCTGCTTTGGGGTCTGGCGGGGGAACATTAATCTCGGGTAGCTTATCGATCTCAAATCGCTGGTAAAACTTTTCGGTGACCTGCAACCAAAAGGAACGGCCATCGGATTGGCGTCGTTTACGCACAAACCCTTGATCGACCAAATCAGGCACATGCTGATAGGCCCCTGAGCCTCGCAGCTCTACCAAATCGGGCTGGGTAATCGGGCCTTTAAGGGCGATGGCGGCCAGGGTCCTCAAGGCGCCTAGACCAATATCCAGGGGGATCAGCTCATCGACCAGAGGCTTAAACGGGGTTTTGAGCTGTAGGCTATAGCCACTCTCGGTTTCGGCGATCTCAAGTGCGCCTTCGCGGTGGGCATACTCTCCCATTAACTCGATCAAACCTTCTTCGGCGGTCTCGCGATCGCACCCGGCATATTCGGCAATCTTGTCAATTTTGAGGGCTCTCGCTTTGAGATACAAAATTGCTTCAATTTTGTGGGCGAGTCGGGACATGGGGCGGTGGGTAGCGGGTGACGGGTAGTGGGGTAGGGGAGGCAGGGGGAGAAGGGAAATTGCAGGGTGGGTTCAACCTGGCCTGAATCTTGGATGACTAGGGATAACGTTCATCAACCCACCTGTTCTGAGGAATTGTCGAGAAGGTGAGGAAATTAATCAAGATTGTGTCCCGTTAATTCGACGAAGATATCCTCTAAATTTGACGGGCGGGTCATCATGCCGGTTTTATCGGGCTGCTCGTCGAGGTAGGCATTGGCTTCTTGGAGCGTGGGGAAAAAGACATAGTCCCAGCGTTCTCCGGTTTGCTTCATGACGATGCCCTGGCCGTGTTTGTGGCGCAGTTCATCCAGGGTGCCGGTTTCAATCAGTTTGCCCTGGTCTAAAATGCCGATGCGATCGCACAGATACTCCACTTCTTCCATGTAGTGGGTGGTGAGCAGCATGGTCATGCCCTGCTGTTGATTGAGGTCTTGGATGATCTCCCAAAGACGGCGGCGGGTTTGGGGGTCGAGGCCGACGGTGGGCTCATCGAGGAATAAAATACTCGGCTGGTGCAGCAGGGCGCGGGCAATTTGGAGGCGACGCTTCATGCCACCGGAGAGCAGCTTGACCTTATCTTGTCGGCGATCGCTGAGGCCCACGTAGGCCAGCCAGCGGTCGATTTCTTGCTGGCGCTTGGCTTTGGGCAGGTGGTGCATGCGACCATGAAACTCCATGTTTTCCCAAACGGAGAGATCACCATCGACGCTGATCTGCTGAAGGACCACCCCAATCTGACGGCGCACCGAGGCGGGCTTGCGGCTGACATCAAAGCCCCCGACCACGATGTCGCCCTGGGTAGGCTGGGTAAGGGTGGTCAGCATGCGAATGGTGGTGGATTTGCCTGCGCCATTGGGGCCTAGCAAGCCAAACACCTCCCCCGGTTGAATAGAAAGCGATAAGTCGTTGACAACGCAGGTGTTGTTATAGACTTTGTGAACGTTACACAGAGAAACAGCGGCCACCATAGGACTCTAAATAATTTGAAAATTGCCCCCACCCAGCCCCGTCCTTTGCTTGCGGGGAATCCCCTGTTTTTATAGAATCCCCGAAGTTTCAAACTGGATGTGAGTTATAAGAACTGTTGTAAAACATTGGCGGTCACTAGGGCAAAGTATTGGAGGCAACGTACGGGGACAAAGTATGGAGGCAAACCATGAGAGCAACCGTTGAGAACGGCGTCTTGCTGATTCGTCACGAAGACGTGCCCTCTTACAAGAAAAAGGGCTCCGTGGTTCGCAATAGCTACTTTTGGGCGTTGCGGTCGATTGCGGATCGCGCTCCCTTTGATAAAGATTGGGAGTTTGATGAAACGGTTTGGATTGCCCTGGCCCGAATGCTGATGTCATTTATAGAGTCTGGCTACCTGGGGTATTTGGAAACCATCCTGGAGTTTGACCCAGCTGAGCCCATTGACCCTACTTTGAAGCCAGTCGCGACCTGGCGTGACCCAGATATGGATGCCGATCTAGAAGCCGACGAAGCAAATCAAGCGAAAGCAAAGTGGAATCGCCCAAAAAAAAGGTGGGCTTAGGCCCACCTCGCTCTCTGACTCATTGGAGTGCTGAATGCTAAAACGGCTGGCAAATGCCTGATGAAGGCCGCTTAGCGTCAGGTCAAGTTCTGAATTTAAGACCCAACTAGAGGCTATCTACATCAAGCCCAACTGAGACAAGATGCCTTGACCGGTCATGAATTCGGTGGCCAGACCAATAACGAATCCCAGCATAGCCAGACGGCCATTCCAGTTTTCAGCGATCTGAGTGAATCCAAATTTGCTGGTTTGCTCTTCCATGATTTTCGACCTCGGTTACATACTCTGTTAAGAAGCTTAAAGCTCTGTAATAAATGTTAATCAAAATATCTGCTTTCGACAATATTTCTTTAGAGAGAATTGTCGTGGCTTCATGATGTGGAGGAAGGGGGAGGGCGAAAGGCGCTAGCGTAGCCCTAGCGTAGCCATGCCTTTTAGGCTATTGCCCCTTGGGCTATGAGGCAAAGGGGTAGGGTTCGGTAGGGTGTTCGCTTCACCCGATGCTAGTGACCTTCACAAGCATCGGTGTCATGGCTGTTTGACCATTTCCTTTAACAGCGATGAGGGGTTGAGCGTTGTCTCTAGTGGCCAATGGCGGTGGAGAAAAGCTCCGATTTCGGCGATCGCCTGCCGCCCTTCTGCCAACAGAGGGGCAAACAAGTGAAAGCAGTGAATCATGTTTTGCCAGACCTTCAGTTCGATCGAACCATTAGCCAATCCTACTTGACGAGCGAGTTGGAGGGAATCATCGAGTAAAACTTCGGCAGCACCCACATGGATCAATAAGGGTGGCAATGTCGATAAGTCGGCATACAGCGGTGAGATGAGGGGCTGCTTTAGATCTGTGTCGCGGGTATACCATCGGGTTATGGTATCAAGCAGTTGGGGCGATACCATTGGGTCAACCGCTGCATGGGTAGTGATGGTTGGGCTAGTTTGGGTCTGGTCGCAGTAGGGCGAAATTAAGATGGCTGAAGCGGGTAGCTCATCGCCTGTATCTCTCAACGACACTAGAGCCGCTAGTGCTAGATTGCCGCCGGCAGAATCGCCGGCAATCGCCACTTGGTTGGGTGACAATCTCAGCGTATTAATCAACCAGCGATAGGCCATTAGCGTATCCTCCAGCGCAGCAGGATAAGGATGTTCGGGGGCTAGACGATAGTCGATTAAGAGCACGCTGCTGCTAGCGGCTGCCGCGAGATCGGCAGAAAGACGGCGATACGTTTGGAACGAACCCATGGCAAAGCCACCCCCATGGAGATAGAGAATGATGCGGTCGGAATTACCCTGGGGCACAGAGATTAACTCGGCGGCAACCCCATCGACCTGGATGGGCATAACCTGAGCCGTCGGATGGGGCGGTAAAGAAAAGCCTTTGTTAAAGTTTGAGCGCATTTCTGCAATCGTGTCTCCCCAAGTAAAGTCCTGGAGCATCGCGCGGATCTGGTCGAGTTCTGAGCTGATCATTGATTTTTCACCGGGTTAATTGATTAAATAAATGGGTATCGTTTACCTGTTTCACCCCAGACATGGCGTCGCCTGCGTAGAGAGTCGGCGGGATAAATCGCCTCGCGGGTTACTTTTTCATAGCCAGGGCGATGCCAGGGTATCAGATTCTGATAGCTTGCTCCTTGTTGAAGTACGGTGAGATGTCTCAAGCTCACATCGTGCTTTGAGGGCCTGGTCAAAGTCGAGATAACCCTGGTGGCTGACCCAGTAGATACCGCGCCAAGCCAGGAAGGAAATTAGCAGTCCAAAATTTTCGTGAGTCTGGCTAAATCGAGTTTGAGTGTTGCTGATCGCTTCAAACTTAAACGTGTGGCGAACGGTGAACAGAAACGGTGCGACAAAGTGACCTTTCCAGACAAACCCATGCGGTGGGTCAATCGCTAAAAAACGAGCTGTAATCCAGGGTTGTCCAAACTGCTTTAAATCTTCTAAAAATCGAATCGGTTTTCCCACTTCGAATTGGGCAGAGGTTTTTAGAACAAACGGGTTCCAGTCTGGATAAGTAGCAAAGTCGGTCACTTGCTCCCACACCACCTGCTGCGGGGCCTGAATGATTACCACTGTTTTCCACCCATTCATCAAAGCCATTCTCTGTTGCAGAGTGGGTGTGTCGGATGCACGCTGAGTCATGATCTGGTTCTAGAAATTCTTGTCCAATACTTGGGCAGGAAGATTAATCGATCTACCATGCTGGCTATTCGCTCAGGCATAGGAACTTGGAACAGGAGCGGTTCCGTTAACAAGCCAATTGCCGATGTCGAATAGTTTGTAATCCACCGGGTCATGCAGGGTTAACGTGCGTAGGTTGCGCCAGTAGCGGTCATATCCATTCTGATTAGCAACCGATCGCGCCCCCATGAGATCAAACATCTGGTTAGTAATGGCCAACCCCATCTGAATGGAAAGGGTCTTGGCGGCAGCGGCCGCAATGGCCACGGCTCCTCGTTCTTCATGGGTCAGGGCCTGCCCTTTGCTCCACGCCTGCTGGAACTGGATAGTCGCCTGCTGGGTCAGAGCGATCGCGCCCTGTAGCTGAGCCCATAGCTCCCCATAGCGACGCAACGAATACGGATCGTCAGCTGCTTCTTGCACCGTAGCGGTTTCCCAGGGGCGGGCTTGGGTCTGGGTATACTGCTGGGCCGTTGCCAAAGCCCCCTCGGCAATGCCTAGAAAGATTGCGGTCTGCACCAAGATGCCGCCGACTCCTAACCCAGTTGGAAAAGCACTCTCTAGATTTGGCGGTGGCCCTAAAATTTCCGCAGGTTCGACTCGTACGGCCTCAAAGGTAAAACTGCCGCTGGCGGTACGGCGCTGCCCTAAAACATCCCAGTCGTGGTTGTAGGTTAGGCCGGTTCTATCGCTGGAAATCACGAACATGGCAGGTAGCGGATTGCCGACCTGAGTGGCCGCGCATAGAATCCGATCAGCAACCACTGCCCCAGTACAAAAGGTTTTAATGCCACTGGCACGAAAGCCATTGCCGTCTGACTCCAACGTCAGCCGCACGTCGCGGGTATTGATGGCATTGGCCCACAAGAGATGATGCTGAGCCGTCTCGCCATAGTAGCGAGCGGCTTGCTCAGCCGTGCCAATTAGATGGGGAACCACCGATAGCAGTAGGTGATAGCCGTAGAGTTGGGCGGAGGAGCTATCAGCTTTGGCCAGAATTTTGATGATATTGATGGCCTCTAGCCAACTGCCGCCAAGACCGCCGTAGGCTTTGGGGACCATCAGCGGTAGTAGACCGGACGCTCGCAAACACTGCGCTTCTTGATCGGGAATTCCGGCGATCGCATCCCGTTCTTGTACAGTTTGGCTCAGGTCTTGGGCTAGATTAGTTGCGATCGCAACAGCATCCTGGGACAAGAATCGAAAGGCCAACCCACCAGCATTGAGGGTAGCCAGCAAGCTTCCCGAAAAAGCCTCTGCTTTCACAGGATCAAATTTAGAGAAACTCAGTTGAGCATCCATTCTGGGATCTCCTACATAATCAATTATTTTACTTATACCAACTAGTCTGTATAGTATCTTCGCGCTTCAAAACTGTCAAGAGCAGGCGGGAATGGCTACATGGCCAGAAGGAAGTATGTGGAGCTCTGAGAGCCCATGGCGGGCTGTTTTTCCCAGGGCGCTATTTAATCAGCAGGATATAAAAAGACTATTTAGTCTGTAGAATGAAAGCTGAGTTGATTACTGGGAGAATGAATGCCGCGCAGCGGAGAAAAAACAAAGCAGCGGATTTTAGATGCTGCTCATGAATTGGTGATGGGGCACGGGTTGTCCGGCACATCTATTGATCGAGTATTGGAAAAAGCAGAAATTACCAAGGGCGCTTTTTTTTATCATTTCAAAACCAAAGCTGATCTAGCCCAAGCCTTGGTGCAACGTTATGCCGATCGGGATGCGGCTCATCTAGAGGCTCAAATGGGACGAGCCGAAAAACTGAGCCGCGATCCTCTACAACAGATCTTGATCTTGGTTGGCTTATTTCAAGAAGAAGTGGAGTCTCTTGCTGACCCCAGCGGTGGCTGCCTGATTGCATCCTATATCTATCAATTTGAAGAATTGGGAGGTGATATCAAGAACATTTCAGCCCAAGCTTTTTTACACTGGCGACAACGCTTGGGAGACAAATTTACCGCTGCGATTGTCCATTCTCCTCCCCGTTTTCCGGTCAGCGCAACATCTCTGGCCGATGCATTGGTTTCCACCTTTGAGGGGGCATTTGTGATGATGCGGGTGCTACAAGAACCCACGCAATTTAGCCAGCAGCTGACCCATTACCGAAACTACATTGAATTACTGTTTGATGTAGTTGATCAATAACTCGGTAAAGCTCGTCAGATTGAGTTATTTTGATGAGATCGCAAATTTCAAAATCTTCCTCAGAATTCACGACCGGGTCTCCAATAGTGTCTCTTTAAGAAACTTACCCAAAATTTAAGCTCAAATACGGGAAAAAACTATTCAATCAAAGGAAAAATCGGAATCAGCGTGCAAAGCGTTTCTGCTGTGGCTTATATTCTCGCTTGATTTTACCCACGACTATTCGACAACCATCGCTGCCCCACCCCCTCGACGATTTGGCTCAGCAGCCGCTTGCATCGTCCCGTCAGGGCTAATTTTAATGCCTGTCGCCGCGCCAATTTCATCGGTCGCACTGAACGTATGACCTTTAGCTGCCAGTGCTTCAGCCAGATCGGTTGCTTCTAGAGCCGCTTCAATCGTTGTGGCGTCGCCGTTGCGCTGAGACAGTCGGGGTGCTGCGATCGCATCTCCCAACTCCATGCCAAAATCCATCACATTGGTTGCAATCCCCAACACCGTCGTAATGATCGTCGAGCCCCCCGGCGAGCCAAACGCCAGGACGGTGCCGTCGGGTGAGATCGCAATGGTCGGGGCCATACTACTGCGCGGACGCTTACCCGGTTCCGGGCTATTTGGATGGGGCACCGCCGTATCAAAGTCCGTCAACTCGTTATTGAGAATAAACCCATATCCCGGCACTACCATCCCCGACCCGCCGGTTGACTCAATTGTTAACGTGTAAGACACCACAGTGCCAAACCGATCTGCCACCGTCAGATGCGTCGTCGAAAGCCCTTCTTGCGGGGAGGATTGCAGGGCCACATTGGGCCACTCCGTCAGGCTAGGGCTAGGATCACTTTGATAAGGCAGCGGATTGCCAGGCCTAGCAGCGCTTTCGGTTGCTTGCTCAGGTATGAGGGCTGAGCGAGTTTGCACATAGTCCGCACTCAACAACCCCGTCAGCGGCGCATCCACATATTCGGGGTCGCCCAGGTAGGCATTGCGATCTGCAAACGCCAGCCGTGACGCCTCCAAAATTTTATGCATCGCCTCCGGTTGCGGCAGCGCCGATAGGTCCGTGCTCTCTAATAGCTCCAACGAGTGCGCTACCGTGAGGCCACCGCTGCTGGGCAGACCCATGCCGTAGATCTGGTAGCCCCGATAGTCACTGACCACCGGAGACCGCACCCTCACCTCGTACCGATCCAAATCGCCCAGCGCCATCCGCCCTGGATAGACCGTAAAGGATGGCGACTCCACCGTGGGCGGTGACTGCACTGTGTTGACGATGGCCGCTGCGACCTCGCCTCGATAAAACACATTTGGGCCCTGCTCAGCCAACAGTCGATAGGCCTTGGCCAGGTCCGGATTTTGAAACTGGGAGCCCACCGCTGGCGGCTGACCCGACGGTAGATACAGGTCGCGAGTGCTGGTAAAGGCTGCGAAGCGGGGTAGGTTTTGGGCGACCTGGCTGGCAAAGGTTTCGTCTACCGTAAAGCCGGTTTCAGCCAGTGCGATCGCAGGCTCCAACGCCTCCGCCAGTGACAGCGTGCCGTAACGCTGTAGCGCCGTCTCCCAGTTGAGCGGCGTCCCCGGCACCCCCACCGCCAGCCCACTACTGATCCGCTCTGGCACATACGGCAAGGGCTCCCCTTCAGCGCTGGTCGGATCGCGAAACATATCCGGTGTGGTCAGCGCAGGCGCTTCCTCCCGACCATCCAGCGTAATCACCCGATCCGCGTCCTTCTGATAGATCACCATAAAGCCACCACCGCCGATTCCCGCTGAGAAGGGTTCGGTGACCCCCAGGGCAGCAGCGGTTGCAATCGCCGCGTCCACTGCGTTCCCCCCTGCCTTCAGCACATCAATGCCAATCTGCGTCGCTTCCAAATCAACCGAGGCCACCGCCCCACCTTGACCCGTCGCCCTCGGCGACTTCTCGACAGGTTGGGCATACACCCACAGCGCTGCTATCATCACCAGGCAGATCGCGAAAGAAATCGCGAGGAATCGCTGTAATTTAGCTTTCATAAGCGGTTCAAGACACCCATTTCACAGGCTAGCCATCAGGGACTGCTCCGACGAATCACCAATACCCCATCCAAAATCCAAAATCCCCTCAAGGCTGCAACACCTGCTCCTCCGCAGTCGGCATCGCCTCAGCCAATTCCCTTTCCTTATCCAATCGCCGCTTACGCGCATACAGCTGAATCGTCACCAAAAACGACAACACCAACCCCACAATCAGCCACGTCGTCGCCCCGGTGGGGAAATTCCCCTTAAAAATCACCAACATGACAATCACCACCAGCAGCAGCGTCGGCCCCTCATTAAAAAAGCGCAGCGTTTTACTAGTCCACTTGCACTCGCCTTTCTCAAGCTGCTTGATCATCCGACCACAGTAAAAGTGATAAATCAGCAACGCCCCCACAAACCCCAGCTTGGCATGCATCCAACCTTGCTTAAGAAAGGCTGGCATCTCAACCAGCAATCCGATCGCCATCGCCACCGTCAGCACCATGGCAGGTGTCGTGATGATGCTATAGAGCCGCTTTTCCATCACGGTGTACTGCTTTTTGAGAATGCTCTGGGCCGGTTCGGGCTCAAGGTCGGCCTCTACGTGGTAAATAAACAGCCGCGCCAGGTAAAACAGCCCTGCAAACCAGGCGACGACGCCAAAGATATGAAACGATTTGAACCAGTAGTAAGCCATCTTGAAACCGGAAATTTTATAGGGCAAACGTTACAGCCTTTTCTATTTTTAAGCAGGCTGGGGGGTTTTGGAATAGGGGCAAGGGGCAGGGTGAAGGCAAAGGGCGAAGGGTGAAGGACAAAAGGGATTGTATTGCTTGGTTTTAAGCGGCTTGTAGGGATTAAACCAGGGGCGGAATGTAGGAGATCTATTTGTAACGTTTGGTTGCGTTGAGAGCGTCCATAGGCTTAGTCGGTGCCGCCCCAGGTCCAGCGAGGATTTCCCTCGCGAAGACCGTGATAAAGAATCTCAGCGGTAAAATTATTGGCATCTCTCACCCCAGTCATATCCAAAATGGCCTCGACCTGCCCCTCAATGAACTGGGCTCGGATATAGGAGTGCCCCTGATAAGCCTCGCCATCCAGGCTGACGATACCGGCTGTAGCTTGGCAATTGGCATATTCGGGCTTAAGCGTTCCGCTCCAGGTGACGCTAAACTCACCTACCTGGTCAACACGGATATCGGTTGCGATCGCACTCAGTTGGATCATCCCGTCCGTTGCATACCCACCTTGGGAGTAAGGTTGAAGCGTTTCATAGGCAATCAGATTTTGAGGACAGTCCGTTAACGTCTCAAGATCATTGCTCGGAAATACGGTGAGATCAGCGGTCCTCGCATAGGCAGCTACACCCCAGTTGCTCAACAGGCTTAAGGGCAATCCCCATAAGAGCGCTTGGTTCAAATTCATCTGTGATTCTAGATCCTTCAATCAGTAGCCTCTTTATACCGCTTAAGACGTGCTTTTTAGCCCCTAGGCCAAAATCCGCACCAGTCGGATTGAATGGCCCCCAAAAAGCATCATGCTTGCTCCTCCATCTCCCCCATCTCCCCATTTCATCTGCGCCCCCTGATCCCCTGCGCCCCCTCCGCCTGCCATAATTAGAGACTGTATTTTCATCTCAAAGGAAAGCACTGCCCCCATGCAAGTCGAGTGGACCGTTGCCAAAACCTACGAAGACATCTTGTATCACAAAGCCGACGGCATGGCGAAAATCACCATCAATCGGCCCCATAAGCGCAATGCTTTTCGGCCCAAGACGGTGTTTGAGCTCTATGATGCGTTTTCAGATGCACGTGAAGATACTCGCATCGGTGTCGTATTATTCACCGGAGCCGGTCCCCACACCGATGGCAAATATGCTTTTTGCTCAGGAGGAGATCAGAGCGTTCGCGAGAAGGCCGGCTATGTCGGAGACGACGGTGTACCCCGGCTAAATGTGTTGGGCTTGCAGCGACTGATTCGCTCAATGCCAAAGGTCGTGATTGCGCTGGTGGCGGGCTATGCCATCGGCGGGGGGCATGTGTTGCATCTGATCTGCGATCTGACCCTGGCTGCGGAAAATGCCATTTTTGGCCAGACCGGCCCCAAGGTAGGCAGTTTTGACGGTGGCTTTGGGGCTAGCTACCTGGCTCGCATTGTGGGCCAAAAAAAGGCCCGAGAAATTTGGTTTTTATGTCGTCAATACACCGCGCAACAGGCGTTAGACATGGGCATGGTTAATCATGTAGTGCCGGTTGATCAGCTTGAGGCCGAAGGCATCCAGTGGGCGCAGGAGGTGCTTCAGAAAAGCCCAATTGCAATTCGATGTCTTAAGTCGGCCTTGAATGCCGATTGTGACGGTCAGGCAGGGCTACAGGAACTGGCTGGCAATGCGACGCTGCTGTACTACCTCACCGACGAAGGGGCTGAGGGAAAACAAGCGTTCTTAGAAAAACGAGATCCCGACTTTAAGCGATATCCCTGGTTACCTTGAGGACTCTAGGGTTGAGCTCTAGCCCCACGCCCTTACTAACCCAAAATAAGCCTTGACAGACTACTTGGTGTGAGGCGTTCAAACTACGCTGTGCCGTCTGCTTTGACCCGCAAGAGACTTGGGGGAGGGGCAGGTTTCTAGAATATCAAACTCTGTCAAAGTTTTTGAAGTGAGGATTTTAGGCGCTAAAGGGTCTAAGTCGGGCAAAAAACTAGCTGTATTATCGGGTAAAAAATTGGCTGTATTAAACGAATCAGCTTCGAAGGGAGAGCAGGCCAATTGACAAGCTTTCCAATTAGCTTTGACCGGCACGCCTAGCTGGGCGCACTCTCCACCGCGGCGTCCCGTTGGCGTATAAAAACGACAGCGGCCACAGTGAGAAGTGACACAGTTGACTGATTTCATATTATAAAATGCGCTAAAAGCCTTACTTCAAGGCCATTGTGACCGAAGTTGACAATCTCATTTTGGCCGAGGAAAATTCTCTAAGGCTTGATGTATAGGCAACTCAAAGGGTTATCGATCTGTGGCCAGCTTAATCATTTATTAATATTTCGGTTAAGCATCGTAAAGAGCCTGATCCCGAGGTGATAACGGGTTTGTTTTTAACCAAACCCGATGGGGATCAATTGGTTTGCATCCTGTTTTGCCAATGATTTCTATTGTCTATTTTTGTTGGCTATTTCCAGTTTTTAGCTGCGCATAGGGCGCAAAGCTGCCAGCGTTTTAGTTCGCCTGGGGGGCATTGGCACTGACACTTTGGGCAAGTGGATTGCTGCTTTTGTTGCGCTCGTATCAGCTTGGCCCATTGTTGAAAAGCGGCATCGGCAGTTTGCGACGTCTCTGCTGAGCTAGTTTTTGGCCCCCGTACCTGCTGGCAGTTAGCAGTGCGCCCTCCCCCCTCAGGGCGTAGGCCTTTGCCTGACCCTAGGGGCTCCCGATTGATCAGGCCTATATTGATTGGGCCCGTATAGCTGGGATGATTTTTGAGCTCATCACTGATCGTGCCTTGGGGTTGGGTGGGTTTTTGAGTCCACTGCGCTGTCGAAAACCGAATGTCTTGGAGCGTTGGGATCAAATACTTGTTGAGCTTTCGCAAAATTCGGGGGCGCTCAAACCCTAGGGTTTGAGCCCAAGCTGCTGAGGCAACGGTGACATAGAGAACACTGCGTTTGATGCTAACTGGCCTGGTTTGACGAGCCACCGCATAGCCTACCGCTTTTGGCCAGTGAGTCACCACCTGTCTAAACTGGCGGCGGGCTTGCCAACTGGGCTGTGTCTCCAGCCCTTTGATGAGTGAGTTGAGTCCTTCGAGGGGCATGTTGTTGAGGGTTTTAGCTGATTTTAGCGGGCTTTCAATGGGAGGCTAAGCCGGTATGGCCCATAGATGTGCTAATTTTGACGTGCGATTGCCAATCTTTGCAACGACTGCCATGGCCCCCCACGATCAAACTGATGCCCAGAGTTCAACAAAACCCTTAGCGGAGACATTCCTCAAGCCGCCGCTGCAACGGGCACTCAATAATTTGAATGTGCATCTTGAAGATGAACTGACTCACTACCGTCGTCAGATGCATGGACAATCGCCGCCGCCAGCACCCAAGCTGAAAATAGGTAAGGGGCCAAAGCAGTCTATTGATTTGATTTCGGTTCAAGCCAGTGAAGTGTCTCCGGGGGCAGCTCAGTCAGCGCCGCCTGCTGTGTCAGGGACTGCTGTGCCTGGCCCTGCTGTGCCCGGTCCTGCTGTGCCCGGTCCTGCTGTGGTCTTGCCGCCGCCGCCGCCCAATCCTTTTCTGCGAGATCAGGCCGACGATGGGGTAGTGCCTGATCAAGTCGCGGCGGTTGAGAGTGTGGCAGATAGTAATGCTGTGGACGCGTTGGCTGAGGCAGCAGCTGAGCCAGCTGTCGTTAGCGATGGGGTCAACGAAGCAGCATCCACTAGCGATTTGTCGGTGCGACAGTCGGCTGAGCCGGAGGGCTATCTGGAGTCGTCTGAAGAACTCTTGAAAAGTCTGGCTGACGATCCGGTGGGGGATGGGGTGGCCCATGCCCCGACTAAGCCCTATCGCCCCGGAGGAGCGAGCCGTTTGACAACACCGTTGGGGATGGGGCTCCTGATGTTATTGATGGTGGGTAGTTTGGGGATTGGCTACCTGATGCTCAATCCATCTGCTTTAGATACAGTGCGGGCTTGGTTTCCATCACCGTCGGAGACAGCAGAGTCGGAGACAGCCAGTGAGGAGAGCTCGTCCGAGGAGAGCGGCTCTGGGGAGGCTAACCTTGAGGAGGGTGGGTTTAGCCCACCTGGCCCGGATTTATCAAAGCGTGAATTTGTTGAACTCGATTTAGAGAGTCTGAGCACGTTAGAGGTGGAGGGGGCTACCCAAGCACCAGCTGCGCCGTTGCCTGCCAGTCCTCCGACAACAACGCCTGCGACTGACCCCTTACCTGCCAATAACACCGCGCAACTACCTGCTCCGGGAACGACGGCTCCGGGAACGACGCCCCCTGCACCCACTGCGCCATCTACACCTGCCCCCGTCGCGTCGCCTGCCCCCGCGCCTGCTGCTGCGCCTGCCCCTGCGGCCCCTGTGGTCGGTCGTAACTATTATGTGATTACAAACTACACAGGCGATCCGTCTCTCAATCAGGTGCGCGAAGTCGTCACCGATGCCTTTGTTCGAAACTTTAAAGACGGGACGAGGATTCAGCTGGGGGCGTTTGATAATGCTGAAACCGCCCAACAATACGTGCAAGAGCTACAGCAGCAGGGGGTGACGTCTCAACTCTATGGCCCGACCGACGAGTAGCGCTATGGCAGGGAGCCAGGCGTGGCTGCTATGCTTCTAGGCAGGGAATTTAGTCAGTCATCAAGAGGCAACATGGGTCTGCTAGATCGAGTCTCCCGCGCTATTCGCGCCAGTTTGAATAGTTTTGTCAGCAATGCCGAAGATCCAGAGCAGGTGCTAGAGCAAACTGTCAGTGATATGCAGGCCGATTTGATCCAGCTGAGGCAGAGTGTAGCCCAGGCGATCGCAACTCAAAAGCGCACCGAGCGACAGTATGAGCAGGCTCGCTCGACAGCCCACGAGTCTTATCAGCGAGCGGAGTTGGCTCTCCGCAAAGGCCAAGAGGCCCTGGCTAAAGAGGCCCTCACCCGTCGCCAGACTTATCAAGAAACGGCTAACACCATGGAAGCTCAGCTGGCCCAGCAGCGGGCGGTGGTGACTAAGCTCAAAGAGAATATGCGCAAACTGGAGGGCAAAATTGCCGAGGCGCGCACCAAAAAAGACATGTATATTGCGCGGGCCCGCTCTGCCAAAGCCAGCCAGCGCCTCAACGAAATGATTGGCCAGGTGGGCACCGGCAGCTCTACCAATGCGTTTGAAAAAATGGAGGAAAAAATCCTAGAACTAGAGGCACAATCGGATGCGATCGCAGAACTCAACGCCAACGTCGAAGATAATAGCCTGGAGAAAAAGTTTGCGGCCCTCGAAAATGGTCAGCCCGACGACATTGATGCCCAACTCGCCGCAATGAAAGCGCAGATGTTGTCTGGGTCTGAGTCAGCGAATTTGCCACCAGCTGAGGGCTAAATCAATCATCTGGGATGCCATAGGCCCTATAGACCGGCAACGTAAAGTGAAAACTACTGCCCTCACCCAGGGTCGAATCTACCCAAATCTGGCCATAGTGGGCTCGCACAATCCGGAGGCAAAGCGATAGGCCCAGACCATAGCCGTCTTTAGCACGATCTCGCTTCAACCTAAAACTTTCTTCAAAGATTCGGGTCTGGTTTTCTTCAGGAATCCCTGGGCCAGTGTCCTGAACGCTGATTTGGACTTTTTGGTTGGTGCGATGCAGTGCATTGATAGCGATGCTGCCGCCCGGGGGGGTATATTTCACCGCGTTATCAAGCAAATTAGTAATCACCTGCCGAATTTGGCTGACATCCGCATAGACATGGGGCAAGTCCTTAGGAATATCGATCTTGATCGACTGCTCCTTAGCTGTAGCTTTCGGCCCTATTGCTTCTAAAACCTCTCGGCAAAGCATTAGCAAATCGACTTCCTCTGGGGCAATTTTTAGCTCAGCACAGGGGCCTCGAGCCGCCTGCAAAATATCGGTAATCATCCGATTGATATTGCGGATTTGGATCTTGGCATGTTTGAGCAGCTGCATCGTCAAAGCGGGCGTCAGCTTGTCTGAACGACGACCATCGGGGGTGTAGCCCATCTCTAAGGTCTCAACCGCAATCGAAGCCGCCGTCAGAGGGTTACGTAAATCATGGGCCAGCATCGCAATGATGCGATTTTTGAATTTGAGCTGGGCTTCCATCTCTGCATTGAGCTGCTTAAGCCGAAAAATGTCATCAGAAAGCCGAATAATTTCGGTGGAGTGGATGACTGAGTTGGTAGAGGACTCAGTCTGCTTACCATTCCCGTTGATATTGGGGGTCAGTGCCGCTGCAGCCTCGGCCTCCATTTGCCAGCGAGGCCACCAATAATCAAGCTGGGGGATAATATCGCCCCCGGTCAGGGTTTGATTGGCATCCTTAGAAACCCTGATTAGGGCAGGGGTCGCCACTAGCTTAAAATGCTCGGCTAAGTAGGGCTGCTCACTGACATCAATAATTTCAAGTCTGACCGGGACCTCGCCTTGGAGCTGCTCCACATGGTGCCGGATCTGCTGAATTTCCTCAGTCAGGCTAGGGCGTTTGTCAATAAAAAGCAGAAGTTTGAGGGCTACTTCATTCTGCTGCATAGGTTGCTGCATTCTTTAAAGCTGCGTCTCCTACCTCGAGCCAAGAAATCTCAAGCTTAGGTTTAAGAATCGTGTGTATTTTCAGAGTATCTCTTTCTGGAGAAGGATGAAAAGTTCCAGCGAGGGAAATTAAATAAACCTAACGAGAATTGATAAAAAATTGAATGTGCCAGTCTTAGAACTCGCCCATCCGGAATAATTATTTTTTCTCTGTAGTCAACCATAGAGGTAGATTCATTTGTCCTTTCCATATTCTGGTTTCCAGCGATTGGGCTGGTTCGTGTTCGCCATGATGTCAGGGTCCACTCAGGTTTTCTCTCCGGGGTAGGTTAATGGCTTTATGAAGGGATTAAGAAGAGATATTACGGGATGCTTTGGACGGACTGGATAGGGGATTTATCTGGCCTACAGTGAATCAAGAGGCAATTAACGACGCCTAATTCTGGGGTAATTAAAGGCTTTCGGTTTTAGGGTGATTATTCAAGGGCGTGAAGGGGATATATAAGCTTATGTTGGCAACTATAAAATCTGGTATTGAAAATTACACTCGGTCCTTAGGAGCGCGTTCTCTGGACCGAATGGCAGGTCTCTCCCTCGGCGTGGTTACCGGGTTTGCCCTGTTTGGGTTGGGGAGCCTGCAGCCCGCTCAAGCTGAAGGGTTGCATGGGCAGTCTGCTGCGGCATTCCAGACCCAGCGGCTTAACCACCTAGCGAAACAAAAGACAAAGCAACAGTCAAAGCCCTCGACGATGCTTGCAAAAGCATCGAGCCATCGCTTAAGAACGGCTGCAACTGCCCCCTTTGATCGCAGCCATTCTCACCAATCAATACAGCCCTTGTTGGCTCAGAGGTCGGCAGCTCAAGAGGTCACTGCCACCGATCAGGCGTTGCCCAATGACGGGATTTATCTGTATGGTCAGCAGCCTTTGCCCGATCAGTTAGCCACTGCTTATCTGGTTTTTGAAGCTCGAGCAGGCATCATTTTGGGCGCGTTTTATATGCCCCAATCTTCCTTTGATTGTGTTCAGGGTCAGTTCCAAGATACGGAGTTGGCGTTGACCATTACTGACAGCTACTCACAAGACAGCTTTGAATATGCCCTGGGCATTCAGCGGGATACCCAAGTGGCTAGCGCTGAGGGGGCGGTGTCGATGGCTATCGAAGGCTATCATCGCATCCAGCAGGTGAGTGAAAATGACCTGCGAATTTTAGACACTTGCAAAGCCTTTTATAGCGAAGAAATCTAGGCTGTTACAGCGGTCACTAAACCTTAATTTAAGTTAACTTACCCTAAAGAGACTCGCGTTGGGTTCTATAGGTGTCGTGTGAATGCAGCCGAAAAAGCTTCCAGTATTGAGTTTGCTAGTAAAATTGCGGCGATTGTGGGGCTGTTTAAGGCCCAGCTGCCTGACTTACGGGCCGATCTAAAGCCATGGATTAATGACCCAGATGTCCAGGATCTGGTTGATCCTGACTCGATTGATATTGGCTTTCATTTTCCGGGGGTCAGTCGCTCCTTTCAATGCCGCAGCTTGCTGGTCCAAATTCGATTTCATCTCGATAGTGCCAGTCCTGCCACTCGCAACGTACGCCGTGCTATTGGGGTCGAAGTTGCTGGTTTTGATCATCGGGGTCAGCAGTGGCGGTTGTCGACGATTCACGACTGGCAGTTTGAGGGGGAAGTTATTCCCGATCTCGAGGCGGGTGAGCAGGTTAAAGCTTGCTGCCGTCAGATTTTTGATGTGTTTAATGCTGAGTGATCCACAGCCTAGAATCCAGCTGCTTTGAGCTAAGATAAAAAATTGCACTGGTATTGGGTTAACCCCTCGGCAAAGCGATGAGCAAAGGCACCTTATTCGATAAAGTTTGGGAGCTGCACACGGTGGCAACGCTGCCCTCAGGGCAAACGCAGCTTTTTATTGGTCTGCATTTGATCCACGAAGTCACCAGCCCCCAGGCCTTTGCGATGCTGCGCGAGCGGAGCCTTGAGGTGATGTATCCAGAGCGGACGGTGGCCACGGTAGACCACATCGTGCCGACCCAGAGCCAGTCTCGGCCCTTTGCCGATGCCCTGGCTGAAGATATGATCGTCGCCCTCGAACACAATACCGCTGACAACGGGATTCCGTTTTATAACGTGGGCTCTGGTCGGCAGGGGATTGTGCATGTGATTGCCCCAGAGCAAGGGTTGACCCAGCCTGGTATGACGATTGCCTGCGGCGATAGTCACACCTCGACTCACGGTGCGTTTGGTGCGATCGCATTTGGCATTGGCACCAGTCAAGTGCGCGATGTGCTGGCTTCTCAAACCTTAGCCCTGGCTAAACTCAAGGTACGCCGGATCGAAGTCAATGGCCCATTGCCCAATGGGGTTTATGCCAAAGATGTGGTTTTGCATATCATCCGTCAGTTGGGCGTCAAAGGCGGGGTGGGGTATGCCTATGAATATGCTGGTAGCACCATCGAAGCTATGTCGATGGAAGAGCGCATGACCCTGTGCAACATGTCGATTGAAGGCGGTGCTCGGTGCGGCTATGTCAACCCCGATCAAATTACCTACGATTATTTGCAAGGTCGTGACGGGGCTCCCAAAGGAGATAATTGGGATCAGGCCATCGCCTGGTGGTCTAGTCTACGGAGTGATGCAGAGGCAGTGTACGACGATATTGTCACCTTTGAGGCTGCTGACATTGCCCCTACTGTCACCTGGGGCATCACCCCTGGCCAGGGCATCGGCGTAGACGAAACAATTCCGACCCTGGATGAGATTCCCGAAGAAGATCGCCCCACGGTGCAAGAAGCCTATGACTACATGGATCTGGCCCCTGGTCAGCCAATTTTGGGCACCAAGGTGGATGTGTGCTTTATCGGTAGCTGCACCAATGGCCGGATCAGCGATCTGCGTGAAGCCGCTCAAATTGCCAGGGGGCGACATGTGTCATCGGGTATTAAAGCTTTTGTCGTACCCGGCTCTGAGCGGGTCAAACAGCAGGCCGAGGCCGAGGGTCTAGATAAAATATTTGTTGAGGCCGGGTTTGAATGGCGGGAGCCGGGCTGCTCCATGTGCTTGGCGATGAATCCCGACAAGCTCGAAGGCCGACAAATGAGCGCCTCGTCTTCCAATCGAAACTTTAAAGGACGTCAGGGCTCTGCCTCCGGGCGCACGCTACTGATGAGCCCAGCCATGGTGGTTTCGGCGGCGGTCACCGGTCAAGTCAGCGATATCAGAGCGCTCTAAAGCGCTAACCGCCGCCTGCTAACGCCTCAGAAGATGCGTCTGGCAACCAGCCCGAGAACTCCCTCTCTGGGCCCCGTCTCATGATCAAGCGGCTTGTGCTACCCGCATCCCTATCGATTAAGCAGAAGTTTCCATCTCCTTAACCTTCTCAACACTTTCTCTTAAGAAATAGCCACCAATATAGCCCCATGGCAACCAAGACGGTCAGGCTTTATTGCTTTGGTTAGCTTTTTATATCAATTTTTACCGTAGATGGCCGTTATCTAAAACACATCTTCCCCAGCGATGGATTTCTGTGGGGGCGTCTTGGTTTGCTATTGACATGATGTAAGTGAGGGCAAATTGTGTGTCTTTGATTTCTTCTAAGCTGATAAATGGTTCCGCTACAGCTATCCAAGACCCTCCCCAAAAAGAATTTGTAGAGCTGCTTGAGCAGCTCTACCATGAGCGAACTTTGACGTCCCATCCCTCAGGTCGGAGTTTGCCACTACGGCGGCGACAGCTGTATATGGTCTGCCGAGGCATTATTCAGCTTCACACGATTCATCCAGACGGTAGCGAAACGCTCCTAGGGTTAGTGGGCCCCTCAATGCCCTTTGGCCTGCCCCTGACGACGGTTGATCCCTATTGGGCAACTGCACTAACCGATGTTGATTTACTGCCGCTGGCAATGACTGAGGTCGAGTCTTCGCCGCCGTTGATGGCCGGGATGTTTGCACATCTGACTCGGCGTTTGCAACAGACAGAGGCATGGTTAGCGCTATCGGGTAAGCGACTGGTGGCCGATCGGCTCAGTCATCTGCTGATTTTGCTTGCCCAGGAGTTTGGTCAGGTCGAAACCCAGGGGGTGCGCTTGACGGTGCGCCTGACCCACCATCAGCTCGCCACGATCATTGGCACAACGCGAGTGACGGTGACCCGGCTGCTGCGCGATTTTCGCAATGAGGGGTGGCTGACAATCCATCAGCGACAGCTGATCATCAGCCCCAGCGTGTTGAATTTGGGGTGAATTACAGAGAGAAAGGGACTTCGGCTCTGGCCCCTTTCTCCTGTCGGTAGAAGGATTGGGAATGGGGGCCGGTCGGAATGTTATTTTCTTGCGATTCCCTTAGCTCCAATCGGCGTAGTCAGTCCGTCGATACTTTGGCTACCCTTCTCTTTCTGATACTGGAGCAGACCATCGGTTCCTTTCCGCTCAGCCCAGTCGAGCAGGGATTGTCGCTGGCCTTGATAGGCCAACAGAGGCACCCCCATACCGCAAGAGGTTTGCACTCGATTAATCTCAGCTACGATGATTTGTCGTACACCAGGTAGGGGAGGAAATCGCTCTGCTAAGTCAACCCAGGTAGGTTGACCGGGCAAGATGGTTTGACCTTGACCATAGAGTCGCAAAATCATGGGTTTACCGGCAAAGGCACAAAACATCAATGTGATCCGGCCATTTTCTTGTAGGTGGGCCGAGGTTTCATTGCCGCTGCCGGTCAAATCCAGGTAAGCAACCCGCGTGGGTGACAGGATTTGAAAAGCCTCTAGCCCCTTGGGTGAAAGGTTAATGTGGCCAGCTGCCGATAGTGGGGCTGTGGCTACGAAAAAGAGCGGCTGCTGTTGAATAAAGGTCTGCAGTTCTGGCGTAATCTGCTCATATACTTTCGCCATCTCGAGCTACCATAGCGATTGGACTTCAATACTATGGCATAGCCAACCTACGGGACCGCAAACCTATGGCTCAGATTCAATCCGTCTCTGGACGGGGCATTCCCCTCAAGGGTAACGACATTGATACCGATCGGATTATCCCGGCTCGGTTTCTGCGCTGCGTCACGTTTGACGGTCTGGGTGAGCGAGTTTTTGCCGACGACCGTGCCCAGAGCAGCGGTAGCCATCCTTTTGATCAGGCCCAGTACCAGGGGGCTGAGGTGTTGCTGGTCAACCGCAACTTTGGCTGTGGTTCATCCCGTGAACATGCGCCTCAATCGATTCATCGTTGGGGCATTAAGCTCATTGTGGGCGAGAGCTTTGCCGAAATCTTTTTTGGCAACTGTGTGGCCATTGGAGTCCCCTGCGTAACGGCGGATACTGAGACGGTTACCCAGCTCCAATCTTTAATTGAGCAAGACCCCACCCAGCTTGTCAGTATTGATTTAGAGGCCCTCCAGTTGACCTGCGGTGATTTTACGGCCCCCGTGTCGATGGGCGCAGGCGCACGGCAAATGTTTCTCGATGGCACCTGGGATGCGTGTGCTCAACTGGTCAAGCAAACCGATGAGATTCGGCAGACGGCTGAAAGGCTACCTTATTTGCAGTGGCGCTCACCCTGACGGCTCACTAAAACTTGCTTTCAGATGCGGATAATCTGATTCCAGATGTGGTGTGGGTCAGTAACGAACGGTTGGTGCTGATTGAGGATGAGGCAGGACATCTAATCGGATTTCCAGAGCTAGTCGTAGAAGTATTATCTCCAGGGGAGAATAATATTCGCAGGGATCGGGAAGCAAAACTGAAGCTGTATTCTGTGCAAGGCGTGCAGGAATATTGGATTGCGGATCGGTTTGCAAAGCGCCTAGAAGTTTCTCGACGAGAAAATGGGCAATTGGTTTTGGTTGCAACGCTGATAGAAGAAGATGAGTTAGCCTCACCACTCTTATCTGAGTTTCATTGCTTAGTCAGTCGCTTATTCGTATGAGCTTGTTCGTATGGAGGTCACAAACCGATTACGATACTGTCTAGAGTGTTATTGTCCCTTTCTCGACATTCCTTTCATAGCCATGCCACTGATTAAGGTCCAAACATCTGTTGATACCCCTGCAAAAACCACCGTTGAAGCCCTGCTCAAGGATTTGTCTGCCAGCTTGTCTAAGCATTTGGGTAAGCCAGAGTCCTATGTAATGACAGCCTTTGAGCCAGCGGTGCCGATGACGTTTGCTGGGACGACTGACCCCACCTGCTTTATCGAGATCAAGAGCGTTGGCACGATGGGTGGGGCTAAAACCCAAGCCATGAGTCAAGACTTTTGCGCTAAAGTGCAGGCGGCACTAGGGGTGCCGACCAATCGCACCTACATTGAGTTTGCCGATGCCCAAGGCGCTATGTGGGGCTGGAATGGGACGACATTTGGCTGAGGCCGGATGTTTAGCAGCCTAGAAGGCTTGACTCAGCGAGCCCTATCTTTAAGGTCTCTTTATCACCATTTACAGGTTTTTTACTGTTTGGGACGAGATGCGCCGTTACAGTTGGGTTAATTCCTGAACAAAACCTGTATTAAAAGCTCTATGGGTTTACGCCCCGGCGATTTCGTTGGGGCAATTTTATTTGGAGCATTGATTGGGTCAAAATACTCAGCTTGGCTAGGGCACTCGCTTGGACAGGATGCCTGGCGGGGAAGGTTACGTAGTTGGATCACCGCTAAGAGTGATTTAGATAACCTCGTACTTCAGATAGCCTTTATTGAAATTCACCGCGTTTTTACGGCAGTCGTTTTGGGTATGCTCTAGATTAAGGATGGCTTCTAAAGAAACCACCTATCACCGCTTCTATACAGAAACCCACTTTTTATACGAACCCACTTTATGACTAATCAACCCCAGCAGGTCTCCTGCTGGGGTTATTCATTGTTATCAGGACCAAGCTTTAAGGGCCGAGCTATAAGGGTGAACCTATAGCGGTTCTCCATCGAGCAGCTCAATCCGCCCTGATTCACGAGTGCATTCCAGTCGCCAGCGCTGGCCATTGACCTTGCCAGGTAAAAATCCAGTGATGGTTAGATATGACTCTTGATCATCGTAGTTGACCTTAACCAGTAGCTCGCCTCGGCTTTGGCTCACAACGAGTGCTGCCACCTCAAATTCACCTTCTTGCTCCCAAGGTCGTCGGGGTGCTGAGGGGTCTTGGCTGCTCTCGCGGGCAACGGCAGAGAGGTTGTCAGAGTTTTGATTAGAAGTAGCCATAATGTTAACGGGAGTGGGTTTACAGACGAGGCCCTCACTTTCTAGCGGAGAATACTTGTGAGGCTACCATCTTTTTTATAAGAAAACTGTTCTTTAGATGCCTATGGTATTTCTGAGGTGTTGGCATATTCTTTACAGTTTAAGCGCTTTGATACCCGATTTATCGATCAAAGATGATGTCTGAGAGGCCAAATGGGGTTGAGAGCTTGACCTATTGGGCATTTTAACTGTTTCGTTGGAAGCCGTCCGTATCTTAAACACCTCTTTATGAGAATTCACAACAGGGGTCTAAAACGGGACGTCTGGACCCGGTTGAGATAGATCTTGAGGCTTTGTTGGGGAACTCTCGTCGGCGTCTTCGTCCAAGTTAACAATCTGGCCATTAAAAAACTGTGCAAAACTCTTGACGCTGCGGTCGAAATCACTGTCGATTGACCAGTTAGCTGGGGGCTCGGTGGGGGGTGAGGGGGTGAGGGGGTGAGGGGGTGAGGCTTGCCCTGAGCTTGTCGAAGGGTGGGGAGGCGCTGGCCTGAGCTTGTCGAAGGGTGGGGAGACAGCAGGGGGGGCAGGCTCTGAATGGTGTTCAGCTACAGAGGAGGCAGGGGGAGCAGGGGAAGCAGGGGGATGCGGCGGAGGCGGTGGAGAGGCCTCAGCTGCGGATGGTTCGTCGGAATCAGTGATTTCGAGGGAGACTTTAATCTGGTGGCCAAAGACTTTTTCAAAGGCGGCTTCGACGTTGGGTAGACGATCTTGGGCCATCCTCAGGAGTGGTTTTGAGCGAATGCCAACTCGCGCTTCGACCCCGTCGAAGTCTATCAGCAGGCATTGCTGTCTCATCAGGGCCTGGGTGCCAAAGGGTTGCAAGTTGGCAATGATCTGCGCCCAAATGTCTTTGATACTGCCTATGGCCGGTTGGGGCGGCGGTGCTGGGGCGGCAGCGTCAGGTTGTCTGGCAAGGGGCGGATCGTTTTGAGGAGCCGTTTTGGGGGTTGTCTGGGGGGCTGTTTGAGGGGTGACCTGCAAGGTATCTGGCGATGGCTGAGGTGTTTCTGACGGGGGCGCAGCGGCGGTTTTTGGTGAGGCGGGTTGGGGGGAAGGCGGTGGAGCTGTGCTAATTGTGGATGGGTGACTGGTCGCTCCCAGGGCAGCAGGCAGCAGGCCCATGAGAGTAATCTCCAGCCACAGGCGGGGTTGGGTGGTATTTTTGACCTGGACTTCGGCGTTTCTCAGGTGCTGCTGGCTGGCCAGCAGGAACGGCACGGGTAAGGTTTGGGCAAAGGTGGTCATCTCTGCCCAGGTGGGGGGGGTGACGGCGACTAAGTCTTGGCGTTGGCTAGCGGTTTTGGCAATCAGTAAATCGCGGTAAAAGCCGACCAGGCTTTGCAGCACAATCAGGGGCTCTCGACCGCGATCCATCAGGCGGCGGGCTTGCTCTAACAGCTGGGGGCCATCATCGGCGGTGATCGCCTGGGCCAGGGTGAGTAGGTCTCGTTCGGGGACTGCCCCCACTAAATCCCACACTCGCTCGAGGGTAACGGTGCCTTCGAGGAGTCCCAGCTGATCGAGCAGGCTCTCAGCATCCCTGAGCCCCCCCTGGGAAATCTGGGCCACCAGCTGTAGGGCATCTGCGGTGACCGCGATGGATTCTGCCTCGGCGATGTGGTTAAGGTGGTGCACCATGTCAGTGAGGGGGATGCGCCGAAAGTCAAACCGCTGACACCGGGAAATGATGGTGGGCAAAACCCGTTGCGGGTCTGTGGTTGCCAGCACAAAGACGACTCGATCGGGGGGTTCTTCCAGGGTCTTGAGCAGGGCATTAAAGGCTGCGGTGCTCAGCATATGGACTTCGTCGAGGACATATAGCTTGTAGCGGCACTGGACTGGTGCAAATTGGGCGCGTTCAATCAGTTCTCGAATGTTGTCAACGCCGGTATTGCTAGCGGCGTCAATTTCGACGATATCGAGGGCTGCACCGTTGGCGATTTCTTGGCAAACCTGGCATTGACCGCAGGGCTCAGGGCTGGGGCTGTCGTTGTTGAGGCAGTTTAATGACTTGGCTAAGATACGAGCACTCGAGGTTTTGCCGGTGCCGCGGGGGCCACAAAATAGATAGGCTGGGGCGATCCGATTTTGTTGCAGGGCATTGGACAGCGTGGTTGCGATCGCACTTTGACCAACCAACTGTCCAAAGGTTTGGGGACGATATTTATGATGGAGGGGTTCGTAGTCCATGGGTACTACGATACCGTTTCAGGAGGGTAGAGGGTAGAGGGTAGAGAGAATTGGGTTAATAATCTGCCTGAAACGTGGGGGCATCAACAATGAACGTATCAGCCTCATTGACACTGCTGCCCCGCTGCGATCGCAGCTGCGAGGCGGCCAGGGTGGCGGCACTCATCCGCTGTCGGGCCGGTTTGGCCACTCGCTGAAAAGCACTCCCAGGCGTATAGCCGTTTAAATAAGCATCGACTAGGCGGTCAAAAAGGGTGCTCAGGGATGCCGGCAATGTCTGGCAAATTTCCTCGCGGGTAGCATATTGGTCGACAAATTGGCCCATGGCCTGGATCAATAAGGTATTTTCGCTTTGGCTGGTTGGGTAGGCTTGCTTAATGGCGTTCCAGCAAGCCTCAAAGGCTTGAATTCCAGTTAACATATTTTCTTTGTCCCGTTGATGGCGTGATGATTTGCAGCTGAGCCGCAAGCTGTAGATGGTATAGCTACGTATTCCAGGACAGTCTGGGGCGTCCGGAATGATGGCCATGGCTGGGAAAAAGATCCGTAAAGTTACGGTGTGACAAGCCTTACAGCGATTTAGAATGATTACCCAAATAGTTTGGGCCCAATAGTTTGGCCCTATTGCACAAAGTGATAGGGCGGTCGAGCTTCACTGGCTGTAATCGTCCATAGAGGATAAGCTGTCTGCCAGGTGGTCAAGTGAGCGGGCAATTGGGATAGCTGGTCGCCCTTAATCAGTAGATAAATCTTTTGCTCCAGGGTGTCTGGGGTAGCCTCTTGGGCCAGGTGAGGAAAGGTATGGGCAATCTTGCCTTGCAGCTGGCTGAGCTGCTTTTGCTGGTGTTGCTGGTGGGTGGCCTGGTTCTGGAGTCGCTGTTTTTTGGCCAAAAAGTAATCGCCACCCTTGAGGGTGTGATCCACCGGGGGGGTGGCCCTGGCCACCGGGGTAAGCCTAAAACAGATTTCTACTTGATCTGTGAGAAATTGCAACCGTTGGCAATATTGGGCAGCCTTGTCCTGTAGGTGCGATCGCAGGGCGGTTTCAGACAAAAATTGGGTGCCAAATCGCAGGGGCAGCAGTGGAGCCAGCTCAAAGAGGTCACAGATAACCCGATCATGGTTAACCACCCCAGCCACCAGCTGGATATCATCCTGCTCCATGGCCGTCAGGTCAATGCCCCGTTCAATGGCGGCCCCGATATCCCCCTCGCTAATGATTTGAATAGGTTGATTGAGCCCGGCAGGGAGCAGGGCCGTCGCCTCCCTGAGGCGGGGGAGCCAACAAAAAGCGTAGAGATAAAGGGCTGACATCACATCTGGGGCAAAGACGCTAGGCTTAAGCATAGCTGGATCATCCCAGGTTGGGGCACAATCCCCTACGCGGCTCTCTGTTCCCGGTCACGGGGGGATAGATTCCCGCAATCTTCCCGGTTGCCTTCTATTAATTAAAAGACAGCATAGGGTTAACCAAAGCTATGGATGGTTCTACACAGACGCCGCTAGCCCAATATTCGGCTGCCCTGGGCACCCTTGAGAATGCCGATCGGCCTTCGCCCAATACAGTTTTGCTGGTCCTCTTAGCGCGGGATGAGGTGCAAAAGCAGGCAGCTCAGCTCTCAGCGGAGCAGGGGCTCAAGTTAATTCATCTGGATGAGCGACTGCGACAGGCGGCAGGCAAACTGCTTGCTAGTACCCCCCTGCCGCAGTGGCGGCAAAGCCTGTCTGTTAATGAGACCGCCTGGTGGTGGAATTTAGAAGCCCCCCCTCACAAATTGGATCGCTTTGATTGGCTCTGGAATACGTTTACGGTGGCGTCTCTGACCGCCTCCGCCGGTTTGGTGCTAGATGTGAGTTCTAAATTTTTAGCGGTGACCCCAGGGCTGTTTGGGTCAATGGCGGTGATTGGACAGAGTGTCTTAACCCTGGCAACTGCGGGGGGCGTCCTTACCGAGGCTGGGCGGCGCGGCATTGAGGAGATGCTAGCCAGCTTAGGGATTCGTCGCTATTGGTGGCAAGAGACCAAGCTGGGCCTGTCGCTGCTGCTGCTGTTTTCGCTGGTTGGGTTTCGGACATCGCTGCCGCAGATCTCGCAGACGTTGACGCGATTGGGGGCCGAGGATATAGACTCAGGGTCCATTGTTGGGGCTGAAACCCAGCTCAAGCGAGCTATTAGCCTGGATAGGGATAATGCGGACGCGCACTATCAATTGGCCCAGGTCTATGACGATCTCAATCAGACTGATAAGGCGATTATCCACTATCAGATTGCCGCTGAGGAAGACATCTGGGGAGCCTATGCGGCACTGGCTGAGCTCTATCTACGGGATGACCGCACGGCGGTCGCCGATGCCCTGATTGAGGAAGCCCTGATCGAGATTCCGGAGACGGCTGAAACCCAGCCGGTGCGATCGCAGCTCAGCCGCCTTAGAGTACCCGAGCAGCCGCCCGAGGCCACCCCCCAGGAGGCTACGCCCCCGAGCACAGCTGCCCCCAGATATGTTGTGCCCTAATTATTTAGCGCCCTAACCTAGGGTCAGTAGCGGAGACCGACGGCGAATTTGCTTGCAGAGATGGACCTCTTTGCCGCCGTTGCTCCAACGGACTTCGTCAAAAACCTGATAAAGGATAAACAAACCACGGCCACATTCACTCATAAACCCGTCGTTACCTTTGTCAGGATGATGATGGCACCGAGACGGGAAGGGAAACCCCCCTCCCTGATCAGAGATCACCCACCAGTAGAATGTCCCTGTCTTGGTGTACTGCACCGAAATCGTTTTACCCGGGTCTAGCTGATTGCCATGTTTGGCTGCATTGACGAGCGCCTCTTGCAACCCCAAACGAAGGTCGTCTCGTGCGATCGCAGGAGCCTGCTCCAGCAACGTATCGAGAATGGGACACAAATAAAGTGTTGAGGCAAAACTCAAGCTACCCCATTTGGCTTTGGGAGACGGCGGCAAAATACCAACCACTAAACTACCCCCGATGTTTCCACTAAAAATACAAACCTAGATGCGGGAATCAAACAAGTTAAGCTGCCTACAGGGACTTAATCTGATTAATTAATCAGTTTTTCTAAAAAAATCTTAAAGCAAAAATTGTTGTTAAGGTCACACTTCTATAGCGAATGCAGAAACATTCAATACTTTCATACTATCAGATCCTTATTTAAACTGTGAAGAACTGTCAGCAGCCGTCGATCAATCAGCCTGTCAATAGCTTTACTTACGCTCGACTTGTTTAGGGGGCAAGAAGTGTCATTGGCGATAGTCTGAATTTTTGGGATTGCTTTTTTTGATAGCAAGGGTCTATTCAAAAAGTAGGAAGCTTAAAATCAATAAACTATCTGTTTGGGGCGAATTACCTCTATTTTAATGGGTTTTAGTCCATCCAAAAGGAGACCCCGTTGGGCAAAGTTGAGGCTGTTCCAAGCATTTGTTGGCTATGTTTGAGGCTTGAGTTGCATGAATATCTGGGGGTGAGGTCAAACATTGCCCTATAGAGACCAAGGGAGATGCGATTTTGATTTTTGAGCCAAAAAATAAAGTCTGGACATAACTCTCTTGGCGAATATCGGCTTGACTCGTAGCTAGGTAGATCTACTGACTTGCTAATCTACTTGCCAATCTACTTACTGAAGATGGGCTTGGGCCGCTTCGGCCACAATGGGAGACACATCTCGAGCTAATTGTTTGAGGGCTGCTTTGGCTTGGCCGTGGTCGTAGCCGCTTAAAGCCTGGGCGAGGCGATGACGTGTTTGCCAATCGGCATGGTTGACATAGGGCAGTAGCAAATCAACGGCTCGGGGGTCGCCCAGTTCGCCCAAGGCCCCAATCGCACTCAGCTGGATCAACCCATTGTCAGATGCGATCGCAGTCTTTAGCAGCTCAAAGGCTCGGGGATCGCCCAGTTCGCCCAGGCAGGCAACGATGCTCATTTGCACCAGCCACTCCGATGATTGGTGATAGGCATTGGCTAACTCATCGTAGGCTTCGGTGAGCTGTAATGCACCCATGGCATCGGCAGCGGCGGCTTGGACATCCGCCTCTGGGTCATTGAGCAGAGCCTGCCTGAGAATGTGTAGGCTGGCGGATTTATCTTGATTGCCCAGGGCCGCTAACTGGCTAATGGCGGCATATCGGACGCGGGCGCTGCTGTCGTTAAGGACGGTCTGAATCAGCTCAAAGGCCACGACGGGGTCTAAATCCCGTAATTGATTGACAGCAGTCAAACGCTCGCCCAGGTTTTCTGAGCCCAAGCCTGCCTCGACCTGTTCGCGAGAAATACTCATAAACTCAATCCCTTAGCGGGGCAACCGCTTGGCTGTAGCTGTTGGCCATTTCTCGGACGATGTCACCACGGGTCAAGATACCCACGACTTTATGGTCGTCATCGACCACGACTAAGCGGCGAATTTGCTCGTCGTGCATCATTTGAGCAGCTTTTTTGAGGCTATCTTGGTGGCCAATGGTATGTACTTTAGAGGTCATGACATCGGCGACGGTCTGACCGAGAGCCTTGTGTAGCTCTTGGTTATAGCGATTTGGATTGGTCAGATAAATGACGCTGTCGAGCAGCATGATGTAGGCTGGCAAGGTCGCGCCGCTGGCCTGCCACATTAAGTCGGTTTCTGACAGCTCACCCACCGCTTGGCCGCTGCTGTCGACGACGGGTAGGCCACTTATACGATGACTGGCCAGGCACTGAATGGCTTCTTTGAGGGGCGTATCAGGCATCGCCGTAATAGGCTCGGGGGTCATGATCTCGGCAACCGTTTTGGTCATGAGTTTTTCTCTCAGACAGTGATATCTCTATTGTAAAAACCAACGAAACGCTAAAGCCAGTCTTTCATAGGTCGTTACACAGCGTTACCTAAAAGGGGGGGTGAAACGCTAAAGCTGCGCCTGTCGACAAGATCGCTCCAGGCGCAGAAAGAGGGCTGTTATCAAGCTGGTGCAATCGACAAAAGGCCCGGTCGAGCACAACTTTGGTTGTGGCTATACAGGGTTAGGATGGCCTTCCCTAAATGGCCAGCAGGCGTTTGGCTCTTTCCGCCAGTTTCTCAGCGGTTAACCCGTTTAGAGCAAACAGTTGGCTGGCACTGGCGGCGGTCTCGCCGCGCTTCCAGGCGAGCACATCGCGGGGAAGTGGGCTGCGCAGCATCAGGGGCTCTACCATGGCACTGGCTCCACCAGTGACCCCGATGAGGGCATCGCCCTCAAAGAGTGCAGCAAATTCAGCATCGCTCAAAAACTCACCATCGGGCTGGCTGCAGCTTTGCCAGGCAACATCGCTGGGGCGATAGAGGCGGCGGGGGTTGACAACGGCCACAATTTTAGAGCCAATGCCTTGCTCAGCCAGGGCTCGGGCTGCGTCGATGACCGGGATTAACATCATGTCACCCACGACTCCAAACACAACGGTCTGATTACCAGGGGTTGATTGCAGCTCAATGGCCCCCTTGGCCAAAGCCTCACGG
>JBCDDJ010000004.1:0-42612 GCA_039180385.1 Cyanobacteria bacterium P01_G01_bin.38 | reverse complement strand
GCTTTTTGATAAACACTGGGCATCAGTTCCAGGAGGCTATACACTAGCCCTTGGGCGTGTTGAAGAATGGTTTGCATAACCGTTTTTTCGTTTTTGGTTACGCCCTTTTTTCCAGATTTTCGTCAATTTGACAAGCCTTATTGAGACTGGTGCAAGATCTCAGTGATCCAGTTCAAGATTCATGGGTAATAATGACTTTCCCTTGATGCTGGCCTACACCAAAATACTGAAGTAGCCTGGGAACCTCGCGCAGAGGATAGGGGCCATCGATGGCCGGTTCTAGCTGACCCGCTGCCAACAGTTCGTTCACATAAGCCAGATCTTTATTCGGTTGTAGATTGACCAACCGCACGGTCTTCTGGGTGAACCAGCGAATCATTGGCCCGAACAATAGCACCTGGAACAGGCGTGGCGTTAAACCGCCAACGGTCACATAAGTGCCGCCAGGATTTAGCACTGGCAAATATTTGAAAGGGGAACGATTGGTCTTGGTATCCAAAATCAAGTCATACCGCTCTTGGCTGGCCGTGAAATCGGTTTGGGTGTAATCAATCGTGCAGGTAAACCCAACTGAGCGCATCAGATCAAATTTGCTGGCGCGATCGACGCCAGTCACATCTTTAACCCCAATTGCCTTGGCAATTTGCACCCCCAAGGTCCCCACACCACCCCCTGCCCCATTGATCAGCAGTTTTTGGCCCGGTTGCAGTTGCCCGACATCAATGAGCCCTTGCACGGCCAACATCGCGGCATGGGGAATCGCCGCCGCCTCAGTAAAGGTCATACGCTCAGGCATTAGCGCCAGGGCGGTTTCCGGCACACACACATACTCCGCAAAGCCACCAAATCCGCACTCAGAAATGTCGCCATAGACCGCGTCACCGGGTCGAAACTGGGTGACGTTTTGACCAACAGCCTCGACTTGTCCAGCGACTTCCGCTCCGGGGATCTGGATATTGGGTTTGCGCCAGCCACAGAGCAGGCGAATATAAAAGGGATTGCCCCTGACGAGACACCAATCCCAGTCGTTAATCGTGGTGGCATGGACTTTGACTAAGACTTCGTCATCTTTGGGCACAGGCTTTTCAACATCTTTCAGTTCAAGATTATCTGGGGATCCGTATTGGGATAAAACAATTGCTTTCATGATGGCTCTCCCTTCCAGTAGAAAATGAAAATTTTTCAGAGAATACTGCTGCCAAAAGTTAATGATTTTACTAGGGCTGGTTGTACTTGTTTGCTGGCTGAGGCCATTGCCACACGTACCAAAACATGAACGCCATCGTCACCACTTCTACCGAGGCAAAAAACATGTAAGAGAGTGGGGTTGTCTCTCCCAGGGACGGCATGAGGGCAGGCACGACAACCCACAGAATCGTTAGCGGAATAGTGATAAAGTGCGCCCACCGATTGGCTTTGTAAGCTAAAACACGAGACAGAAGAATCATCGCGATCGCGACTTCCATTAACACCGCAAAGAGCAACACCGTACTACCCGTCAGTTGCTGACTCATTTGATTCAAAAGGTCTAAATATCCAGGTCGCAACATGCCTAAAATGTCGGCATAGACCATGTTCAAAAGGACAAAAATCCACAGAGTAGAAAGTAGTGATTTTCTCTCTAACCCCGTCATCCGTTTAATTGATTTCATGGCGTTCTCCAAATCCTTAACGTGTTGGTTCTGTTTCAATTTAGAGAAAGCATCAATGGGCAGCTATCTAATTCCCGTGGACTTAGCACATTCTTGCGCTCAGTTTTGACGATTCAGATTAGGATTGTTGTAGGTTTGCTCGAAATGTCGGGTTTGTGCTGTATCGCCGTTGATGCCCATGGTTCACGCCCAGTTTCCATCACCTGAAGGGTCTGCTCAGGCAGAATGGCACGTGACCCAGCAATGGGGACCGGTCGGGATTCGACACGCTCGTCATGTCTGCCGCTACGAGACGAGCGAAGATCCCTGGAAGTATGAGGATGAACATACTCTGGGCTTATTCCTATCACCGCGCCCTTTTCGGTTTTCCCACCGGCAAGAGTGCCGCACCCATACTGGACTCTACAGCAAGGGCGATTTGCTGATCACCCCGGCAGATACACCGCTGATTACCCAGGCTGAGGGTGATGTTCAAATCGTGCAAATACGGCTCCAAGAATCGTTTGTGCGGCAGGTAGCGGGGGAAACGGTGGCGCAGGATAGCGATCGCATCGAACTCGTTCCGGCATTTCAGGCTCGGGATCCTCAAATTGAGGCGATCGCAACATTATTGCTGGCAGAACTCCATCAGGAATGCTTGGGTAACCGGCTCTATGCCGATTCGTTGGCCAATGTTTTAGCGGTGCATTTACTGCGGCATCACGCGACCACCCGACCGGAGTTGCCGATTTATGAAGGCGGACTCCCCCAACGTCAGCTGCTACAGGTTTTGGACTATATTGATGCCCATTTAGGCAGTGAGCTGACCTTAGCTGACCTAGCGGAACTCGTCGGAATGAGTCAATTTCATTTTGGGCGTCTCTTTAAACAATCGCTGGGCCTATCGCCTTACCAATATCTGCTACAGCAACGGGTAGAGCGGGCAAAGCAATTGCTGAAACACACGGCGGATAAATCCATTGTGGAGATTGCCCTGGAGTGTGGTTTCAATAGCCACAGCCATTTTGGCCGTAAATTTCGGCAACTGACAGGTATCACGCCCAAAGCTTATCGTACTCAGTAGACAGCTCTACTTTCTAACGACCAAGACGCCGGGCGCGTAGTACTCCGATGCATCGCATTGTTAAGGGATTACTGGTCCCTAAAAACATACACCACATTCCCCTGGGGATCACTGATTTCAACCCCAGTAAAACCAGCATAGATAGGGCATTCCTCTTTAAATACAACCCCATCCTCCTCCAATTTCTCTATCAAGGAATCTAAATCCTCAGAAATCACAGAGATACTCGGCCCGGATGTATCTTTCTCAGACTGATGAAAGGCTAACTCAGCACCACCCAATCCATAAACAACAAGACCGTTGGGATTTTCATAAACCACCTCAAATCCAAGCCGTGAATAAAATGACTTGATTTCTTCAAACTTCGTAGTGTAGATCGTTAAATCAAAAATACGCATGATCACTCCAGATACTCAAGCAAGCGTTGGGTATCAATTTTTGGAGTTCCTGCTGTACGCAGGGTTTTCAAGCAAATACCTGTTGAATTGCTTGTTTTCTAACGTGACTGTTCCATGTTGCCGAAATCCCAGTCTTAAAAGGCTGTTGGTACTTTTCCTAGTGACCGGCAGAAGCGCTGAAATTGCTTTAAGTTTCATTTCTCCAAACGCACGTTGGACAATTTCTTTGTAGATTATGTTGCCGACTCCCCAATGATTGGGGTGCAGGACTAAGGCGAGATCAGGATATCCATCTTCAGGTTGTAAGCCACCCCAGCCTGCGAATTCATTATCAATACAGAAAGCCCAAGGACCATATCCGTATTCTCGCCACAAAGCTTCCTTTGCGGACAGAAAAGACTCACATTCACGAACGCCAAAGTTATCGTTTGATAGTGGCATGTGCCTACGTACCAATGGGTTGTTCATTAGTTCGACTAAATCCGATATTTCAACTGTGCCTAGCTCTCTAAATTCAACATTCATATTCTGGTCTTGATACCCAACTATTATGTAGAGGGAAAGTTTCCACCTAAGATCCTGATACGGGATCTTAGGTGGAAATATTTCAGCCTAAGATCCTGTCTGAGGTAAATAGGTGGAAATTCGTCAGCCTAATACCCCGATATGGGTGATTAGGTAGACGCATTCAGTATAATCGCCATCCCAAACCCTGAGATTATCGGGTTGGTATTGGGGCGATCGCCTAAATCAGGTTCAGCTCTGCGGCTCGTTTCACAGCGGCCCGACGATTGGTGACATTGAGTTTGCCGTAAATCCGTTTGGTGTGGGTGCGCACGGTACTCAAGGCCACGACCAGTTCACGGGCGATTTCCGGGCCAGACAGTTCGGTGTTGAGCAATCGCAGAACATCCAGTTCCCTTTGGCTGAGGGGTTCAATTAGGGGTGGGGGAGTGGGGGAGTGGGGGAGTGGGGGTGGCTCTTGATGCTTCTGTCCCCAGGTTTCTAAGGTGGTCAATAGCCGATGGGTGTAGGTGGGTGTGATGCCGCGCGTCACGGCCTCCCGCAGCAGATGCGCCATCGGTTCTCCGTGTTCTGCAAAGATGCGAACATAGCCCTCTGGTTCGGCCAGAATTAAGGCGCGTTCTAGGGATGCGATGGCGGAGCCTCTCCCTTGGAGAATCGCACCCGCCAAATCCCCTTTCGCCTCATACGCCAATGCCTGAACCACCAGAATTTCGATGATCCTGCTGGTTCTCTCCGCAGCTTCTGCAGTTTCCAGAAGTCTGGCAAGGAGTCCAATAGCCTGATCAAGAGCGCTGTCTATACGATCACGGCTGTACTGGGCGATCAGGACTCTCACCAGGATGAGATGTTCGTACTCATGTAGATAGCTCAGCTCATCGTCTACCGACAGATCGCGATCTCGTACCCAGCTAAGCGCTTCTGCCAGCCTACCTTGTTTAACCCAAGTTTGCGCCTTCAGCGCGGCGATCGGATGCACATTTGGCATGGGCGTGTTGTAGTACAGTCGCTCCGCCTCACATAGCTGATGAAGCGCAGCCTCCAGGTTGCCTTGAGCTGTCTCCAGTCGTGCCCACATAACGCCCCAAAGATATTCCGAAACTGGCAAAGAAATCTGCTGACGCAGTTCCTCCCCTCGTAAAAGCAGCTGACTGGCAGCTTCTAAATCGCCCTGCTCGTAGCGCAACTCGCTCAAGGTAAGATATAGCTCTGCTGCGCCAGATAGTAAGGCCTCGCTCTGCTGCGTCGCTATTTCTAGAGCCTGCTCACAGAGCCTAATTGTCTGACGAAAACGACCCCGCGCGATGCCCATATTTGCCAGAAGCCAGGTACCGCCAACTGTCGTCTGGGTGCCGCCCATCTGCTTAAACGTGTCTAACCCCTCAGCAAAAGAACGGTACGCAGCTTCAAGCTTGCCGCTACTCCAGTAGGCCAGTCCGAGAAGCGCTGCGGTTGCTCCTCGCTCATACTCTTCATCTGCTGGAAGCAAATCGAGGGCCTGCTGAGCATAGGTTACGGTGCTGGCCACGTCACCAATCGATTGAGACCAATAGGCACGGGTATTCGCAATCGTTGCCGGTAAAGCCCTAAACTGTTTCTCGTCCACTACGATCCGCTCAGTGGCAGAGGATGCAGGCGACTTATCTGAGGCAGTTATTTTTCCCCCTTCGCCTAACCACCGTTCTGCATCTTGCAGATGGGCTTCTACCGCATCTAGCTGGCCACCATTCAGTAGCACCAGCGCGTAGGCAACGCTGAGAACAGGCCGGTTGCGAAGAATTGCATCAGGGATCGCCTTTATCCAGCCCAGCACCGTAGGTTCCTGCTGACGCCGACGCATGGTGGGCCACATCTGCTCGATTAGACCTGCTGCTCGTTCAAAATCCTGGGCAGACAGGGCATGACGAATCGCCTCAGAGAACAGATCATTCTGCTCGTACCATGCACTTGCTCGTCCGTGTAGCCTGGGCAGGTGTTCTGGCCACTCCATCAGGGCATGGGCTTGGAGCACATCGGCAAACAAGTGATGGTAACGGTACCATTGGCGCTTGTTATCCAGTGGAATGATAAACAGGTTGCCACGCTCCAGCGTTTCCAGCATTTCCTGGCCACCGGTTTGGTCGGTAACGGCATTACACAGAGAACCGTTCAAACGGTCCAAAACAGCTGTTTGCAGCAAAAAGCGACGGACGCGATCGGGTTGCCGCTGCAAGACTTCTTCCAGCAGATAGTCCACAACATAGCGATCGTCGCCAGAGAAGGCGGCGATGAAGCCAGGCAGATCTTCCCGCCCTTGCATGGAGAGGGCCGCCAGCTGCAGCCCTGCTATCCAGCCTTCGGTTCGCTTCTCTAAAGCGGCCACCTCCCCTGCCGAAATCTCTAACCCCATCACCTGGTTAAGAAAAGCCGCCGCTTCATCTGGCGTAAACCGCAGGTCGGTCGCCCTAAGCTCGGTCAATTCTCCGTGAGACCTTAAACGCGCCACAGCTAAGGGTGGGTCGGCACGGCTGGCAATGATCAAATGCATTTGGGGAGGCAAATGGCCGAGTAGAAAACCCATCCCGTCATGAAGAGCCGGGGTCTCGATGACATGGTAATCGTCAAGGATCAGGACAACATCCGCTTCAACAGCAGTCAGTTCATTGAGCAACGTCATCAAGACCGACTCAATGGGAGGGGGTTGGGGTGATTGCAGTAACGGGAGCGATCGTGCACCGATGCTGGGGTGAATGTTCTGCAAAACGGTGATCAGATAGGTCCAGAAAACAGTCGGATCATTGTCACTCGGGTCTAAGGAAAACCAGGCAATGGGTCTCGTGGGTAAAGAGGCTACCCATTCTGCGAGCAATGTGGTTTTGCCAAACCCTGCTGGGGCTGAGACCAGGGTTAATTTGCGTTGTGGGTTAATGCGATTGATTAGCCTGGGGCGCGAGACCCGGTCAGCAGACCATTTGGGGCGATAGAGCTTGGTCTCCAGTAGGGGGAAGTCTGAAGTGGTCGGTCTCACCGAGGCAGTTATAGACACGTTTTCATGCTTTAAGAGGCCTCTTGCAAAATGGCGAATAGGTTGAATTCAGAGGTTTTTCCACTATGCAGAAGTTGGGTTTTCCATACTCGTAATCATGTTCTCATAAGGTTGCGGGTTGGAAATCAAAAATTAATGCGGTAAGCAAACAGGAATTTTCTAAGATGATACGCTCTGCTAATCAAGACTTTTAGGCTTTTGGTTCAAGCACTCTTTCATGACTAGGGTCAATTACCGGGGGCGTAGCTGCATACAACCCAGCTGGAGCGGACTGTTGGGAGATCTTGATTCATTGCAAAGATTGCCTGCAGCCGCTCAGTCGGAACGGGTTAACCTAATCCGACTAGTTGCATCCAGTGAAGCAAGTCACGGCGGAATGGGGATTTCGGCAATGAAAAAGGTTCAATCCAGCAGGGTGTACTAATTTTTTCGAGGAATGGTTAGGCCAAAAGTAGGCCCTGCTGTACTAGACTTATATTTCGAAGTTAAATCCAGCTTGCTTAAGGTTTTTATACTGCCGAGAATCAAATCGATATAGACGAGCTGGGCGATGGGAGACATTTTTTTGAGATTCCTCGAGTTCGATCAGCAATTTCATCTTCCGAAACTTTCTCAGAAAGTTTCGACGATCAAGGTTGGTGTCTAGGATTACCTCATATAAGTTTTGAAGTTGAGGTAATGTGAATTTCTCTGGAAGCAAATTAAATCCGATTGGCTGGTATCGTACTTTGTTCTTCAATCGCTTATAAGCAGTTGAAATGATTGCGTCATGGTCAAAGGCCAGCTCTGGCAGTGTTTTGAGTTGATACCAGGATGCGTCGCTAACATCTGTTGCAGCTTGGACCAAATAATCTTCTAGGTTTACAAGTGCGTAGTACGCAACTGTCGCAACCCAGTCGCCTGGATGGCGATTTTTACATCCAAAGGTGAAGAGCTGTTCTAAGAATAGCTGCTCAACACCTGTTTCTTCCTTCAACTCCCGTCTTGCTGCGGCTTCCAGGGATTCATCTTCATCGGGACGCACAAAACCTCCTGGGAGTGCCCAGCTCCCTTTGAATGGCTCCTTTAATCGTTTGACTAATAACACCTTCAGACCTTCATCTTCTTTGAGTCCGAATACAACGCAGTCCACTGCAAGCCTCGGTCTTGGGTATTTGTATGTGCTTTCCTGCATAAAGATTCGCCATCTCGCCATGTTTATGTTATTTTGACATTAACTTAATGTCCATGTGACATTAAGTTGCGAAAGGATTCTTGAATTTCCATGTCGGCACGGAGGAGTTCTGTGTCGATATGGGCCATAAGGAACTGATGCTGTGGCTTGCAGCGAGGATTTCATAAAACAATGACAAGTGCATATGTACCTGAAAGCTATTCTGTTTCTTTGAACTTCTTCTCAATTGCAGAGGATAGGTTTGAATTTCGGGTCTATCGAAAGATAACTGGCGATAGCCAAGAAACTAGGAAATTTGATGGAATAAAGAAACACTCTCTTCCGCTAAGTCTTGATGCTCTAGAGGAAAGACGGAATTATTGGATTTCCTTAATACCTCATAACGGGTTTGATATTTTTCAATGTGCTAGCTATTTCAATAACTACATTACGATAGATTACTTATACTATCTTCTAGTAAAAAAATGTAGATTGTGTTTAGATGCTGAAGAGTATATAGAAAAGGATAGTTTTTTCTCTAAGAAAGTTATCTTTATACTCCGTAAGCACTCTCAAGGAAATGAGGCAATTACATTTAAACCTTACTATTTAAAGTCTGCTAGAAAGTTCGGTTTCCTAGCAGACTTTAAATTCTTGAAAAATTCTAAAGCTGATTTCTCTAAAGAAGTGCAGAAGCTTAGTTTGAGCTTAGATAGATTTGGCAGAGAAAATAAGAATTTTTACTTTGACAAGTACTCAAAAATAGATGAATTCAAAGAAATATTTCTGAGTAAAATATTTCCTCTCGCATCTGGTGACGACACTATTAATATTGTGAACTCTTTATTGAAGTTGCCCGCTAAGACCTTGAAGCGTAAAACATATGTATTTGGTAGAGGAAATACCAGCAACTCCCAATATGCCGGTATCAGAAGATTTGGTCCTTTCGAAAAATTAGTTCAGAACCCAAAAGTATTTTTTGTATTCCGCCAACAAGATCGACTTATCTCTTTGGATCTATATGAGGCTTTGAAAGGTGCCAAATATTCAACTCTTTTCCCTGGTACAGAAAAGATGTTCGGCTTTCCCCTTACAAAACGTACTGTGACGGGCATCCCAGTTGAAAATTTCTCTGACCAAGAAATGGAACGGGTTCGAGATGAAATACTGAGTAGTGGTGAGAGCCTAGTAGCTGCTCTTATTATTGCTCCTTGGGATTCTGAAGATAATGAGAAGCGCAAAGAGTACTATCACTCTAAACACATTTTTGCAACAGCAAGAATTCCATCTCAAGTTGTCAGAGTGTTTACTTTAGAAAAGGATTCTCGGCTAAAATGGTCAACTTCAAACATTGCATTACAGTGCTTTTCTAAGTTGGGCGGTAAACCTTGGAAAGTTAAACCTCAAAATAAGAAATGTTTAATTATTGGAGTAGGACAATCTCACTACCGAAAATACGTGAAAGGGAAAACGATAATAACAAAATACTATGCTTACTCTGTCTTATCAGACTCTAGTGGATTATTTAAGGAGTTGAGGGTTCTTGGTGAATCTGCCGATAATAGCGACTATCTAACTCAGTTAAAAGCAAATGTTAGAGCAATTATCGAAGATCATTCAGATGAATTTGATCATTACGTCATTCACGCTCCATACAAGCTTAGAAGAGATGAGTTAGATAGTTTATCAGAAGTTTTTAAGACTTCTAATCAAGACAATAATTTTGTCGTACTTAAAATAAATCCTGACAATCATTTTTTTGGCTATTGTTTTGCTAACAATAGCCTTGTTCCCTTCGAAAGCTCTTATTTGTGTATATCTAATACAGAGTATATAGTTTGGTTTGAAGGTCTTGATCCTGAAAATACAAAAGTTTCAAGACGTTATGCTGCCCCTGTTCATATTGAGTTCTCGTACTGGAATAGAGAACTTTCTTACCAGGATAAGGTTAGCTATTTGCAAGATGCAGTAAATTTGTCTGGAGCTAACTGGCGCGGATTTAACGCTAAGAATTCACCTGTTTCGATGTACTATGCTCAACTTATTGCGCGTTTCACAAATAAATTTAATGAATTTGACTTGCCGCAGGTAGATCTAGAAACCATAAAGCCTTGGTTTTTGTAAGGAGTAGCTTTGAGTTTACGTCAGGAAAACAAAATAATAGTTTTATTAGGTGCTGGAGCAAGCTATGAAGCTGGTATACCTACGTCCCCAAAAATGACTTATAGGCTAGAAGAGCTCTTAAAATCTAATGGTGAATTGTCAGAATTTAGATCTTTATATTCCTTTATAAAAAGTGCCATTTACTTTGCAGATGGAATAATTGAAATACCTCATGATAAAGTCAACTATAATATCGAGCGATTAGTAAATACCTTGTCTGAGCTAGAGAGAAAGGTTGAGCATCCTCTCTACCCGTTTATCGGAAATTGGCACAATAAACTTACTGAGCTTGCTGGTGCTGACTTCAGTAAAGTTCACGAGCTGAAGGCGAAGATAATTAATAAATTGAAGAGCAGTTGGGTGCTACCTAGGACATATGAAAGATCAGAATATTATTCTGGACTGTTTAGATTTGCTCAAGAGTACAATTACCCTTTAAGGGTTTTTTCTCTTAATTATGACCTCTGTGTCGAAAGGAATACAGGGAAATTTGTTTTAGAGCGAGGCTTTGGTGAGCAGTCTCAGTGGAATTGGCGAAACTTCAATGAAGTAGAAGCTGATGCTCCGAATGTGTATCTATATAAGCTACATGGTTCAATAGATTGGTGTAGAGATGACAACAATAACCTGATATATGTAGATGAGATAAGTACTATAGATCCATCTCAATTAGAAATAATATTTGGAACATATCAAAAACTGAAATATTCAGATCCGTTTTTGTTTCTAGCTTATGAGTTTCGAAAGTGGACGCTCGAATCAAAATTAATCATAGCAATTGGCTATGGTTTTGGAGATGAGCATATCAACGGTATTCTGAAGCAAGCTTTAATGTCTGCTAGTGATTCTGAGCAAAGAAAATTACTAGTTGTCTCGACATTTAGTAAGCTTGTCGAACTGAACGAGAAAACTGAAAGAAATGAGGTTAGAAAAATCGAAAGACTAATAGGGATTAGTGAAGATAGTGGTCAGGTCAAAATTAAGAAAATGGGGGCTAGTGATTTTATAGGCTTGGATATGTCCATAGATAGCTTGAATACATACTTTTCTATAAGTGACTCTGTATTCTAGATGGCTTTTTAAAGGCTTAACCTGACTCTTAGGAGAAATGAATAGACATTTACTTGCTTACATCGTTTTAGTGTTTTCAACTGTAGCTATTAGCCTCTTAGCTGCATTCACAATAATTCAAGATCCTGATGCCTCGAAAGACATATTTAATATTATTTTGCCAGTTTTTTCATCGTGGGTAGGAACAGTACTGGCATTTTACTTTGGAAAAGAAAGCTTTGAGTCTGCTAACAAGCAAGTGAGGGAAATAGTTGAAAAACTGGCTCCCGAGGAACGAGTACGAGCAAAAGTCTCCTCTATTATGAGAGCGCTTGGTGAAAGTGTTGTGTATAAAATTGAAAGAAATCAATCTACTAACGATGTCTTGGTCGCTGATTTGCAAAAAAAGTACAGTGGTAGATGTAGTCGACTACCAATAGTTGAGTTTGATAATAGGCCAGTTTACATGATTCATGAAAGTATGGTTGATCACTACATTGCTTCGGGAGAAAGCGTGCAAAGCACATTACATCAGTTTTTGACCTGGTATGCCAACAATGGAGTGAGATTCGATCTGAATTCAGGATTCGTGGTTGTCTCAGGTAGTTCAACGATCGCCTCCGCTAGACATCGGATGGAGAGTATGCGGTCTTGTCAAGATATTTTTGTTACCGATGATGGAACAGCGTCCAAGCCTGTGATAGGTTGGATTTCGAATACTAGATTGCTTAAGTTTGTGAGGGATTAACGGCCTTTGAGTAGTTTTAGAACCAAAACGTATGCTAAAGCTGAAACTATTGACACGAAAAGCTTTTAGGATAAATGCATTTGAACTATTTCAGGTGTGTTTCAGTGTACCAATTAGACCTTACCCTAATTGGTACAGAAAAATAGAACGGTATATCAAGGGTTTCAGTCCCCCTCAGTCAGATAGGTTTAATTGGTACAGAAATTAGACGTGCTTAGCGTAGCTTTCTGTACCACTGCTACTCAAACCCCGTATATTGCCATGGGTAGGGACGATGTTAACAGGACAAGTCAAAGCCACTTTCAAGGATGCTACTTAAATGGGGGACTTATTTTTCAGCGGTTCCTTAAGGTGGATGCTGAGACATTAGCCACATTTCGAGTTGATTGGCATCCCTCAGAAGACCTGCCGAAGTGGGCTATTACGATAAATCCGACTTAAATGGGGGACTTATTTTTCAGCGGCTCCCTAAGTAGGGCTTGCTGAAAAAAACGATATTGCTTATGGAGCAAGGGTTTCAGTCGATAAATTCAGAGCAAGGTGCAAGGTAGGATCAACGTGTTTTCAATGATTTCAGCAATTTTTAGCAGATTTTACCTTGCACCTAGATTTCAGAAAAACTGCTGGAAGTCTTACATGACAAGGCTTTTATACTTTTTCAGCAAGCCCTAAGTATTGGAGGAGTCCTCTCTACCCGAGTACATTGGCTAGGATCGCGCTGCTCTGCTAATGCGTAAGTCCTTAAATTAAGAGAATTATCATGCCGCTCATCAACGATATCAGCACTTTGCCCGATGACCTACCAGTTCCTGGAGATGATGGTGCCTGTAATCATCTCCAGGGTGCTCGACTACCCAATCAAGCCCTCCCATCTACACTTGGAGAGTCTGTAAACCTCTCAGTCCTGAGTGGTTGGAGTATAGTGTTTACCTACCCGCGTACTGGTGTGCCTGGTCAACCAGCGCTGTCCGATGATTGGAATCGAATCCCAGGCGCACGTGGTTGCACACCTCAGATCTGTGGATATCGAGATCTGGCAAACGACTTTGTTGCTCTTGGCGTTAGGATTTTCGGGTTGTCAACTCAGACAACAACCTACCAGCAGGAGATGGTTGAGCGGATTGGAGTGCACTTTCCAGTTCTGAGCGACCACGACCTCTTGCTCACTAAAATCCTTTCACTGCCCACGATAACTGTTGCCGGACATGTGCTGCTCCGACGCATGGCCTGGATTGTGCATAATGGTGTGATTGAGACTGTGTTCTACCCAGTTTTCCCGCCGGATGCCTGTGCTGAACGTACCTTAGCGTGGGCTCGAGCCCACTTGGATGAGGCATGCTAGTTTCACTGGTCAGGGGAAGTACCATAGCGAGGCAATGAGAAGGTACCCACGCACAAGTTAGTGACCTTAATCTCTGTGAATTGTTCAATGCTGAAACGACCACCAACACGGCCCAAGCCGCTTTCCTTCCACCCGCCAAACGGCACCCGTATGTCTCTAATGACTGGGGCATTCACGCTCACAGTACCACACTGTAGGTGACGAGCTAATGCAATCCCATCTGCAGTGTCGCCACACCACACCGACGCTGACAAGCCATAACGTGAGTCGTTTGCTAGCCGCACTGCCTCATCAAGTTGCTCAAAGCGTACTATCGCTGCCACAGGACCAAAGACCTCGTCATGCCAAATCGCCATCTGGGGTGTTACATCGGTAAGCACGGCAGGAGCCAGATATGAGCCTGGTTTGAGGTGTTCAGGACATTCTCCGCCGCACATAATCCTGGCACCGGAACGCACAGCAGCACGCAAGTGTGCTTCGACGGCGCAGCGGTGATTCTCATCGATAAGCGGGCCTAGCTCGGTGCCTGGATCAGATGGGTTCCCTACCCTAATAGCACTGGCTCGGCGGACAAATTGTTCGACGAAATCATCATATCGGCTCACATGTACAAGTATACGTGAGCCTGCAGTGCATACTTCACCATTACTTGAGAATGCAGAAAGAAGGGCACCATCCACTGCATCATTGAGGTCAGCGTTATTGCATATAATGGTTGGGGACTTTCCACCAAGTTCCAGAGTCATTCGGCGGAATGGCTGTGGACTAGTGGCAATCAGATGCCGTGCCGTTTCAGTACCTCCAACAAAGCATAACCCATCTACCAAGGCTGAGCCGACAAGAGCTGAGCCAGTTGGCTCAGCAGGACCATGCACCACGCTCACAACCCCAGGAGGAATTCCTATTCCGTGGAAGATCTCGGCAAGGAGGGAGAGCGAGAAAGGAGCACGCTCTGAGCTCTTGATCACCACGCAGTTGCCAGCAGCCATGGCAGCGGCTACATTCATACTTGCCACGGCAAGAGGGGCGTTCCATGGGGCAAGTACAGCCACTACACCAATTGGCTCACGTTCTACGAGTTGGACGAAGGCCTCGCCCGTCTGAAAGACTTGACCTGAGAGGCGTTCTGTTTCACCGGCAAAGAATCGGAAATGTTCAATCGCCCGAGGTAGATGCCCATGCATACACATTTTGAGAGTCATACCAGTGTCAGTGCTCTCAGCGTGTGCAAGTGGTTCTAGATTCTCCTCAATTGCTTCTGCCACATGCCGAAGAAGCTCAGCCCGCCGTTGGGGTTCGTGCCGCCAAGGCGTCGTATCAAAGGCATTCCTCGCCGCCAAGAGCGCTATCTCTACGCGCTCTTTTGTAGCAACTGGTGCTAACCCGATGGTAGTGCCAGTTGCCGGATTCTTCACCTCGAGCCAGGTGGCCGGAGTACTGCGGTTTAACTCATCACCTACGAGTTCGGCTAGTGTGCGTGGACTTGTCATAAGGGCACCTCCGCGTCCAGACTTGGAATTCCTCGTAGCCTCACCATTGCTTTCTCGAAGCGTGATATTGCTTCATCGATCACTGGGGGCGTATGCGCGGTGGAAAGCCATCCGTGTGTAGCGTGAGCATCAAGTCCCTCAATGAGCAGCGCTGCTCGTAGAAGTGCATGTGAATAGGCGTAGCGGGCTACCCGAACCAGCATGCCCGGTGACGGCTCTGTAGGGACCCCATCTTCCACTGTTCCAATGACTAAGTGGAAAATGCTGCTTTGGTTGAAGGCTCGAACATCTATTCCTGCTGCCTCCGCAGTGCGATTGAAGCCAGCCACCAGCTTGCTCGTAGCATGTTCTACCTGTGCAAGAATCCTACCTGTCTTAACAAGATCTAATGTTGTACAGGCAGCGGCGGCTGTGAGTGGGAATCCGTTAAAGGTACCAGTATGGGGTACTGCTCCACAGGTACCATCAGGTCGGTAAATAGTATCTAATGCGCACATCACATCAGCACTTCCGACAACCGCACCTCCTGGCATGCCCCCAGAAGCAATCTTTGACAATACAGTGAGATCTGGAATTACACCGCTCAGACCCTGAACCCCACCTGATCCATATCGAAAACCGCTAATAACCTCGTCGAAGATAAGTAGAGTACCATAACGCTCGCAAGCTCGCTGCAGATCGATGAGGTGTTTAGATGACCAGGGGAGGCACCCGGCGCTACCCCCGCCAGGTTCAAGAATTAGAGCTGCAACATCACCTTTCTCTAATTCAGCTTTCACAGGTTCAATTTCAAGGGGAGGCACCACGGTCACGTAATTGCAGCAACCTGGGTTGAGTCCAGCATCAGTTTGGTCGCAGGCATGTGCCAATGCTTCATCATGCCATCCATGAAAGTGACCGTCCAACCGTACGACTCGTGAACGACCAGTAACAGAACGGGCTATACGAAGGGCAAGTAGTGTGCCCTCGCTGCCTGACGCAGTAAATCTAACCTGTTCGGCAGAAGGTACCAGGGTACACAAGCGTTCAGCCCAGGCATAGTGTAGGGCATGCACACCACCAAGGTGCGTTCCATGGCTGACCTGTTCTTGGATTGCTGTAACTACTGCAGGGTGAGCATTTCCGAGAATCAGTGAACCATGACCCGACCACAGGTCGATGTAGCAACGACCTGCAAGGTCCCACTTATGTGCCCCTTCTGCTCGACTGAAGACAACGGGGAAAGGGTTTATGCGCCAACTTTGGTGGGGGGCTCCGCCCGCTAGAAGAGTGGCCTGAGCTGGCAGGACTGTAGAGTGTCCAAGGGTGGACTTATAGGTGTTCAGCAGCGCGTCGGCCACTGGGTGGATTTCACTCACAGGCACGCCTCTATAGCCATGGGTCGACGGGGCACGAATGGCCCCCTAGCTGGGTAGCTCCTTCGAATGCCCTCTAAGAACTGTACGAAGCTCTCAGACACAGTACGCATAGCGAGCGCTGCACGTCTCCGTCCAGCCTTTGTGAGTCCGCTCTGAGCACGACAGATTTCCTCAAACACTGTTTGATCATGCCGGAGGTCAACGTCAAGGAGCGCGTGTTGCTCAAAGCCCTCGAAAAGACCAATAGCAAACGGATAAAGTTTGGCGAGATGCGTGTAGAAGTCGTTAATGTTTTCGGCAGAGAGCGGCTGGAGACCTGGTTGCATTACAGCAAACATAGCGGTATAGGGTACTTCACCTTCAATCGCCAGCTCTGCAAGATGATGGATGAGAGCTCGGGTATGGGGAAGAGGAGGTGCCGCAAGAACGGAGGCATGATCTACTCCGCAGCGTTCAAGGCCATCAAGGAAGAAGCCGCCATGGTTCATCTCCTCTACATAATGACGGGCGATTAAGTTTCGGGCGGAGCGGACATGCCGGATATGAGCGACGCCCAGCGGCATATACTCGTTGGCCGCATCGACGAAGTGAAAGAACTCGACCCCCCAGCCGAGCACTCGAGCGGGGCCAAGTTTGCCTGCCATCAGCTCTAAGAAGAAGGGGTGTTCGAAAATCGTGCGAGCCCAGAAGCGTGCCTCGTGAAGAAGCGCAGTGGTGGCCTCCTCTGGATCGGTAGTATCCACTGCGAGATCAATATCCATCACAAGGTGTTCTCCTAGTAGCTCCTCAATCAGTGCAACAAGGGTCGGAATCGGGGTTGGGAAAACATTAATGGGACGCATTCCCCTGTAAAAACCGTTAAACAATCTTGATACGTATTCGAGGTGTGAAGTCTCTAAATTGATTTCCTCAGTGCGGGTGCACAAAGTTAGAAGACCTGGTTCAGTGCGAACAACACAGCCAGGGGAAAGGAGTAGACGGCGGTTCCACAACTGACTCATGGGATCCTCCGTCGGTATGCGTTGCATTCATCGAGTGGCTTCGCACCAGGAACTCCATAGTGTGTAAGGATATCTGTCGACCACATCTCAAGAGTCTCAACTAGCCCATAGGCCGACTGAAGCGCTGCCGATGCTCGTGTCCTTTGAATAGAGCCTAGGGCAATCAGTGCGTTGTCGAGAGAGTGACCATGACCATAATCCTCATCCAGAGAGACGTGATCAGCGAGAGGCTGTACCGCATGATTACCATTGCAGTCGTAGTGACTTGTGATGTTGCGAAAGAACTCGCGCGCCACAGCGCGGTCGTTTCCAGTGGATTCGAGAAAGCCAGAGCATACAGCATATCGAAGTGGATCTCGCCGTGCTGCGTTACGTAGCCAATCTTGAATAGCTCTAGTAGATGGTAAGGAACGCGTTACAGCTCGATCAGCTGCCGAAATGCCTAGCCGATCTAATGCCCTTGTGAAGAAGTGAGCATGGTCCCACTCTTCCGCGAAATGCTTCATGAACACCTGGCGCATGCCACGGTGTTCGGTGTGAGCGATGGCCATTGGCAGACGATCAAGCACGCCGTCAATGAAAAACCATGTTTCCAATACCCACCCTACGAACACCTCGTGAGAAAGTGTACCGTCTGATAGACCGATCCAAAGTGGATGAGAGAACAGATGTCTTTTCCATACTGCAAATCGTTTTCGGCACAATAAAGCAAATTGCTGAGGTTCAAAGTATTCGGGCAGACTCCTTGACGGTATGGAGAGTGCCCCAACAGCGTGAAGTTCTTTCACTACTTGCGAAACCACAAGCTTTGGAACCTGGCTGAGTGCCGCGATTGCTGGGACATCTAGTAAACCATTCATTAGTGAGAGTGCATGGTGGAGGGAGCTAGGCTTGTAGCCAGACACCTCAAAGATGTGGTCACCCAGCGTAATCTCGACTGCTCCATCCGCAAGACACATGACAGTATCAGGAAGAAGGATAGGGGTGTAATGAGGTTCCATGGCCTATAGCATTCCAAACAATGACTCCCGATCCTGGTTCGTCAAACAACAACAGGATCGGGAGTGACGCTTACTTGACTATCACACCCAGGATCGGGCGCGAGGATGGCTGGCGTTTGCGGCTAACTCGAACAAGAATCTCACCAGTGCTGTCATCCACTGCCTGCGCATCCGCCTCTACCACACGCACCTGTCCACTTGTTCCACATGGAACAGTAATCTCAATCTCCTGGGCTTCGAGGGGGCGTTTTTCTTCAGGGTTATCCATGTCTGAACTCCTATTACTTCACTAAGGGGTATTTCACGGGAACATAGAAATTGAAACGTTGCATAGAAACTCAACAAGCTGAGACTTTGACCAAGCACAAGCACCCATTTAAGGGAGAGAGCTAGCGATCCAGTTCACTAGCGCTAAAGAAATCTATAAACTCAAGCAATGACGCTTAAGTCTGAGGCTTCTATGCAGTATCTTCAGTCAGCCTATATGGGGAGAAAGGACTCTTACCCTTCTAAATTAAAGATGACTCCTCAAAAAAACAAAAGCCTATGCAACAAAAAGCAAAAGATATTAGAAAAGACTGTGCTTCAGCAAAAGGAGGAATAGGTCCCCCTTATCATAAAAAAACAGGGCTGAATGACTAATTGAGCTCGTTGATCCCAAAGATGAGGTTTGAGTAGTGGTGGAACTAAAACATACGATAAGCGATAAGCTTTTGGTGCGAATTAAACCCTTCTGGTAAAAGGAGCCTGAAACCCTTGGTATGCCGCTATGATTTCTTGTGCCAATTAGAGTAATGTCTAACTGCTAAGCTAAATTGAGCCTAAATTAGTTTGAAAGCTATGCATGAAACCACTATTCATCAATGATTCTAGCTTTAGTGTTCCTTTCTGTTCCATGACTACTCAAGCCCGGTTACCGGCTCAACACACTATTAAAAGGTACAGGGAGAAAGTTCGTATGAATATTACCCACCAGGGTACTTTTAGTAATATGGGTTTAAAAGATCCGAATTCGCTCGATCTCAGTTTGAGAAAGCTTTTCCCTGCGCCGGTCATACAGCTTTGTCGTGCGCGGATCCTCATGAGCCGCCATTTCCTGAGCGATATCCAAACTGCCCCCATTCTCCAAATAGTTGGTAATCCCCGACCCTCGAAACGAATGGTTGCAGATATGGGTCTCAATCTGGGCATCCAGCCCCCGCCGCTGCACCATGTACCAGGCACTGTTGGCACTGAGCCGATTTGAGCTTAGCTTTCGAGATCGCCCACGGGTTGAGGGAAATAGCGGACTCTGCTTCTCCCACCCATCCCCCAACTGGCTGGCCGCCGCCTCAATATAGTGATCCAGGTATTCCTCCAGCAGATGATGCACCGGGCGCTTTAAATACTTGCCCCCCTTCTCATGGAGTCGCACAAAGGCTCGCTTCCCCTGTACAAAGTAGTCTTCTACGTTCATCGCCACCACGGCCCCAACCCGAGCAAAGGTGAAGAACATAATCCCAATCAATGCCCGGTCTCTGAGGCCGATCACCTGGGACGTATCAAAGCTGCTAAACAGTTGTTGCAAACCCTCCAGTTCCAACACCGGGGTTTTCCCCTCTTTCACCTTGTGCTTGGGGCCTTTGACCGACTTGGCTGGATTCTCCTGGAGCACCCGGCCTTCAACCAACCACTCGAAACACTGCCGCAGCGCCGCCAGGTGCTGGTTCACCGTGGGCGCTGATTTCCCAGAGCGCAACAACACCTCCCGGTAGGTGGCCACATGGGTAAACCGAATCGCCATCAAATCCTGCACTCCGTTCAGATCGCACCAATCCAGGAATTGATAGACCGCCCGGCGATACGCCTTGCGCGTATTCCCATTTTCAAGATGGGCAATGAAGAACTCCACAAACCGCCAGCCCGCTTTCTCCGACGTCTGAGCCACCACGACCGGCACCGGCACCGAGAGCCCCGGCGAGACGACTAGCCCCCCACTCTCAACGCGATCGCACTTCTGTAACACCCGCTACCCCTTCCTGTCAAGCCAACGACACACACCGTAACCCTCACCCCCTCCCCCAATTTTTATACACGATAAGTGCTTTTTATCTTGGATAATCATGGGGCGCGATCGCAAACCCTCACCTGATAAGAAATGCAATCAAGGGATTAAAAAACGTAAATCTATTTGCTGATTTGAAAAAATAGATTGACAGAATTACGCTGACTCTAATTCTGAGCTGATCGCCTCCGCAAGTTAGGTGTCTTCCAAAATGCGATCAATATCCCGCATCCCTGGCAAGATCCGTAACACTTCTAACCGACTTTCTTTAACCCGATATACAACAACATAGTAAGTCTTGCCAATCTTTGGGGTGACCAGTTCTCTAGTCCCAAACACTCGGCCTGCTTTGCCCATATTTGGCATCGCCGCCAGGCCCTGGATCAGTTTCTTTAACCGAGCGGCCACCCTACGAGCCGCGTCTGGATTATCTTGGGCAATATAAGCTCGAATGCTGGCCAGATCTTTAACCGCCAGCGATAGAAAGACTATGCGCATGGGGCAGGTTGTTCGTCTTCAGTGCCCCAGGAGTCTAGCCAGGCCTCGACGGCTTCCCCATCAACCCATTCCGCCTCTGGGCTATTGGCCAGGGCGACCGCTTCCTCAATGCTCTGGATCTGCCAAGCCTCTTGCTCGACATACTGGGCGATCGCTTCAGCTGCCAGCCAGGACTTGCTACGCTGTGTACTTTCGGCCAAAGCCTCCAGTTTGGCTTTGAGTTCTGGCGTCAGTCTGACGGTGACAACTTCGGTTTGAGACATGGCTTTAGCCTGGTCATATACGCCAGTGTAGCTCACGGTATACTCTGTATACAACTAAAGCACACTGACTAAAGATGGCTCCTCGAAAGGCTCAGTCTATCTACCAGCTCAAAATCACGCTGAAGGACATTCGGCCACCGATCTGGCGGCGAGTGCAGGTGCCTAGCGATGTCACGCTGGGGCATTTACACTGGGTCATTCAGTTTTCCATGGGCTGGACGAATTCCCACCTTCATTCTTTTTCAATTCAAGGGGTGGACTACGGGATGCTGATGCCTGAGTTAGGCTTTGATGAGATGGGGTTGCGGGATGAGCAGCCGGTCAAATTGAGCAAAGTGATTCCAGGGGAAAAGTTTAAGTTCTCCTATCTCTACGACTTTGGAGATTCTTGGGAGCATGAAATCCTGGTCGAGAAGGTGCTTGAGCCTGAAGCTGGCATTGACTATTCCGTCTGTATTAAGGCTAAGCGTGCCTGTCCGCCTGAAGACTGTGGGGGAACTTGGGGTTATCAGGAGTTTGTCGAAGCGATTCAGAACCCAGAGCATCCAGAACATGAGCGACTGCTTGAATGGGTGGGGGGAGCCTTTGATCCAGAGGATGCTGAATTTGATGAGATCAATCCTCTGTTGAAGATGATCCCTAAGGATACGACTCGGTTTGAAGGCTATGTATGAGGCACTGAAAGGGTTTAGCATCAGCTTTTTCCCCCTGTTGTCCCACGAGCCCTAAATTGGGCTGCTGCCTGATCGTTCCGGGCAATGCAGTCCGGGCTCAAAACTGACTATTTTTCACAACAAGTTAGTGGGCAACAACTTACTGATTAAAATACTAAGAACGACAGAGTCCCTACTAAAGTAGCTGAGATTAACCCAATTGCTTTCAATGGGAGCGATTGAGATAAAGAAGCTCTATGTTGAGAGCGTTGCTGTAATATGCTGTAGACATTGGGGAGACCCAACAGGAAGAAGATAATCGCCAGACTGCTGGGCGTCTGAGATTTGGACTGAGAATTAATCTCAAACAGTTGCGGTATCATGATGGGCTCCTAAATGATCCGAGTTAACCCTCAGAAAGCAGCTCTGAGGTAAGGTCAACACCTTTTCCAATTCCCCAAGCATCTTTGAGGATTGCACGAAACGAGGTGGTCTGATGCAGCATAGCTTCCCGAAGCTGAACGAGCAAAGCTTGAGCTTCCTCTCTGGAAAGCTGTTGGACTTGTCCCTCGAAGATTTTTAGCTCGAACTGCTGTTCAAGAGGTAATTGCGGACGAATGTTCATAGGTAACTCAGCATTTATGCACTAGCCTTACGATCGCCAATGTAACGTTTGTTTACAAATATTGTCAACCCAGTTTTTTTGTGCTAAGTATTAATGCCTATTTCTTTAGGTAGAGAGCATTCGAGGAGATACGTGATCGCAATGAAGGCGCGATGCTCAAGGACTGCGATTGGCCAGCGAGCAATAAAACTAGCCGAATTCATAGCCCTGCTTCACCCAGTAATGCCAGTCGGCGATCGCTTGTTGGGTTTCTTCGTCTGCTTCCGGGGCCTCTAGCTGAATCAGCGGCACTGCTAGCTTATCCTCATCCCAGTCAATTTCTACAAACATTTCTCGCTCGCATTCGTCTTCGGGGGCCATCCCTGTCACCTCGACGGTTGCGCCTTCTTTCAAGGGAGAAATGCGCCGCTTACCCATACACACGGCGGTGAATGGAAACTGCATCGTGTCTTGCAAGTAGTAGTACCAGCCCATGGCCTGCTCTTCAGGGCCATAAGCATCCACCACAATTTCCATGGTGATTCGATGTTCTCGCTCGTCGTCACGCTTAATCTTAGGCATAAATAAAACTTGCTCTATTCTTCTTCTGTTGTTTTGTTTTCTGCTGGCTGAGAAGGCTGTTCAGCAAAGACCTGCTCGATGTCACGAGAGCCATGCAAGACACGGATGATCTCGATCCCCTCTGTAATAATGCGATAAAAGATGACGTAGCGATCGACCGGGAAGCTCCTGATGCCTGAACCTAGCTCAGGCCGCTCTCGCCCAGCCTCTTGAAAAGTTGAGAGCATCACAAATCGCTTGACCAGGCGATCAATCAGCGCATCTGCAACCAGCTCATTGTAGTCTCCAGCATAATTCCAGATCGCCGTCAGATCAGACTCGGCTAATGCCGATAAGCGAAACTCTCTCATTGTCTGCGCCTATTGCGTGCCTTTCTGAGCACGTCCTTTGGCCTTGATACGTTCGACTAATGCTGCTGCCGTTTCCTCTGTGTAGGCGGTGTACTCCCCCGCCTCTAATTGATCGATGCCTGCTTGGAGGTCTTGAGCCAGCGCGTCAAACTTCAATCGCTTGAGTTCTGCTTCCAGTTGCTGCAGTCGGTCCTGGATTGCCTGAAACGCTGCTGCATTCTGGACAACCAGGGCGGCTTCACCATTGACGGTGAGCACCAAGGGGGAATTCGTCTCCCGTAACTTTTCCACATAATCCTTCGTATGACGACGGAAGTCGGTGAGCGAGCGGATGTTGTCTAAGGTAAACGTCACGGACGAAGCCTCTTTTAGAAACTTTATTAGGTGCTAATTAGAGTCTATGCATTCTATCCGCGACCGTCAAGCTCAGAGTCCCACAGGATAAGTCTTTCAGGAACTTCTATCTGTGGACTTGCGATCCCATGGCTACGGTATGATGTGGGGGCTTTGCCAAATTGATGGGATAGCCATGAGCCCAGTTTCGCCCAAACTGCCATCACTCACTGTTAATCGCTCATTCATTGAGGCGTTCATTACCGCTGATGCCCCCTGCTGTGCGCTGGGGATGGTTGAAGTTGAACATCGACAGACTGGCTTTCTGGCATTACGCCCTGAAACTGCCATTCCGCCTGAGGTATCAGATATCGGCTTCCGTTTCGGCCATTCTCTGTATGGCACCAGCACCTTCGAGGTGATCCACTTTGGCTTTGAGTTCTATGGATTTCAGACCTATCACGTTTTGCTAAACCCCAATAATCCGATCGTGCAAGCGGTTTTACAGACCATGCTTGAGAGTGGAGATTACTTGTTCTTTGCGCTTGACGCCCATAGTGGTAGTGCCACCGCCTTTCGATCAGACCTTGGACAACACCTGATGAGTAACCTGGCTGCAGACTGGGAACGCATCCAAATGTCTACGACAGCAGATAGCCAATACCGTCAAGCCGTCTCCCGTTTCGCTGAAAACCCTCAGGCACCCGGAATACTGGTTGATTGGGTATGCCGAGATGTAAAAATGCAATGAGAGCCCTCTAAGCTCTGGATTAGCAGCATCAATCGAGCACTGGTGACGAGAAGTGTCAAGAAACCTAAATTATTCCCAAATGCGTATTACGCATATCAGAAAATAATTCTGCATATGTTTGCAACACGAAGAAGATGGGCAAATGGTTGGCTGGTATTGTTGCTGCTGTTCTATCAGGAGTGCTTATTTACTATTTCACTGAAGGATTGCCGTGGCCTCGAACAATTCCAACACCCGAACCTACATCCGATCCAGCTCCTGAGCCTACATCTGATCCAAAGTCGGAATCAGATACTATTTCAGGCACCTACTTGATGGACAATCAGAGAAATCGGATCATCATAATTACCTATTTAGAGAGTGTTGGTGATAGGAATCGCTATCGAATTGAGGAAGCTTCAAGCCCTTGGCCTTGGGAAGGTATAGCCACCTTAGAAGGGGAAAACTTAACAGGAATAGGAGATTTCATAGACAGTCAGGCCAGTATGAAAGTTGAAGGCATTGTTCGTTCTGATGACGCAATAATGGTCAAATATACGTTTATCAAAGATAGTGAAGGCAATGATCCAGGTGGAAGAGTGGATAATCACGTTTGGTTTCCCCAAAATTAAATAGGGGTTGATAGACCAGCGGGGGCATCTACGCAAAAACCTACGGTTTTGAATCTCTTTGGGTTCATTCCCCGCCCCTTGGGGCGGAATAATAGCCGGGGCTTACTCCGTGGGTTCATACCTTTGATTTTTTGGACATGAATTGGATTGAATCGCCCGCTAGTTATACTCTGAAACCCTTGATTTCCCGTTCAGTGAGTATCGTGAAACTCCCTTCCAATTAAAAAAAGAAGGTTCTTTCTTGCTGATCCAGGCACTGTTTAGCCTGCATCACAACTCTCAGATAGGTCAAACGATTAGACCAAGCAAACCGGGGCAGTAAGGTTTCGCGAACAGATGCGGGAGTAGTGCCCTCAGTCTCCGCTTCAATCTCTGAAAGCGTCATATAAGTTGAGGGCAGTACATGAGGAGCCCTGCGATCAAGTTCAGACATGGCCTAACATCCTTCTAATTAGCTAATACGGGAGCCGCTTGCCAGGTGGTTGGCCACTGCACCCTGTCAGCCGTAAAGTGCAATGGATCATCCGCAATCCAGGGGACATCCAGGCGCTCCTCGATCAGGTCAAATTTGCCATTGTCAAAGGGGAGCCCCTGGGCACGTTTAATCGGCACCACCCGTTCCCGTTTGCCATTGGCGGCTTGTGTAAGGGCACGATGGTGACAATAAGGATTGTTACCCCGCTGATCAAAAAAGACGTGGGCAGTCCAGGTACAGCCCCCCCTGCATAGCTCAGCAAACTCACAGGTTTTGCAAAACCCCCACAGATGATCAGTGCCTGCTGGAGAGCCAGCGGTTAGGTTGAATCGTAGCTCATTCGTTTGGCTGACAATCTCTTGTAGAGAAGACTCTCTAATATTCCCACCCGTATAAGCAGCTGTCGGCAGGGATGGGCATCCCTTAATGGCCCCGTCTGCTTCAATTCCTAGCGTTGAAAGCCCGGCAGAACATCCTTGCCAAAACGTCCATTCGTTGCCTTGACCTCGGCCCCGCAACAACCGTTCATAGGGGCCATAGTAACCAATGTTGTTACCAGCTTGAACCTGGACTCCCTCGCTGTAGGCCCTCATCGCCACCTTAGCAACCATTGGATACAAATCCAGCAGTTCATAGGGTTGTAAGAGAATCTCCGCGTTATCAGCAGCGTTCCCCATGGGCACCGTCAGTTGGATCTGCCATGCCTGCGCCCCAGCCTCTCGAATACACTCATAGATCCTTGGAAACTGAGGGGCAGAGAGACGATTAAGTTGAGTGTTACAACCAAACGGAATCCCCACCTCCTTGAGATGGCCCATCGTTTGAAAGGCGTAACGCCACGCCCCTTGACGACCGCGCAGTCGATCATGGGTGGCTTCTAAACCATCAATAGATACCGACACCGTGGCTATCCCCGACCGCTTCATTTTTTGAGCAGTGCTCAGGGTAATGCCATAGCCACCTGTGGTCATCGTGCATCGCATACCCGCGTGATGAATGGCCTCAGCAATTTGTAGCCAGTCCGGGCGCAAAAAAGCTTCACCACCAATTAACGTCACTTCGGTGATGCCCACCCCAGCCATCTGTTGGACTAAGTCCAAGGCCTCTGCGGTGGATAGCTCTTTTTCTCGAGTATGCCCGGCCCTCGACCCACAATGACTACAGGCTAGATTACACTTGAGGGTAATTTCCCAAACTGCGTAGCTGGTTCGATGATACGACATAGTGCTCTAATCCAGCGATGAGATCACGACACCATAGAGCGGTTGCGCAATGGGGGGCCGTATCGGGGTAATTCCAGGGGGCCGTGGCCGTGGCTTGGGGCGAGGCCACGGGCGAGGTTTAGGATCGGGCCTGGGATAATCCTCTTTTGGGGGATCAATGATCACACCATAAAGGGGCTGGATAATCGGCTCTCGGCCTAGCCAACCGCCTACAGCAGCTACCAGTTCTGCCTCCGTAAGTTCATGGAACTGATCTTGTTCCTTGAGTTCTAAGATTTTGAGAGTGGCAGACTCAAACTCATCTTTGGAGAAGGTATAGCCGTTGTCTTGCAGAACTTTTTGGGTTTGCTCGACGACACCTGTTTGGAGCTGAGTTCGAAAGTCTTCGTCCCTGATAATGCGGATTAAGAACGCCTTGACTCGCTCGAAAATAGCATTGGGTAACATGTAAGGTTCCCCCTGTTTGAGCAGAGATTTCCATGAAATAGAAAGGTGAGCAAGTGCTTTTACCCCCCCCTTTTGTCCCACATTTAATCTCAACTCCTTGCGCAGAGGTTGCCAATATGGCACAAACCACATCCAGTCCAAAACCTTGAGTTTTGCCCAAAGAGCAAACGACAGACCTGGATGTGGCGAAAGTTTGCACATTAGCTTAAGATTCAGCGATATCGCCCATACCGTCGCATTTTATAAATATTCAAAAAAAATTGAACTCTGACCTATCCTTGGAGTCAGGCATGGGGTTAATTGAGTAACTGTACAGAAACTCTCGTTAAGGCTTAAGCGAGGCCTTGGTCGTGAGATCGTGGCGCGAATAATAACGTCAGCTAATGCCAGTTTTAGGGCCGAATAGTTTCGCCCCCGGCCAACACTCAAACGAGATTGCACTGATCTAATATTGGCAACTAAGCGGTTTTAGGCAGAGTTAGCGTATGCCTGATATGCTGCTGAATGGCGGTGGCCGCAGCAGCGGAAATGGTTTCCCAATCGTCTGGGGTCAGCACAGAGCGGAGCACCTGGTTGAGAGTTGCTTGAGCAGTTGCCGATAGCGGTACATCAATGCTGTCTTTAGCTGAGTTTTCTTCGAGTACCGTTTTTAGCTGAGTCTGCACTTCAGGTGAAGGTTGCTGTAGCCGTTGCATTAACAGATTTTTACCCAGAACATGTGCGGCTCCTAAACGAGCCCCTAGCTCGTAATTAGTTAATAGCTGACGTAGCTGGTTGAGGACAAAGGTTTGCAACCGGCTGTATTGATGAAACCCGTCAGGGTCAGCCATGAATTGACCCAGTAAATCACCCCAGTCGTGCCCGGCACTCATGTTGCAGTTGGCCTCGTCTTCTATCCTCGCCGCTTCTAGAGCCCATTTAGGATCGCGCAGTCGAGCCATGAGCTCAAGTGCAGCCTGGTTTTGAAGCGGATCTTGAGATGTCATCTTCGGTGTCTATCCTAAGAGGCTGTGGCCGCCTGATTTTTGTGGAGTTGTTTGAGCCATTCGACGAGGTCGCTCTGAACTCTAACCCGACAATCATCAAAGGTGACAGAGTCTGGATCGAGAAAGTGAGCGATCGCAAGTTCTATGACGAATTCGGGAGGGACTTCAATCTCGCTGGCATATTGCTTCATCCGGGTCTGTAGACTGGGTGGCAACTCCGCTAAAAGGCTAGTGTCGTCAGTGGGAATGGCCCTGTCTTCCGATAGAGGTGTATCCAGTTCAAGAAATCGAGCAATGACGAACTCGATGACGGATTGGGGGGGCAGTTCTGCTTCGCGGACATAGGTCAGGACGGCACCTTGGACATCATCCGGCAGCGAGTTCCATATAGGGGATGGAGAGCCTGAATCAGGGGAGGTCATATCGACAGTATAGAGACTTCATTGCTTAGTTTCGCCCCCTGACAAAAGGTCTGAGGTCATTGTGCAGGGTGGCTGTACCTTGCCCTCAACGCAGGGAAAGTCTCACGAACAGCTTGGATACCGGTAAATTCAGAGTCCTATTTCTGCTCTATCCAAGTGAGTCCCTTGAAATGCTAAAAGGGGCTTCCTATCATAGGAAGCCCCTCATGGGTTGACTTGAAGTGAACAATTACTGGTTAGTCAACAAGCCACTAGAGTAAGCATCGCCACTGTACCCAGGAACGCGCTCAGCAAAGTCTGTTGCTTGTCCAGTGACGGCTTGAGCTAAACGTTCAAAAGAATCAGAACGCCAGTTGCGCTCATGAATGGGCTTGGTCTGCTCACCGCGGAAGTAAGCCTGGGTGCCAATGACAGCCGCCGCTACCCACCCGACCAGAATGACTGAAATCAAGATAGTAAACATTAAGTTTGTCCTCCAAACAATGAAACAGATTGGCCCGAAGGCTGACTCACTAGCTGACAGAGACGGCGATCAGCATCACAGAGGTGATCAAGAGAGCTGCTAAGCCGCCTTGGAGTAAGTAACGTTGCTGCTGTTCAGGGGAGGGGAAGGTGGCGAAGTACATCTTAGGCTCAACCGCGTAGTTATTGAGGCGACCGGTTTCATCAGTGGTGGTGTACATGCTTTTGATTCCTCGTGTGTTATGTAAACCAATGTAACGCAAATATTACAAAATGTAAAAATACTTGACAAAACGATTTTTAATACTATCCATTACTGAACGTTATCTGTCTGAGGTTCCTGTGACCTTCAATGTGTCAGCAGTCAGTCAATAGCAAGGGAAGTGGCTCCGATCTGCCCCAACATCACCAGCCATGGAGCGGGGCTTGTGATAACTCACATAAGAAAAAGAAATGCAAGTAATGTAACAAAATATTTACATTATGTTACTATTAGTTACATAACCGCAGAGCGTTATGACTGGTTACCTCTTCCAAGACTCCGTCAGATAACAGCTCAGCGAACTTTTCAAGAAGGAGCCTCTCATGTTTGCACCGCTAGTAATTTTGCTTCGCAACCAGTTTGGTAAACGTGAATTCAATCAGATGCGTGGAAAAGTCATCGCATTGCATTCGAAGGTGATCACGACTGTTTGTAATTGGTTTGGCATCGAGCGAACAGAGCGTCAGAATCTCATTCGTCTTGCGCGAGACAACGGCAAGAAGCTCGGTTTATTGGCTTGATTGAAGCAGCAGGATGTGAGACTGGTGCGGAGAGTCCAACTCTTCCGTGTCAAATTGATCAGCTGTCGGACTGTTTTGTCAGATTTCTAGGATGTCTCCTAAGTTTATGGGTCCAACAACCCCTAGACTTTATTCCTAAAGGTTTTGAAATTAAGGACTTTCTGGTGCTTTGATCCCGAGCCGACAGTCCAAGCGATTCGCCTTTTCCAGGAGCCACTGCACCTGCTAGGACGAGTCCGCACATGGCTGCGCAGGCCGTTGTGCTAAAGTTCCAATCCTGGGTCCTACGTTGGAAGTTCGGTTGAGTACTGCGGATGTTGCTCTCGAAGCGGTCGAGCTTTTGGTTGAGCTGGGTTTGCTCGCTGTGGACCGCCTGGAGCAGGCTGGTCGAGGCGGTGATGGATTGCTGAGCAACTCTTACCGCTCCAGTTCAATGTCGCGGTGTCTTTGCTGCTGTGGCCCCTGTCTGGGTTGTAGCTGCTCAGCAATGTTTTGGATGAGCTGATGCACATAGTCGATCGCCACAGCTTTCCCGTGCCGCTGCTTGAGCGTCTGGGCCGTCTCACCCTGAGCAACCACTTTTGCTGCATGTACGAGATCGTCATGGTCCAACTGTCGCGGCCCTCCGCGCTGTAGCCGCGCCATTAAAGCCTGACGAACGACGATGCGGTCTTGAGTCTTCGGATCATACCCCTTTAGCTGTGCCCTGTAGCGCTCATAAAGCTTTCGATATCGCCGCTTTAGGGCGCGTTCCCGTCGCTGTCTAATTGCTGCAGCAAGCTGCTGAGAAATTGCTCGAATTGAGTCTGTTGAAAGACCTTGAGATGCTTTATCTGGACCTGGATGTCGAGCATCCCCTGCCGGACTTCGGATTGAGCTGAAATCGCTTCGTAGAGTTGCTGTTTCAAGTAAGTCTGGGTCTTGAGTGAGCTGCTTAACTGCTGTTTCAGGGTTGAGATCTCGTCGTAGAGGGGCTGCAATGCGGCTTGCAATGCGCTCTCCAAGACGCCTGCCGATATCTCGATAGTGGTTGTGGTCGTCGGTGTGGGCGCGGCCCGTTTCTTTCTGGGTCTGGGCATGGGTGGTTATCCTCTGGAATAACGGCAAAAAATCACTGACATTGAGGTTGGTGGCTGAGCGCTGTACCCGCTTGACCAGGGTCGCCGGGTCGTCGGTATAAAGGGTGAGATGTTTTCTAGCACGGGAGACTGCCACATAGAAGGTCTCCTGATTGAGCGTGGCATCCGCCGCCACCAGCACCCGGTCTGCCGTCTTTCCCTGACTGCTAAAGGTGGTACTGACCCAGGCATAGTCCATAAACTGCTGTCCAGAGAGAGCTAGGCTGATAGCTTTCCCCGCCTGGTCCCGAACAACTGCTTGACCCGTCCCATCAATGGCCTCGACGGTAAACTGCTGGCCATTGCGGACACCAAGGACGCGGTCATTTCGCGTCCAGCGCAGCAGATCGCCGGTTGAGATCGCCAGCGATTGTCTCGTATAGCAAGACTTCCTGGTTGCATTACGAGGGTTAAACGCCGTCGTCTCGCCATTGTCACTTTGGAGTACCAGTCGATTATGGGCTGCCTCAATGCCGATAACGGTATAGTGCTGCTGCCGCTGGAGGCCCCAGCGAGGGTAGTGCTTCTGCGGGACGATCACATCGCCGATGGCATAGTGACTGGCATATTTTGCCTGGGCCGAGGTGAGGTCTTTGGTCCGCAAGGACTGGAGCGTGAACCTATCCGCCCCCAACCGCCCAGTTGATTGAAAGGCTTCACGCAGCTGGGCGGTCACCGCCAGGCGCTCAGCATTCGTCCCACTCAGCAGTAATGTCCGCTGCTGCTCATCGGGGGAAAGGGCCAGATAGTCCTCCACCAGGGTTTGTACCCGTTCGTCCGCCGCGACCTCTCGAATCATGCCCGCCGTCTCGAGGGCCGCTAGCCCCTGGACCATGTCCCCTTTGGCGATCAGATCAACCGCAGTTTTGAGGGCTGTGGTTTGCTGCCGCCGTGACTCCACCAGGTGGGCCGTCTGAATGCCCGCTGCCTGCAGAGCCCGGAAAGGATTGCCCGCCTCCACCGCCGAGAGCTGGCGCACATCCCCCACCAGAATCACCCGTGCCCGTTCCGCTTCGGCCCGCTGCAGCAGGGCATAGGCATCTTTGGCACTGAGCAGCCCGGCCTCATCGACAATCCAAATCTCATGATCGCTGGGATGCACACGCTGGGGCGAATGCAACAACCGCGCCACCGTTTCAGCCGGAATCCTCGCCTCCCGCGAAAGCACGCTGGCGGCCTGGGCACTGGGGGCAAAGCCCTTGACCGTGTAGCCATTGTCATGTGCCAACGCTGCCAACAGATTTAAGCTGTAGGTCTTCCCGGCCCCGGCCACCCCTTGCCATGCGATCACCTGATCGGACGTGGTGGCCGAGATCATAATGGCTTGTTGTTGGCCAGTCGTGAGAGAAGTCTCTGTGTCCAAATAGCTGGTGACCTGTTCATGGTCTGCTATGGGATTCACCTGCCCCTGCCCACGCTGCACGCGGCGAATCGTGTCCCGTTCGCGCTCGATCGCCGTCTGTGTGGTGTAGCAGTAAGGTTTTCCATCGACGGGGATTAGGGATTCATGGGTCTCGATGGCCCGCTGGAGGTTCTCAAAGGATTGCTGCCCCAGGGCATGCTCCAGGGCAAACCGCTCTACCTGGGCCTGCCGGAAGACACTTTCGCGTTCCGCTGCATGGTCAATGCCATTGCCGAGGGCGATCGCCGCCGCTTTATGGGCGAATACCCCTGGAATTTCTCTGGCCGTGGGCACCCCCGGCAGCGTCAACCCCCGGTCTCGAATCGTCTGCGCCCAGCCTTCTAAAAGTAGCTCCCTGGGCACCTCCCGTTTGCGCTTGCGAGTGTCCAACGTTGCCTGCTGGCGCTGACTGGCATGGAGCGGTTTCCCCCCAGCGTCAGCGAGCGCCGTCTCCCACTGCTTAAGGTAAGCCTCAATCTGTTGGGTACGGGTCGAAAAACTGCCTAATAGATCGGGTGCATAGCCCTTGAGTTCAAACTGACCGTTGGGCCGACACTCTAATTCATAGCCCTGCTGGCGCAGCAGAAACCCCAGTTCGTTCTGATAAATTTCCCCCAGAAGCTTCTGATGGGCCAGGGCCGCATCATTGCTAAAACTGCGCCAGAAGCCATCGGTGATTTGAGTGGTATTGATGACCACGCAGTGACTGTGCAATTGAGGATCCTGCTCTCGGCTGGTCTCATGGCGAAAGACCGCCGCCACGAGATTGCGGGTGGAGATGTGTTCTCGTTTGCCGCGACTCCGTCTGACCCGCGTCTGGGCATAGCGTTTCTCCAAGACCCTCAGCGCCACCGCCACCGCCTGTCGATGGGCTTCGAGTACCCGAGTGTCTCCCTGAACAAGGGCCGCAATCGAGACACTTTTGGGAGCAGAGAAGGTAAAGTCGGTGCCCGCCCGATGGGTTTTGGGATCGATGCGCCCGGCCAGGAGGGCTTGCCCATCTGGCCCGTGTCCCTCTAACAGCGTTTGAAAGGTGGCGGTATCAACTGGGCCTGACAACCCCAGCGTGGTTGCCCCTTTGCCAAACCAATAGGCCGTCGCCTGCGCATCCGGTTGGGTGCCCTGGGTATAGTAATCATCTTTTTGGTAGTAAGTCGCTGCCTGAGCAGCAGACACATTGGCAATCGATAGCATCGGGTTTCCTGCCGGTTGCGAGCGATAGCAAACACAGCACTGCGGCTGTGATGGTTAAAGCGTCAATCTCCAAACAGTGCATTCACCTGAGCCGCCGTCGCCTCTCCCTGAAGCTGCGGCTTGGGAACAGGCGGATTAACGTTGCCCGTTGGCGGTTCGGCGTCTGCCGGGTCCACCTCAGCGGATGGTGTTGTTGTCTCAGGTTCAGCAGCCCCAGCGGTTGTTCTCTGGGCCGCGCCTGCCCCTGACATGAATGCCCCTATGGATGAATGAAACCAAGGCGGCTCGACCCCCACCAGCTGCCGTAGATGGCTGGCGTGCTTATCGAGGGAATCACAGCATTCCAGACAGGTGCGCCGCCGTGCTTCGGGGGTCTGCTGCTCGCTGTAGAGTCTGGCCTGAGCGAGAAAACACATAATCAGGGCGTCTTCTAATCTGCGCTGAGCGACCTGGCGTTCCAGCCCATTGAGGTAATCCACCACCTCAGCCATTAAGGAACCCTCATAGGGCTGGAGTCGCAGTCTGAAAGATCGTCTATCTGCGGTGGTCATGCCTTTGCCCCCTCCGCTGCGGTGAAGAGCAATTGGTCAAAGAGACCGTAGGCATCCGCCAGGCGAGCGGCCTCCTCCCAGGAGCCACTCAAGCCAGGCCGAAATGCCTTTTGGAGCGGCTCCTCCAAATTGGCATCCCAGGCCACCCTGCAGTAGAACGACCGGCGGCGTCGGTGATCAGAAAAATAAGCTTCGAGCTTGGGCTTCAAAAACAGCGCGGCCCCGCCTGAGATAATGGCCTCATCGAGGGGCCGTGGCACGACTCGATTGAGCCATGTTTCGAGCTTTTGCCAGTAGAGATCGAGGGCGGTTTCGATCGCCTGAGCAATGGCCTTGATTTCGGTGTCCCGTAACGTCTGAGTGCGGGCAGTGGCCAACGCCTTGATCTGTTCTTCGCCGCTCCAGCGGGGATAGCTCAGCTTCATGGAAGCCCCGTAGAACTCTTTTGACGTTGCAATATGTTGAGATTTCGCGTGACTCATGGTTTTAACCAGTGCCATCAGGAGGGCGTGCGAATCGAGCAAGCTACAGCGCTCGAGGACCAAATTGACCATCTGCGAGAAGCCATAGAGGGGGCTATCGCCGTGCTTGAACTGTCCGTGTTCAAAGTAAAGGGCGGAGGTATTGCGATGGCCGAAGAGCAGCACGACCAAGCGCTGTTGTTGAAACCAATCGATTCCCTGCTGGCGCATCCGGGTCGCGGCTAGACCGCCGCCTTCCGGGCGACAGATAAAGGCCTCCAGCTTGACCTTGAGCTTGAGGTTGCGAAACTGAAAGTTGGCGAGCATGGAGCGCAGCTGGCCTTGAAAAGATTTTTGGTCATTGAACTCCTGCCAGGGCAAGAGAATGCCAAGTTGGATGGTCAGCTTGGGTGAAGGCAGGTTGAGCTTTTGCACCAAGACGCCGATAGTGGCGAGCACCTTGTAGAGGGCGTTCTCGTACTTCTTTTCATGCAACCGATTTTGAGGGTCGAATTCATTGGCAAAGGCCCCTACCACCCAGACCTCATCGTTGACGGTGAGCCAGGCCTGCTGCTGAGGAGCTGGAGCCCCGAGCCAGCCGAGCCGTTCTTGATAGAGCTGTAGCTGCTGAGGTGAGATGCGCTCTACCTCAGGGGGCATGAATAGATAGTGGGGAGAGTCAGCGTTAGAGCGCTGATAGATAATTTTTGTTTGGCTGCCGCCGGTATCGACGACGAGAAATAAATCTGCCATAGCCAATCCCTGATTCGATGGGTTGCGAACATGAATTGGTAGGCCCCCTGAGGTGACGTTTTCAGGGTGTGATGTGACATCAAAAATACGCTAGCACAGGAGATCAGATGTACCGGAAAACTTTAGAAAGAGATCGGGGTTGGTCGTGTGAGTTTTGTCCATCCGAGCTTGAATCTTGGACAGCTGTGTTAGATGCCGTGGCCTGTACCTGCGAGATGCCAGGTCTGTAGTCCGAATAGATCTGGCCATGATGACCGAATGCAGTAGTGACGATAGTTTGACCAGCCATTTGCAGACAATTGCATCAGGGCAAGGGATGGTTTCAAACAAGGGCGGCGAAAGCAAGGGCATGGCGGGTGAAATGGGGAGTTTCAATAGAGTCTCAATAGAGTCTCAATAGAGTTTCAGCAGAGTCTCAGTAGAGCTTGATCAGCACCAGCCAGCCTCAAAGCAGACATCCTATAGGGATATCCCAATCAGCAGGCGATGCCATTTTGGTGCAGCGGTGTGCTGGATTGCCTCTATTGAGACTCTATGGTGGTGCGAGCTACGCCCTCATAGGAGTGGTTCAGGCCTCTCAGGAGAGAAGCTGATGAGGGCTACGCGGAGATTCAGACAATACGCCCACTTTGGGCAGGCCCATTCCTGAAAAACCGTCCTCAACCCAGTCAGGCCAAGGGGTTTAACGATCCAAAACCCCCAAAACGCCTGAGATCGCCGTTTCGCCCGAAATGCGCCATGCTGTCCATCGCCAATGTGTCAGCGGCCCAGGCCGAAAACTACTACGAAAAGGACGACTACTATACCCGCGACCTGGAGGTCGATAGCGACCCCCAAGGAGCGCCGGATTTAAATGCCCAATGGTACGGCAAAGGAGCCGTTGCCCTCGGTCTGACCGGCGACTTTGATCAAACCACCTTCCAATCGCTGCTGCACGGCCAGGCCCCGGATGGTCAATCCCTGCACGCCCGGAAGATCGATCCAGAGCACCATCGCGCCGCCACCGACTGCACCTTTTCTGCCCCCAAAAGCGTGTCCATTGCTGCCCTGATTCAAGGCGATCGGCGGGTACTCTCAGCCCACACCCAGGCTGTCAAAACGTCCCTTTCCATTTTGGAAGACCGCTATGCCCAAACCCGAGTCCGCCGACCCCAAGGCGAACGGGAACGGGTAACCACCGGCAATCTTGTCGCCGCCGTTTTTCGCCACGAAACCAGCCGTGAACAAGACCCGCAATTGCACAGTCACTGCGTCATCATCAATGCCACCCAGATGGAAGATGGCCACTGGCGCAGCCTGAGCAACGATGCCATTCTGGCCAACCAAAAACTGCTGGGGGAGATCTACCAAAATGAGCTGGCCTTTCAACTGCGTCAGCACGGGTATGAAATCGAAACGCTGCCCAACGGTCAGTTTGAACTGAAGGGGTATGAACCGGAATTACTCGACACCTTTTCCACCCGCACCCAGCAAATCGAAGCCTATCTGGAACAGTGGGAAGCGTCCCTGGCCGATGCCGGAGGAGCCCCCCTCCACCGCAGTCAAAAAAAGCAGGCCACCCTGGATACCCGCCGCCGCAAAACGACCCTGCCCCGAGAGGTGTTATTGGACGGTTGGGCACACACGATTCGGGAACAAGGGCTCACCCTGCCGCAGGTACAAAACGTTGAAGTTGACCTGAGCCAAGCTAGCCAAAAACGGGCGGCAATCTCAGCTGATTCTGGCATCCACCATGCCGCTGAACGGGAGAGCGTTTTCCGTCGCGCTAAGGCCGAACGCTTTGCCCTGGAACATAGCCTGGGAGAGCAATGTTTTGCCGATCTCACTCAGGCAATTGAGCACCACTCCGAGCTGATCGAAGTGGATACCGATGCCCATCAATACACTACCCAAACCGCGATCGATCGGGAGGTGGATACGATTCGAATAATGCAGGACGGCCAGGGTCAGGTGAGGGCGATCTCAACGGCTGAGCAAGTGACTGATTGCTTGGAAGAAAACCCCACCTTCACCCGAGGCCAACGGCAGGCCATTGAGCTATCTGCCACCACCTCAGATCGGGTGATCGCGTGGCAGGGGGTAGCCGGTGCTGGGAAGACCTACAGTCTCAAACTTTACGCCGCGCTGGCCGAGGCCCATGGCTACACCATCAAGGGCTATGCCCCCAGCGCCCAGGCCGCCAGTGTACTCAGTCGAGAAGCCGGTATCCCCAGCGAAACCGTGGCCCGTCTGCTCCATACCCCCACCGATGCCCCCGATAAACCATCCCAGGGCAACGAAATTTGGATTGTCGATGAAGCCGGTCTGCTGAGTGCCAAAGACGCCCATGCTCTGCTGCAACGCGCCAAGGCTAACCAGGCCCGCGTGATTCTGGTGGGCGACATTCGCCAACTCTCCGCCGTCGAAGCCGGGAACCCTTTCAAGTCATTACAAGCCGCAGGCATCCAGACCGCCTACCTGAGCGAATCCCGCCGTCAGCAAACCGAAGCTCTCAAAACTGCCGTGAACCAGATTGCCCAGGGGCAGCTGGAGGAAGGCATCCAACAGCTTGACGACGTCGGTCTGATTCACGAAGTGGCCCCCGCCGAACGGTTCACCCAAATCACCCAGGACTACCTGAACCTGACCCCGACCCAACGACAGCAAACCCTGATCTTGAGCGGCACCAATGCCGAGCGCCTAGCCCTAATTGGCCAGCTGCGCACCGCCTTGCAAGCCGAAGGCAGCCTGGGGGAAGACCGCTTTACCCTCCAATCCTTACGCCCTAAAGACCTGACCACCGCCCAGGCCAAGTACGTCCGCCACTATGAAGTCGGTGATGTGATTGTGCCGGTGAAGGACTATCGCCGCCACGGCCTGGAACGCCATCAGCAATACACCGTCACCGCCCTGGATGTGGCCCAGAACCAACTGACGTTGGAAAACCCCACCGGAAAGACCCTGACCCTAAACCCGGCCCACTGCGCCAAGAAAACCGCCTATCGAGTGCAAAGACTTGCGATCGCCCCCGGCGATCAGCTGCGCTGGACCCGCAACGACCGCGACCTGGGGGTGCGTAATGGCCAGGGCTTCACCGTGACCGCCATCGATGCCCAGGGCCTGGCCCACATTACGAGCCGCGACGGCGAAACTAGACCCCTGGACCTCACCGGCAAACAATATGTGGACTATGCCCTAGTGAGCACCACCTACAGCAGCCAGGGCAAGACCGCCGACCGGGTGCTGGTGGCTGCCGACTCGACCCTGAACCGCGAAGCCTTTTATGTCGCTGTCTCCCGTGCCAAACGCTACTTGAGCCTTTACACCCCCAGCAAAGCCGAGCTGACCCGCACGGCCCAGCGCTCAAAAGCTAAAGAAAACGCCAGTGACTATCTACCCCTGTTTCAAGTGGTGACCCCCCATGCCCCGACCTCGAAAACCCCAGACCCCACCCCAACCGTTGACCATCGAGATGACGGCAGGCGCATTGGAGAGCGCCTTGCAAGCCAGCTTGCAACCCCTCTACGCCGAAATCGCCGAGCTGAAGTCGCAGCTCGCCGCCTCGATCTCAGCACAGCGCGTTTCACAGCAAGCCTTGACGGCACTGATCGCCCAGGTGCAACAACTCGATACGCACCAGACCCAACAATTCAAACAGTTTCTCGACAGCTTGCAACAGCAGTTGAGCAACAGCGAGAGCGATTGAGACGAGCAGCTTCGAAACGTCGGTATCGCCAGCTGTATGAACGGTATGAAACGAAGCTGGGGGCACATGATCCGAGGCAGCGAGACCGGCTGATTGTGCAGCAAGTGTTGGCTGACCGGCTACGGGCTCAACCTGGCCAGAAGAGATTGAGCCATGAGGATGTGGTTCATGCGGCGTATGTGGTTGCCCGAGGCGATACGGCTCAGGGGTTGAAGCAGTCCCAAGGACAGCCGGTAGCAGCTCAGTATGTAGAGCGTCTGATCACTGCTGAAGTCAGGCGATTGGAGCAGGCACAGCAGCGCAGTCGTGGGTTTGACTTTGAGCGATAACGCTCGGCTCGGCTCAAGCCTATACGGATAGAGGCTATGTAAACCTAGATTGCAGACTGGAGAGCTGTCCACTACTGCCTGCCAAACCCAGATAGAATGAACGCCAGATGGCTCTAGGGTATTCAACTAGGACTATCTGGCAAACTAGCTCCGGATAGATAAAGATTCCATCAAATAGACATGTCCCGTAGGTTATTTCCAGGGATTGATTCGGTGGAGGACGAGTCTGCCCCATCAGCTATTGCGTCGGGGCCTCCAACCCCCTGCGTCATTGGTGCAAGTCATCGCTTGTTCTTGATTTTCTCGCGAGCCAACCTGTCCCTGATGAAGCTACATCATTCTGTCCTAGCTGGAGCAATGCAAGACCGGCTGAGGTATTTGCTGATCTGCGAGTGGGAAGGTGGATTGAGTGTCGATGAACGGCAGAAACTGGACGACTATGAGTGTATCGAGCACTTAGTGATCATGCTAAAAACTGCTTCATTATTCTCGAATATATGGATATCAAGCCTCAAAAATCAGATAAAGAACCTTCAAAGATTCAAGTACAGCTTGCTGTTATCGGTCTCATTGGTACATTAGCCGGTACAGTAGGCGTTGCCCTGATTGCAAACTGGGACAAAATAGTTCCGAATCAATCTGTAGCCACATCTTCTAATCCTTCAGAGATAAGCTCTCTCGAAGATAAAATCTCAATGCTGGAGGCCGAGGTTCAAGAGAAAGACCAAACGATTAAAGAGCAAGAATCTAGAATTCGAGAGCTTGAGAGCAGACTGTTAGAAATGAATGAAGACATTGCAATGAACCCTGCAGCAGCAATGTCATTTCTACCCTATGCGCTCAGAAGAATAGGAGCTACTGATGGGACTATAGATTGCGCAACTCCATCCAGTGATGCCTTGAAAGATTTAGCATGCCAACAAATACAAACGTTGCTTAATTCAGTTAACTCATCTTATGAGTTGACTCAACAACGTGCTAATGTACGTTCGCAAGTTGCGCGGTATCAGTCAGAGCACGGCCTTAATATGGGGCAAGATTCGAGAAAAGCAGGCATGCTAGACGAACAAACGCTCAAGTTTTTAATACAGGATCGTCTGTCTGATGTTGGTTCTGAAAGAACTGCTGAGGATTATTTCCCTTAAACCCTTCTTCAGGTTTCTCTTTAAGTTGTAATTGCAACTTCTGGTCATAGAGTCGGCTTCTGGATGAAGACCAGGTTTTTGGGGGAAAGGGTACCCATGAATGAAGCCCAAAACCGAAGGAGTCTGATGGGTACCCAAGCTTGATATGCCAGAGCCCTGGATCAGTGACGATGGGGCCAGGGCTCTGACGGTTAACGGGTAGACTGAAGCTATGGGACGATCGGCAACAAAGCGAGGCATTGTTAGCCAGTGATGAAAATTAAAAAAACGTTGGCTAGGACGCCTTTTTTGCTACACCCAGAAGGCGACTACTCGTGTTGATTGATGCCTAATAGTAACAACAGAAAACACCCCAATATCTGAAGGTAGAATCAGGGTGTTTTCTATGATTGACTGATTCGAAAATCGAAACTAAATAAACCGTTTGCAGCACTCAGGCCAGTAGATGAGGGACTTCCTCAAATAGGTGATTCTGTCTAGAGATGTTTCGATACCGTCGTTTAAGCTTGTTGCGTTCCTAGGTATCTATCACAGGGCTCTCTTAGATACGAGTAGAGGAAATATCAACAACTAAGCAGAGTGCTGCTGATTTTGAAGCGATAGACTCAGACGTTAAATCGATAAGGAACCTCCTCTTTAACGTGGACTGAACCATTCGGAATGAGGGAATATTTATTCACCTCTTAGTTATTAGAGTACTCCTGTTGTCAGCGAATGTCTTCGCATGATACTAAAGTTTATCTTTCAGTTAAGTGCTACTTTCAGCTGCCATTCAGCCAGCTGCCGTCGCCCCGATCTGAGAGCCTGTTTGCGTCATCCTCAAAGCAGGGTGACGCAAACAGGCTGGTTTGGGGTGGGAACACGCTTAGCTGGTGGAAAAGGGTACTGACGGATGAAGCTCGAACCACAGGAGTCTTGTTCAGTACCCAAACTGGATAGCGTCTGAGGAAGCCGTTTTTACTGAGCTTTGTTGCGAGCGCGGCGATTAAACCGAACCAGATCATGGAACGTAGCATCCTCAGAGATTTCGTCAGGGGTAGATGCTTGACGTTTGGTGCGGGCATCCAGCGCATCGAGACGAGTGGCCTGAATATCCTCAACGGCTTTGGACTGGGTGTCGAGATGCTCTAGCCGGGCCGACTGGATGTTGTCGATCGCCTTGGTGCGAGCATCGAGGGCCTCTAAGCGAGCAGACTGAAGATTCTCAACGGCTTTGGTCTGAGTATCCAGGTGCTCCAAACGAGCGGATTGGATATCTGTAATGGCTTTAGAGCTAGTGTTGTCGAGGACTTCGTAGCGGGTTTCCTGTAGCTTGCTGCCATCTTTGCTGCCCCGGTCAAGGATTTCGTAGCGGCGTTGCTGGAGTGTGGTGGGTTCAAATTCAGCAGCGTTGGCAACGGGAGCAATCGCAGCGGTAGCGAGGGTGAGTGCGATCACGGTAAAGAAATAGCGTTTCATGATGTAGCTCCTTGAAAATCAGTGGTTTCGCTTCAATGTTTATAAGAATGCCGGAGTGGGCTGAGCTGGCCCTGATCGCAAACTGAAGACGGCTTAAGGGGTTTCTGAGAAAGGCTGAGTGGCAGGGGTGATGAGGGTCACTCTGGGCGATGGTTCGGCTCAAGCCCAACTCGGAAGACTGGAAACCCAGCGAGGGATTCGACCTATCTGAAAACGTGCTATCAAGGTTCAGAAGGATGAATCGTTAGGAGCATGCTTTGGTGATGGCCAGGACTCAAGTGATACTGCATCAGCAAGTTCAGCCGCGACCGACCCTGCGGTCAGCGTCTCGCCGCCTTGAGGCGTATCGACCCAGGCGCAATAGCTTTGAAATGCTCAAACGTGAAGCGGAATTTGAGCGCGTCCTATTGCCCCGAAAAGCTGACCTGGGAGGGGGCATCATTGTCTCGGATACCTCCCTGCTTTGATCTGGGTGAGGTGTCAGGTCATGGCCCAGGCAGCGCTCATCTATCGCATCGAGATACCTTTACGACTTCCCGAAAAGGCGCAGCTTAAGTTTCGAGTTCCACTGTCTCATCCGTTGGCCCAGATAAGAAACCCCAACCAGGGGTGGTCAGGGCTTCGGTTCTGTATATCAAGTTCATATGGTTTTATCCTATGGGCGAGCACGGGTGCTCGACAGCAGGAGAGATCACGGCTTTGGCGTGCGTTGGGGCACAGTTTGCCCCAGACCTGATCGATAGAGCGGATCTCACTTGCCTGTACCAGCTTGTCCTAGAAACGCCCCCAGCGATGAGACTGAGGGCACCCATTGATATCTCAACCTGCCGATTATGCATGAAAAAGGCTCCCAGCAGCTGAAACGAGAACCCTCAGGTTTCAAAAGATCACTGAGCAGCGATGCAGTTCAAAGTCCTTTAAGGGGTTATTTGCATATCCCCCCGAAAAGGTACATTCCACATTGAGACGACTAAGTCTTGGTGTAATACAAACGAAGTGATCTGATGGTGGATTGCTCTCTCTACATAGCTCATAGCTATTTATTGAATCGCCTGCCTTG
>JBCDDJ010000003.1:0-45358 GCA_039180385.1 Cyanobacteria bacterium P01_G01_bin.38 | reverse complement strand
GTAGCCGGTTGCTCTCATGCCTCGTTCGATGGCATCAATGACTTGATCGGGCTCAACGTCACGGGCGGGGCGGGTGAGCATGCCAGGTTGGCAAAACCGACACCCACGGGTGCAACCGCGACGAATCTCCACGGTGAGGCGGTCGTGGACAGTTTCTACATGGGGGACGAGTCCGATGGAATAGTCCGGCATTGGGGTGGCGACTCGTCTAAGCACTCGAGGGGGGACATCCGGTCGATTGGGATGGATAGACCCATCCGGTGCCATGTCGTAAAATTGGGGCACATAGACCCCCGGAATCTGAGCCAGATCGAGGAGTAACTCTGTGCGAGATATCCCAGCGGCTTTGCCTTCTTCTAAGACCAGACCAATCTCAGGCAGCAGCTCTTCGCCATCGCCGAGGGCAATGAAGTCAAAAAAGTCAGCATAGGGCTCTGGGTTCGAGGTGGCTGTCTGCCCCCCGGCAAAAATGATCGGCCAGCTGCCGGTGTTGACTTGCCAGGGCGCTGGGTTTTGGCGGTCTTGCCAGGTCAGGGGGATGCCAGCGAGACGCAGCATCTCGAGGATATTGGTGGCCCCAAGCTCGTAGCTGAGGCTAAAGCCTAGAATGTCGAACTCGGTGAGCGATCGTCGAGATTCGACGGCGAAGAGGGGGGTGTCGCTGGTGGTTAGCTTTTGGGCTAGGTCAGGGGCAGGCAGATAGGCGCGATCGCACAGCTGCCTGGGCTGGGCATTGAGAATGCTGTAGAGAATGATATGCCCCAAGTTAGATGCCCCAACCTCATAAATTTCAGGATATGTGAGTACCCAGCGAATCTGGGCCGTATCCCAGGGTTTATGAACCGCGCCTAACTCGTTGCCCAAATAGCGAGCAGGCCGAGCAATCTCAGTCGTAATCAGGTTTTCAACCGCAATTGCCAAAACTTAACGCCCTCGATTAGTTAAAGTCTAGGGAGACCCTTTCATCAAACCTTAACTATAGCGGATAGCCCTAACGCAGGCGGTTAATCTGGGTAATAGGAACATAAAAAAGGCTCTGTCAATTTTGACAGAGCCTTTTGAAAGATTTAGTGAATTTTGCCTAGCACAAGAACTGAATTGACTCAATTAATCAGAATCAAAAAAATTGAGACTACGCTGCGATGGGCTCAGCCACTGGCAGCTGCTCGGTCACGTTAAAAACTCTATCTAGCTGGGTGAGCTCAAATACAATCCGAACCGAAGGCGGTACCGAATACAAACTCAGTCGCTTGCTGAGGGACTGAGCCGTTTTAAGAGCGCTCATGAGAGAGATCAGCCCAGCGCTGTCCAATGATTCGACCTCGCTCATGTCTACGAGCAGCTCTTGAGCAGTCTCACAGGACATCGCAGAGACCAGCTCTTGGGTAAACGTATCTGCGCTGGACGCGGTAATCGCACCAGATGGGCGAACGACCTTCACGGATGACTCAATGCTTTGCATAATCGCCTTTTCTCCTAAATCACCTTTTCTTGTTAAGTAATCGCCGTAAACAGCATGCTCTGGATGTCCCCGAAGGTAAGCGCTGCTGTTCTGGAATGCCCAGAAACCAAAATACGTTTTGCTGAATCTTGACCTCGACGGCTACTTGTTTAAAGTTTCGGGTAAGTGAATGTAACTAAACGTAGCTTTGACTACAAATAATCAGCGGTGACGGGGATCACTGATAGAGCAGAGACAAATCTCCTTTACTGAAGGAGGAAACAACGAAAAAAATCAGTATTTTTGAGATCTTTCAAAATATTGTTTCCCCATACTAATCAGGAATAAATCCTCAGAGGCTGATCTATGAGCTCCCCTATCATCATTCGCCGTCTTGTCGAAATTGCACTGCATACAAAACAGCTGACCCCCGATATTGAGAATCAGATCAACGCAGAACTGGACCGGCTGGGATATATCTCAGAGGTAGACTACGAAGCCTTAGAGCTGCTTATGTCTGAAATGGACGAAGGCCGAATTAAATTGGTTCCAACTGCCTAGCTGGATATCAGTTTTTCTTAATTTGATTTCAGATATTTTATCGATTTTTTTATGTAAGATTTAGGCTCCTATTTGTTGGGAGCCTTTTTTGCTTAATTTTCAAGCGTAAAAGGTATCAAAATTTATAATTTCTGATGGGATATGCCATCAGAAAATTGATGGCATATCGTTTTTGTCCGCCATAAAGTATTTGGAACAATTAGCCTTCTTTGACAAAAAAATACTCACGAGCTTTGTCTCCTCTTCTGTTGTGCCCGACAGCCCGACAACTAAGAGAGCACTCTAGTGGGGTCCCCTGATGCGGTGTATTTTTGCCAGCACCCCTGGACAAACTGTTTGAACTGCTGCCGCACCTCTTCGGAATCAATGGGGCGTTCAGAAATCTTGAGGTGAAATAAGAGTGAGAAAAAATCAGTGTCAAAGGCGATGTGGAACGCATCCCTAGGCCAGACCAAATCAGGTGATGATTTGAGATCGAGCAACGTCAAGGCGCAATTATCTAAGTCTACGGCAGCGGTTGTGATGGCTTGTTGGCGATGATAGGGATCTCTGGGTAGCCCTTGAACGAGCATCAGTGGCCTTGCCCAAAGCCGGTTTCGGCTAACCGTTTGGATAACTTCGATATACAGACGAGCATCGCCATATTCCAGGTATAGAATTTGAGAGGGTTGAATATCAAGCATTTAAAGAGCTAACCGTTTATTGTGACTGTGTTATCCAGCACGCCGTTGCATCAACGCGGTTGCACAGGATCTGGGCGAAACATCTGGGCGAAACCAAGGCCTGCTGTCTTATCTTGGTTGGGTTGAGTAAACCGCTCCCAGATTAAAGTGCCCGAGGCTGAAGACTCAGCCACTAAGCCCTGACAACATCTAAAATGCTCCCAGGTGCAAAACCCAGATTTTCAGGCGAAAGGCCGTTTGCAAACGAGTGTAACGCCACGTTAATTTGTTAAATTAATTAATAAACTATCATTGATAGACGATTCGATCACAGCTAAGATTATTTGTTTCGCAAAGTTTAAGCTCCCTTTATTTTCGATAAAGATCTAGTCATGCCGTCGATTGGGACGATTGAAAAGCCTGCAACAGGTACGGTTCGCAAATTGGCTCCGCGCTATCGCGTGTTGCTACACAATGACGAGCACAACACGATGGAGTACGTTGTGGAGTCCTTGGTTAAAACGGTGCCGAGTCTGACGATTCCTCAGGCGGTCGATATTATGATGCAAGCTCACAATGCGGGCACAGCCCTGGTGATTACCTGCGCGCTGGAGCACGCTGAGTTTTATTGTGAAAGCTTGTGTGCTAAGGGGTTGACCAGCACGATCGAGCCAGACGAATAGTTGCGATCGCTCAAGCTACCGATCCGCGATCTAGGACCCAGACTTGCACGCCAGACGGCGCTTGTTCGAGTGTTTGTTTTTATGGGGTTGCTGGCGGTGCTTTGGGGGCCCGTAGCCCTGTTAATTTATGGTCTGGGGCACGCCTTAAAAGCTGAGGCAATTGCTTCAACCCTGGCCCTTGGGGTGCTTTATGTCTGGTTTATTTTGCTACTGCGGCGCTGGGGGCGAGGGATTAATCGTTGGGCGCATCCCTTGTCTCATTGCGGGCTGAGGGGCGGTTCAGGGTTTGCGGTGAGCGCTGTTCAGGCGCTTGTTGTGGGTGCGGGGGCCATTGTGGGCCTCTTTGGGATTGAAATCCTCTTGGGTTGGGCGGCACCTCAAATGCCGGGTTGGTCATTGGTGTGGATTGCCCTGGAAGGGTTGCTGGTGGCGATTGGGATTGGATTTGCAGAGGAGCTATTTTTTCGAGGGTGGCTACTGTTGGAGTTAGAGCGAGACTATTCGCCTAGTTTGGCACTGCTGCTCAATGCGCTAGTGTTTGCGATCGCACACTTCATCAAGCCCCTGCCTGAAATTATTCGCACCTCCCCTCAATTTTTAGGCTTAATGATTTTGGGCATGGCCCTCGTGTGGGCAAGGCGGATACCCACGGGGAGTCGATGGCAGCGCAACCGCACTAACCTGGGACTACCAATGGGCCTCCATGCTGGATTAGTTTGGGGATATTACATTGCAGATGTCGGAGATCTGACTCAGCTAACCGGGCAGGCACCTGCCTGGGTGACGGGCATTGATGGCAATCCCTTGGCTGGGATGGTGGGTCTGACGATGCTGAGTCTGTTGGCGGCTAAACTTGCCCAGGCAGCGGGACGAAATAAATATGTTTAAGGCTGACAGACTACTAGGATTTGACGGATTTAAAGAACGCCTGGATGTTTTCTTGTTCGATACAAATGTTTATAATACTTAACAGAGGAGATTCAAAAGTTTTAGTGTTCATGACTCAAGCCTTCTATAGACGGGTTAGCTAGGTAGCGCCATGGCAAATTCAGAACGTCGACTTGTTTGGGGATTTACCCGGTCTGCCGAGAGCTTGAATGGTCGTATGGCTATGCTCGGTATTTTTCTCGCAATCGTGATTGAGCTGCTATCAGGTCAGGGCGTGCTGGCATTTTTACAGCTGCTTTAAACCAGACCCAGTAGGGCGACTAGCAGTGCTTTCTGGGCATGCATCCGATTTTCAGCCTGATCCCAAAGCCTGGATTGCGCGCCTTCCATCACCTCATGGGTGATTTCTTCGCCTCGATGGGCGGGTAAACAATGGAGCACGATGGCTTCGTCATGGGCCTGGGCCAACAAATCGGAGTTGATTTGGTAAGGTTGGAATATCGGGACGCGCGAGGCGGCCAAGTCTTCTTGCCCCATGCTTGCCCAGACATCGGTGTAGAGAATATGGCTACCGCTAACGGCGGCGATAGCATCTGTCGTGAGCACGATGTTGTCTGGGTTAGGGCTCAATAATTTAGCTTGCTCAACAACTTTAGGGTCGGGCTGATGGCTGTCTGGGGTCGCCACACGGATGTTCATTCCCGCCAGAGCACAGCCCAGCAGTAATGAATGGGCGACATTATTGCCATCACCCAGGTAGGTGAGGGTCAGGTCTTGGAGATTGCCAAAGTTTTCTTGGGCGGTGAGTAGGTCGGCCAAAATTTGACAGGGATGCTCAAGGTCGGTCAGGGCATTGATGACTGGAATGTCCGCATATTGGGCAATCTCTTCGATTTCTGTTTGGTCATAGGTGCGAATTGCCAGGATGTCTAAGTAGCGGTCGAGTACCCGAGCGGTGTCGGCGGGCGGTTCGCCACGCCCCACCTGGGTGACGCCCGCATTTAAGTCGAGCACCTGCCCCCCAAGCTGGTACATCGCCACCGAAAAACTAACGCGGGTGCGGGTGGAGGCTTTGGAAAAAACTAACCCCAGCACTTTGTTGGCACATTGGGGGGTAAGTTTGCCTGCTTTGAGTTGGGCCGCGAGGTCAAGCAAGTTTTGGAGTTCTTGAGCGCTCAGGTCTGCAATGCTCAATAAATCGCGTCCTTTGAGTGCTTGCATGGGCTCCCCTAATAGTCGTACCTGAGTTTCAAACCTAAACCCTATCAAATTTCGGAGAATAGCAGGATAGGGGGTTCGCTACACTACGATATTTCTATGAATCTCTATTCCCAGATTATTTTTCCGCGATTGCTTGAGTGGTCAATGTCGGGCCAGCCGTTTGTGCGCTACCGTCAAGCCCTGCTGAGTACGGTGCAGGGCGATGTTTTAGAAATTGGCTTTGGCACGGGCTTAAATTTATCCCACTATCCAAACAGCGTTAAAACCCTGACAGTCGTGGACCCCAATCCAGGCTGCAATGAGATCGCAACTCGACGCCTCAAAGCCTCACCCATGGCAGTGGACGTTCATATGCTCAGTGGTGAACGTTTGCCATTTACAGAAGCTAGCTTTGACAGCGTCGTCTCAACCTGGACCCTGTGCAGCATTCCTCAGGTAGGGCAAGCCTTGCAAGAAATCTACCGCGTACTCAAACCGGGGGGGCACTTTTTCTTTATCGAACATGGCCTCAGTCCGGAAGCAGGCATTCGCACCTGGCAAAACCGCCTGACCCCCCTGCAAAAGCGTATTGCCGATGGCTGCCACCTAAATCGCCCTATGAAAGACTTAGTGACGGATGTCTTTGGCTCGGTTGAGGTGGACGAATTTTATGCAGAAGGAATGCCGAAGGTCGCTGCGTATTTTTATAAAGGCAAGGCGGAGAAATAAGCTCACTTGCCCAGCGCGTTATCGAGCACCTTGCGGGCTGATTCGGCCTGGCTGCGGGCATCTTTGTAGCGCAAGTTGGTTTGGGCAAACGTTTTGAGTATCTTGAACCCGCTTTTGAGATCTTCGATTTGCGCGTCGTCGATAGTGTCGTCGGTGAAGAGTAGATCGACCAGTTTGCGAACTTTTAGGGCCTCCTGCCGAGAGCCTTGCACTTTCATTTTGAGGTTGGCAAGATTGCTAAGGGCTTGGACCGCCTCTACGACTGCGTTTTCTTCGGCAGAGGGCGCTTGGCTAATTTCTTTCACTTCGATGAATTCCTTTGGGTTAAAGCCATCACTCAGCTCAGTCGGAAGTTTACCATCACTCATTAATTCCATCAGCTGATCCATCGCTTTTTCACGCGCTTTGGCTGAGTCGCGACCGGGGATATCAATGAGGACTTCAGGACTTTGGGCAAGGGTGTACTGGACCATAATTAGTAACTTTGTACTTAATATTGGATTTTATTTTAATCCAACTCTGGCCTATCAAGGCTATTTCTGACATGATTTAGAACTTTTGGAAATGAAAAATATAGTGCAGCGTGCGCCGCGCTATGTTTGGAGTATCCTGACCCAGGATCGTAGGAGTGGTAAGGCGTGATGGAGTGCTGATGAAGCGCTCTATAAAATAAAAATAGACAGTGGTCTGTGAATGGACGGTGGATAGACATATGTGGGTTCAAGTGAGACAGCGCTGGCTGATTGGGGCGCTGTGTTTGGCGGCATTGCTATTGAGTGGATGGCTGCATGGGGGCGTGCCTAGTGGCATTGCCTCTGCGCTAACCGGAGACCTTGATCTTTTTAGTCCTCAATCATCGACTTTGCAGTCCGGGTTTGTGCAGGCGGAGCAGGCGGCGAGTTTAGCTCAGACTGCAAACTCGGCCCAGCAATGGGATGCGGTGGCCAAAGCTTGGACCGATGCGATCGCAACCCTACAGGCTGTCCCCACCGATAGCCCAGAGCGGGCATTTGCCCAGCGTAAACTGCGGGAATATTTGCAAAATCTGGCGGTGGCTCAGCAGCGGGCCGAGCGGATGAGCCTGCCCTATGTGTTTCCCAGTTTAGGGAGCCCGGTGCTGAATGAGCAGCTGATGCTCTACATGAGCTATGTGGCCGCGGTGGGGCCGCCAGATATTTTGGTGGTCGGTAGCTCACGATCGCTCCAGGGGATTGACCCCCAGGTGTTACAGCAGTCCCTTGGGGCTCAGGGATACCCGGTCAGGGTGTTCAACTTTAGTGTGAATGGGGCTACCGCCCAGGTTTTGAATTTTGTATTGCAGCGGTTGCTTGCCCCGGAGCAGCTCCCCAGGCTGGTGATTTGGGGCGACGGCTCTCGGGCTTTTAACAGTGGTCGCGTTGACACCACCTTTGCAAGTATTGTCAATTCCCCAGGGTATCGGGCGGCGCTGGCGGGGGAACGGCCTAGCCTGGCCGAGCAGGCGACCCGTACGGTGGTCGGTCAGCCTAGCAAAATCAACGCCTATGGCTTTTTGCCCGTGTCTAACCCCTTTGACCCAACGGTTTACTACCAGACCTATCCGCGGGTTAGTGGCCGCTATGACGGGTTTTACAACCCCTTTAGCCTGACCGGGCTGCAAGATGTGTCGTTGCGATCGCTCGCCAGCTATCTCAACCGTCAAAATGTGAGGCTGATCTATGTCAACTTACCCCTCAGTGGTGACTATCTCGATGAATATCGACTCTCCTTAGAGCGGCAGTTTCAGCGGTTTTTGCAAACCCAGGGTCGGCTCAATGGATTTGCGGTGCTTGATCTGCTGACCCAGTGGTTGGGTCGCGATGCCTACTTTGCCGACCCCAGCCATGTAAACCAGGCGGGGGCAGGGGTGCTCGCCCAGCAGCTGGCCAGAAATCCAACGATTTTGGCGGCATTAGAACCCCGGGCATAGTGATCACGCTGGCCGCTTAAGCCCCCTTGTAAAGGTATCTCTGAGCGCGCGGCAGCAGCAAAGTGGCTAGCAGTCGCGCCCTGACCAGACTGGCGACTGCTAACCATCAACAAATTGAATAGCTCTTCCAGGTCAAGGGTGTTAGCGTGGTCAAACGCTTACAGTTTGACTCTACTGCGGCACCTATGGATATTTTGTTTGGGCTGGTGGTTTCTTTTCTAATCTTGCTGGCCAGTGTGGTGCGGGGGCAGCCTCTGATTTATCCACTGATGGGTGCGATCGCGCTTTTTTATCTGATTTATCTCAGGCAGGGCTATGGTCTCAAGTCCATTACTCAGTTTTGGTGGCAGGGGGCGATTCGGGCCTGGCCAGTGTTTAGCATTTTGCTCCTGATTGGGGGGTTGATCAGTACCTGGCTGGCGGCGGGCACAGTCCCTGCCCTGGTTTACTACGGCACCGAGTTAATCCAACCGCGCTACTTTGTGCTGTCGGCGTTTGTTTTGACAGGGCTGGTCTCTACTCTGATCGGCACCTCCTTTGGGGCGGCGGGCACCATTGGGTTGGCGCTGATGATCCTGGCGCGGGGCAGCGGTTTTGCCAATCTAAATCTGGTGGCGGGAGCAATTATTGCCGGGGCCTATGTAGGCGATCGCTGTTCGCCCTTGTCGTCTAGTGCCCATTTGATTGCCACCATCACCCACACCCCGATTTATCCAAACCTAAAGAATATGATGCTGACAGCGTGGGGGCCGTTGCTGATAAGTCTGGGGATTTATGGTGGACTATCAGTGATGAATCCATTGGGAACGACCAGCGAGTCGATTGCACCTGCGATCACGAGTGCCTTCAACTTGCACTGGTTGACCCTTATGCCCGCGTTGCTAATTATGGTGTTGGCAGTTTTTCGAGTGGAGGTAAAACTGACGATGGTTGCCAGTCTGCTACTGGCCAGTGCTTTAGCGCTGGGGCTTCAGCACTATGGGCTGGGCGATCTGCTAAGGTTCACCTTGGTTGGATTTCATATAGACGACCCGATGTTGCAAACCATGCTAAGCGGGGGGGGGCTATGGTCCATGGCCAAAGTGTGCGCCATCGTAATGTTATCCACTGGCCTGGCGGGGATGCTGGCCGGGACCCAAAGTTTGACGGTGGTCGAAGGTTGGCTGCGTCATTTACAGCAACCCCGCTCACTGTTTGCTGGGACGATCGGGGTCAGCCTAATATCAGGGGCCTTTGGCTGTAGCCAAACGATTTCGATTTTGCTCACCCACCAGCTCACCCATCAGCAGTATGAGCGCCAGGGGTGCGATCGCCGTCGCCTCGCCGTCGATTTAGAAAATACCTCGGTGGTCCTGTCGCCCCTGATTCCCTGGAATATTGCTGGGCTGGTGCCTGCCACGGTGGTGATGGCTGACCCCGGATTTATCCCCTATGCCGTTTATCTGTATTTGATTCCATTGTGGAATTTGGTTTGGCCTGGGCATTTAGAACCCCAAACGCGCCCAGAGGAGACGACAGAATCTTTGGAGATAGTCGGTAGTGGGCTTCGACGTGAGGCTTCGACGGTGAGCTTAGCCGAACCGCGATCAGTCGAACAGTCGTGGGTGAAAAAACGTTCAAGACACCTCACTAACCCTGCCGGACTATGTACAAAGATGAGTTCTCAGGGTGTATGCACAAAACCCGTCTTCAAGAAGGTCTCTCAGGTACGCGGGATATTTTTCCGCTGGTGGTGGGGGCGGCCCCGTTTGGGATTATTTTTGGCACCCTGGCCCAAAGTAGCGGGCTGTCGTTTTGGGGGGGCATTGGCTTCTCAGCAATTGTGTTTGCGGGGTCTGCCCAGTTTGTGGCGTTGGGGCTGATTGCGGTGAGCGGTCGGCTCACGCTCTCACCCAGTCTCACCCAGGCACTGCAATATTTGCCCCGGCGGTGCTGACAGCGATTGTAGTGCCCGCGGTGCTATTCCCCGAGGGGACCCTCTGGGTCGGCGTAGATAACGGTCGATTGGTGGGTGCGATCGCAACCCTCCTGATCGCCGTTTGGAAGAAAAATTTGCTGCTCACCATTGTTTCAGGCATGGCAATTTTCCTGACCTATCAAGCACTTCTTTTAGGGTTGAGTTCTCAGGTTTAAGGTTTGAGTTTTCGTTGCCCAACCTCACTCAACCTTGAGCACTCAAAACTTAGAATTTCCCTTCGCCCTTCGCCATGCCCCTCATAGCTCAAGGGGCATGGCTTCGCTAACGCCCTTTCCCTCTGCCAATTTTCTGGCTGGCACAAAAATATTTATGAAATTCCTTAAATAACTATGATGATTTGAGGGTAATCAAACCCTCTTGATACAAACCACACACAGTTTTTCACGGCGCGATCTACCCTAGAAGAGACACGGGCCGTTCAGGGGCCGATCTAGGGAGTGTGATCCCCCAAAGACATTGTTTGTAGCTTTTTGGGGATACTAACCTTGCGGCACTTTAGTGGCAACTAACTTAGCAGCAATCTAAAACGTCAGGGAACGTCAACGTGATTCAAGAGTTCGATATCTCTATCACTGCAGTGGGTGATGACAAATACTTGGTGCGCACCGAGCAGGTGGCACCGGGGGTTCCGTTGGCGCAAGAGCAGGTAACCTGGCCCGTTGAGCAGTGGCTCAAACAGGCTGAGTCGTTGATGCATGATCCCTTACTGGGGTTGCTCAAAGGGCAACCGTCCCAGCGGCTATCGCAGCGCACTGGCTATCGTTCGGGGGCATTGGCAGAAGACGCCTTGGGCGATCCTGTCCCATCCTTAGTGAGCCTGGGACAAGACCTGTATAACAAGCTTTTTTGCGGCATGTTGCGCGATAGCTGGCTCACGGCCCAGGGGGTGGCACAAAATCGCCATAATGTCCTGCGGTTACGCTTAGGCATCAAAGATCCACGCCTGCAGCAGCTCCCTTGGGAAGTGCTCCATGCGGGCGATCGGCCCCTGGCGACGGGGACCGATGTGACCTTTTCGCGCTATCACGCTGACATGCGCCAGGGGCGAGAGGTTAAGCGGCTGACCCACTCAGAGGAGCGTCAACCACTGCGAATTTTAATTGTGATTGCGGCTCCCAACGACCAGGAGCGTTTAGAGCTCAAGCACGAAGTTCACCATTTGCAAACGGAGCTGCAACCTGCCGAACAGACTAGCGGCGGGAGAGGCAGCATTGAGATGCAGTCACGGGTGCTCGATGTGCAGCTCACCATTCTGGAGCAACCGGGGCGCAACGAGCTGACCCAGGCCCTTGAGCAGGGCAACTTCCAGGTGGTTCACTATGCTGGCCATAGCAACCTAGGCAACGCCGGCGGCGACCTTTATCTGGTCAGTCGTCAAACGGGTCTAACCGAAAGCCTGAGTGGAGAAGACCTAGCCGGGCTACTGGTTAATAACGGGGTTAAACTAGCCGTTTTTAACTCTTGTCGCGGGGCCTATACCGCTAACGAGGAGGCCGGTTGGCAAGAGCAAAACCTAGCCCAGGCGCTGGTCAGTCGCGGGGTGCCTGGGGTAATCGCGATGGCCGAGCGGATTCCCGACGATGTGGCAATCACCTTTACTCAACTCCTCTACCGCAATCTTAAGCAGGGGCACCCCATCGACCTCAGCCTCAATCGAACCCGTCAGGGGCTAATTTCTGCCTATGGGTCATATCAATTTCACTGGGCACTGCCGATTTTGTACATGCAGCCCAGTTTCAATGGCTATTTAACCCAAGCCCATCGTCTAGACGGTCACCGGGAGCAAGACTACCTCGACCAGCTATTGACGCCTGATCAGGCTGCCTCGGTGGTTGTCCCCACGTCTGAGGCAGCTGACTTAGCCGCGTCTGGTGCGATCGCATCTAGCGTGATCGAGCCGACCGATCGGCTTGTCGACGGAGTGACACCAGACATTCCGACGGCTGAGCTAGATGAGCTGGTAGAAACCCTAGAGTACGACGAACTGCTGCGGTATGACGATGACGACGGCTCAATGGCCGAAATCCTCGGACAGCTATCAGATCCAGCTGAGGAAACCGCTGAGGAAACCGCTGTTGGACAAGCCCATGGTGCCGCCCAGGCTGAGGTTGCCCAGCTAAGCCACCCAGATGCCCCCTTAGTGCCCTTCGAAAACAACCAGGCAAAGGCTCAATTAGACCCCATCTCAGATGACTACCCAGATAATGGTGACCGCCCAGATAACACAGTGAGTGCCCAGGCTCCCTCGTCTGAGGCAGTCGCCCTATCTCAGCCATCCCAGACTCGACGACGCAGGCGACTGGCGTGGTTGGCTGGGGCTGGCTTGTTAGTGGCGGCAATGGTTGGCTTTAGTTGGGCTGACCCGCTGCAATGGTTTAAAGCAGAGTCTGGGCCTCAGCTACCTCGGATTGGTGGACCGAGTACCGGTGCGGGGCTAAATCCGATTGGTCAGGGTAGTCAGGCGTTGGTGAATGGGGATTTGGACACGGCGACCGAGATGGTAGGCATCTTGATCAGCCAAAATAACCTACAGCAGGCCATGAACTTGATCATGTCCGCCGATGAAGATCAAAAGCAAGATCCGGTCATGTTGTTTTTAAAGGGCCGGACCCAGTGGGAGCTATATAAGCAAGGTGTCTCTGAGTACAGCACAGCGGATGCCATGTCCTCGTGGCAACTGGCCCATGAGTCTAACCAGCGGTGGGTGGATGTGCTGACCGCGTTGGGCTTCGCTTACTACGATCAAGACCAGCTCGGCAATGCTTTAGATGTTTGGAGTCGAGCGATTGAGTTAGCGGGGGATGAACCGTTTGAAGCCTTGGGTGAGCAGGGCGATACGCTAGACCAAGAGCTGCCCGCTGCCCTCAATGCCTATGCGGGCTTATCGATGCTGACCTATCAATTTTCGCAGGACGTCAGCATTGAGCCCGAGGAGCGCGAGCGCCTGATACAGCAGTCTATCGACTATCAGAGCCAACTTTTTGACAAGACGGGGCCAGCTTTTTTGCCCGCTAATCTAGGCAATAACTGGTTATGGACTGAGCCTGCGATCGCAGATTGGACAGAGACTCAGAAAGGCCTATCTGCCCATTCAAAAGCCCAGGAAGAAAAGGCCCAAAAGACCTCTGAATAAGCTTAGTTGCTTAGATTGGGTAAGCATCATCCCAGCTTTGAACGGCTCCACGGATCGGAAGGTTTAGCTACAAAAATTAATAATAAAGAACTAACTATTGCAATCGAGAGGACTGCAATAGTTAGTTATGTTTCTAGAATGTCAATAATTGCTCTAGTCTAGCCACTTTTCACAGCGAAGTGATGTGGTAATGACGTGACTCCTGAGTTGATTTAACCTGGCTTCACTTCATCAGTCGTTCGATTAAATACTCAGCTTTATATATAGCGCATACATGGAGTTCAATGATATCGACCCTCTGGCCGATACTCCTTGCTCCAACAGCGTTCTAAATATTTCATTTTATGAACATACCAGAACTTCAAAGGGCTCAGAACTACCTTTTGGTCGGCGTTAAAAACAGGTTGCTTAAGATACTGCCAAAGTGGAAATTTCATCTTATTATCATTAGCCATTAAGGCCGATCAACATAGAGGAACCAATGCATCACCCACAGGTGATCTCCTATCATCAATGATTGTCGATGTGCTAGAGATTGATCTTCAGTATAAACACCCTAATTTTTACTTCTAGTTCTTCAGGGATACTTGGAAAAATACTTAATTCTGCTTAAAGAAAGCTCACAGACAGGGGAGCTACTGTTGACGCGAGCGAGGACGCTCGCCTGAACGGATATCTTGCAGACATATGTTAGGAAACAATCAAATAACGATTATTCACCCAAGTTGAAAAGCGCTGATTGGATGGGCGCGTAGGTGTTAGGAAAAAGGCATTCCAATTAAAAGGCCGAGCTAGATAGCTCGGCCTTTTAATTGTTAATCGTCATGGAGCTGACGGGAGTCGAACCCGTGTCCGCCCTGAGTAATAACACATCGCTCATTCACAGGCTTAGCTCACTTAACCCTGTGAGCGGGAACCGTTACTTATCCCGTACGGTGGGATGCTCTGATGAAAGTCTTAGTTAGCTAGCTCACCAGAGACACTAGCTAAAGCATCCGTTGGGGTTAGGTCCACAATCCTTAACGGAGTCAAACTGTGGACGCTCGAAACCAGTTAAAGGTTGTTTAAGCGGCAGCTACAGCTACTTGCTTACGAGCGAAAGGTACGATGTTGTTTGCATCTGTATTTAGTTGAGCCTTGATTAACGAGAGTGGACTCACTCTCGGCCTGTATCACAACGTGACTTTCGTCAAAACGTCGAAACCGTGACAGCCCCTGGAGGCCCTCTTGGGTGATCACTATTATAGATGGGTAAGCTAGTAATGACGAGGGGTTAACCGAACTCTTCTATCTCCTTGGGTCATGGATCAACAAATAGGCTGGCCGCTATGGGTTATCACCCATATTAGGTTTCGTAAACTAAATCGACCAGATTTTAACCTATAATGTTTTCTTAAGCTTCCCAATCGATTCAGGGCCAAGAAGCCTTGATGGTTCGCTAATTTGAAGATTTATCTCAGCAGCGAATTTGCCGATAGTACAGTGCGCTTTGAAGGCCTTGCGCTAAGAGCGATACGTTTGGTCAGCGGTTTTAAAGGCCGAAAACAGTAAACGGGTTTAAGGTTATGAGCAGCGACACGACTGAAAACAAAAACACAGATTCTTCGACTAAATCATCTAACGGCAGTAATGGCAGGACAACACGTCGTAAGTCCACCGCATCCCAAACAAACTCAGGTGGGTTGGTCAAAGCTAAAAAGCAAGACATCATTGTGCTAGAGGATCACACCCGTGTAGTTGAGACCGATTCGCTGCCCAATCATCGCCCAATTGAGCTTAATGATTTTGAAGTGGTCGATACGCTCAACAGCGCTGGCAATCGTCCAGTGATGGCCGATACCTTTGCCATCGTGACCACCGATTCGCTGCCTGGTCACCGTCCGGTGGCAGCCGATTCGATCGATTTCTCCCATGTCGATCTTTTACCTGGCAATCGCCCGGTGGCGTCCAATGATATTGATAACCCTGCCGAGCTGATGGGCTATCTTGATTAAAGAGAGAGAAACTCAAGTTTTCAAACTGGATAAGATTTAGGATTAAAGCAACGAAAGTGAGCAAACATAGTGTTTGCTCACTTTCGTTGCTTTAAATGATTGGAAGAGGTGGCTAGGCAGCAGGATAAACGCTGACTTTCTTGCCGCTCTTGCCCTTGCGCTCAAAGGTGACGACGCCTTCGATAAGGGCGAAGAGAGTGTCGTCGCCGCCGCGCCCAACGTTATTGCCGGGGTGAAACTTAGTACCGCGCTGACGAACGATAATGTTGCCAGCCAGAACCGCCTGACCTCCATACTTTTTAACGCCAAGGCGTTTAGAGTTTGAGTCGCGACCGTTACGTGTACTACCTGTTCCCTTCTTGTGAGCCATAAGTCTTACTAGCCTTGTTTTCTAATCAACATTGTAAGCCGGTTAAAAGTTAAAAATTCAACCTAAGTAAGGTTCACCGGCTCATTTTCTACTCTTCTTCGCTCTCTACTGCCTTGCTGGGCTTAGTCTCTGCCTTGCTAGGCTTATCAGCAGTGGCTCCATCACGATCGATCGTTTTGCCACCGACGGTAATGGAGTCAATCATGAGGCGAGTAAGTTCTTGACGGTGACCGCGCTTTTTGCGGGTCTTTTTCTTAGGCTGCATCTTGTAAACGATGACTTTTTTGCCGCGTAGGTGACTGACGATGGTGCCACTCACGCTAGCTCCCTCAACCCTGGGTTGGCCGATAGAAACATCACCGTCGTTCTCGACGAGCAGGACCTTATCAATCGTGATTTTTTCGTCTGGCTCAACCGGTAAGCGATTGATATCGTAGAACCGACCGGGCTCCACCCGCAGTTGAGTGCCACCTGCTTCAATAATTGCGTAGGCCATGTATGATTTCTCCCTTGCCGTACAGGTAGCCGTCTTGCAGCTTTAGACCCGATCCGAGCAGATTTTCTTTTTTTTGCACAGACCTCCATTGTCGCTAAACAAAGTCAAATATGTCAAGCAGCGATCCACACAGAACCCACTCGCCTCAAAAGCCATCGACTTGGCAGGGCTCGAGATACCCATGGAGTATACAAAAATTAAGGTCGCATTTTTCCTGACTCATCCGATCAAGCTTCGTCATAAGTACATAGGTGTATGTAAGGAAAACAAAGCATGTCGGACTTGTTGATGTTGATGTCTCAGCTACTGACCTATGAGCCGCTCCAGCCTTGGGAGCTTGAGCTGGACGATGCGGCGGCGGAGACATCTCCCCAGCAGGTGTTGGCAGACAGTGCAGCCCAACCACAGATCGCGGATGCGGCGGGCATTGCTTTTCCAGAATTTAGCCGTGCCTTTCAGGCCCGAAAGCAGCTAATGCGTTTGCAGCGGACCAAAGCGGCCTCGGTAGATGCTTTCCAAACAGTTGCGACGGCTGCAACCCCAGGCGAGGCTAGCTTAAGTGCGTCTCCTACAGCGGGGGCTAAGGTTGGCCCAACCTCTCAAGCAGCAACGGCACCGCAGTTTGATTTCACTCTTTTAAATCAGCGCACCACTGCACCGCAGTTTGATTTCAGAGGTTTGAATCAAAGTTCAACAACACCGCAGTTTGATTTTGGTAATTCAGCGCCCACTGCATCAGCACCTAACGCGGACAACGTGGCAACGGCTCCGGTATCTTCTTCAAGTCTGACGGCAAACCAGATTTTGAGCTACGCCACCACGCCCCAGGCGCTATCGCTGGCCATGCAGCGGGTGACGATGCCCCGCGGCCCTCGACCTGGCTCAGGGCCGCAGCTTTATCAGCAGCGACAAATGGCGCTTCAGGCTGGGAGCCTATATACCCGCCTGGCTCCGGAGAGTTTTCAGTCACAATGGTCTAATGCGGTGTCTAAACCAACCTATGAGCAATGGAAATCTTTGCTGGCTCGGGAGGCGGGTGCGATCGCAAACGGCCAGGGCAACAATCGCCTCACGGTAGTTGTGGGTGATTCCCTGAGTTTGTGGCTGCCGCCTGAGCTGCTCCCCCAGGACCGGTTTTGGCTCAACCAGGGAATTTCTGGCGACACCACTCGAGGCGTTTTAAATCGACTCTCGAGCTTTGAGCAAACCCACCCAGATGTCATTCATGTCATGGCCGGGGTAAATGACCTCAAAAATGGAGCCAGCAATGCAGAAGTGCTGACCAACCTGCGCAGCATTATGCAGCGGCTGCGCCAACAACACCCTGAGGCGCGAGTGATCGTACATTCAATTTTGCCTACCCGATTAGAAAGCATTCCTAGCGATCGCATTCGGGCCTTGAATACTCAAATCGCTCAGTCGGCCCAGGCCGAAGGGGTAGTGTATCTCGATCTGCACCCCAGCTTCACCGATGAGGTGGGTAACTTACGCTATGAACTCACCACCGACGGCATTCACCTAAGCCGTCTGGGTTATCAGGTCTGGCAAATTGCGATGCTGGCTGTATAGTCCAGGTTTTAGGGCTTAGGGTGGAATATTTCTGACATCTGACCCCTATCACCGATTATCCATTACCCTCAGCTTAATCTTCCAATCTGTCATTGCGCCGGATTACAATAAAAAATCCAACCGCTTGAAGGATTTTGTTGAGCATATGAAATCTTATCTGGCTGCTGCCTTGCAGATGACCAGCGTGCCTGACTTGCAAAAAAACTTGACGCAAGCCGAAGAGCTGATCGACTTGGCTGTCCGCCGGGGGGTAGAGTTGGTCACCCTGCCTGAGAATTTTGCCTTTCTCGGGGATGAGGGTGCCAAGATGGCCCAGGTAAAAGACATTGCCGTTGCCAGCGAAAAGTTTCTCAAAACCATGGCGCAACGGTATCAGGTGACTCTATTGGGGGGCGGCTACCCGGTCCCCACCCCAGAAGCGGGCAAAGTTTACAACACTGCGCTTCTGGTTGCCCCAGATGGTGAGGTGCTGCTGCGCTATCGCAAGGTTCATTTATTTGACGTCAACTTGCCCGATGGCAATACCTATCAAGAGTCGCAAACGGTGCTCTCTGGTAAACATTTGCCTGAGGTTGTTCCGACCCCACAGCTGGGCAATATCGGCATCTCGGTTTGTTACGACGTGCGGTTTCCAGAGCTGTATCGCCAGCTTTCTAAACAAGGGGCTGAGGTGCTAATGGTCCCCGCTGCGTTTACCGCTTACACCGGCAAAGATCATTGGCAAATTCTTTTGCAGGCTCGGGCCATCGAAAACACTTGCTATGTTTTAGCCCCTGCTCAGACAGGCTTTCATAACAGCCTGCGACAATCTCACGGCCATGCCATGATTGTTGACCCGTGGGGCATCGTCTTAGCCGATGCTGGTCAAGATATCGGGATGGCCATTGCCGAGATCAATCCGTCTCGGTTAGGCCAGGTACGACAGCAGATGCCCTCTCTCAATCACTGTGTTTTTGTTTAGCATGTTCAGATAGTGGGGGTTGAGTCTATCTCAATGTGTTTGTATAGCCTAAAAACTCTATAGATTCTGTCAACAGACGGACGGGCGACATCGAGCCAACTCATGTACAGTAGACAACAGTGAGTTTTTTTAGGCCAAATGATGAGTCTAGCCCCCGGTTTGATTGCTTTCCAGCCATCTGTGCCGTTTGTCCCCCTGTTGGCTGAGGTAAATGAGGCAGAGCTTGGGCCTCTGATCTTAGCCGGTGTCTTACTGAGCCTGATTGTGGTTTACCTGGCTGCCAAACTTGGGGGTGAGCTGTGTGCCAGGGTCAACCTACCCCCGGTTTTGGGCGAGCTAGTGGGCGGGGTGCTGGTGGGGGTGTCTGCCTTAAACCTGATTGTTTTCCCAGAAGGGGGAGAGGTGCCTCAGTCGTTGCTGATGAATTTCATGCAGATGACGGCAGGTCTAGAACCAGAGGCGGTGGTAGCGGTTTTCAAAAGTCAGAGTGAGGTGATCTCGGTTCTGGCTGAAATTGGGGTAGTGATCCTGTTATTTGAAATTGGCCTAGAGTCTGACCTCAAGGAGCTGATCCGGGTAGGCCCCCAGGCGGCGGTTGTGGCCGTGATTGGGGTGGTGGTACCCTTTTCAGCAGGCACGGCTGGTTTAATTGCCTTTTTTGGCGTGGGGACTGTCCCTGCTGTGTTTGCGGGCGCTGCTCTGACGGCCACGAGCATTGGGATTACAGCCAAAGTGCTGGCAGAACTCCAGAGGCTTAGCTCTAAGGAAGGACAAATTATCATTGGGGCGGCGGTCCTAGACGATGTGTTGGGCATCATTGTGCTGGCAGTGGTTGCGAGCTTGGCTAAAACCGGTGAGATTGAAATTACCAACGTAATCTATCTGATTGTCGGGGCGGCGGTATTTTTAGTGGGCTCTATCTTGGTGGGCCGGTTGCTCAGCCCCCTTTTTGTGGGTCTCGTCGACCAGCTCCAAACGCGGGGCCAGGTCTTGATTAGCTCTCTGGTGTTTGCATTTGTGCTGTCTTATATTGCGGCGGCGATCCAGCTGGAGGCGATTTTGGGAGCATTTGCAGCTGGGCTAATTTTGGCAGAGACATCTAAACGCAAAGAGTTAGAAGAGCAAATCAGTCCGGTGGCTGATATGTTAGTGCCTGTCTTTTTTGTGACTGTGGGGGCGCACACCGATATCAGCGTACTTAACCCACTAGAGCCCGCCAATCGAGAAGGGTTGATCATCGCCTCGTTTCTAGTGGTAGTGGCGATTATCGGTAAGGTGATCACGGGCTTTGCTGTGTTTGGTCAGCCCGGCATCAACCGCTGGGCCATTGGTGTGGGCATGATTCCTCGGGGTGAAGTGGGCCTGGTATTTGCCGGTGTAGGGGCTGCCAGCGGTGTGCTCTCGGAGTCGCTGGATGCGGCCATCATTGTGATGGTGATTTTGACCACCTTTATAGCTCCGCCAATGCTGCGGCTGGTATTTGAAAAATCAGACGACAGCGATGCGGGTACGCCGGAGATTGCTGAGACCGTGGGTACGGCAGGATCTGTTGAAGCATCTTAAGGGTTAGGGATGCATGGGATGATCTCAATCGTCCCATCAGTTTTTCTCAGCTAAATCTAGGAATTTTGTAGAAAAAGTTCGGAAAAGGGGATGCAATTTTTGAAAATCCGACTAAACTCTTAGAATATAAAATTTGGATCCTAAGCACAAATACTTATGGGTAACGCATCGCGTCTCAGTCGTTCAAATCACTCGGTTGGCAAAATTGGTGTATTTGACAGCGGTGTGGGAGGCCTGACGGTTTTACGCGAAATTGTCCGGCGACTTCCCCATGAGTCTGTTCTTTATTTTGGCGACACCGCTCGGTTGCCCTATGGTGAGCGCAGCCCAGCAGAGATTTTGTGCTACGTCCGTGAAATCATTGGTTGGATGCTGAGTCAGGGCGTCAAAATGGTTGTGATGGCCTGCAATACTAGCTCTGCCCTGGCGTTGGAGCGAGTTCAGTCTGAGTTTGATGTCCCGATTTTGGGCGTAATCTTGCCCGGTGCACGGGCTGCTGTAAAGACGGGACAACGCATTGGAGTCATCTCAACCCAGGCAACTGCCGAAAGTGGGGCCTATCGACAGGCCATTTTAGAGATTAACGCTGATGTACAAGTGTGGCAGGTGGGCTGCCCCGAGTTTGTGCCCCTGATTGAGCAAAATCGCATTTACGACCCCTACACTCGCTTGTTAGCACGAAAGTATTTAGAGCCTTTGCTTGAGGCCAACATTGATACCTTGATCTATGGCTGCACTCACTATCCTCACTTAGAGCCCGTTTTGAGACAACTCCTGCCAGGTCACGTCAAGCTAATTGATCCGGCCCAGTCTTTAGTGCGAGCGATGGGTCGAGAGCTAGATCTGCTCGGCCTGCGCAACAGCAAACAAAGTTGCAGCACAGAGTTTTATGTCAGCGGTGACCCTGAGCAATTTGCCCAAACCTCAACCCAGTGCTTAGGGTATTGCCCCCAAGTCAAACGAGTTAATCTGGCACTATTAGAGTCTAGCCAAACAGCGGAGATCCGGTTGGTAAGTTAACGTGAGGCTACTCAGTTTTTGATGTCTTCACGACTTGTGAATGCTCGGCTCGCTATTGTTAGAACAATGTAAATGAGCATCAGGTAGCCGACTGCAAGGAGGGGGATGATTATGGGTAGAAGCGATTCAGTCATGAGCGTGGCCAGTTGTGTGAGAAAGGTGAGTTGAAGAAGTGTGCCAAAGGCACGGTATCGGGTGTACCAAAGGCACAGTTTCACACCGCGAGCGAAACGGGGTGAACAGGCGACGACTAGCAGCGATATCAAAATAGACTAGGTGTTGACGCGCCTGGGTAAAGTCAATCTGGGTGAAGTCAATCCGTGGGGCAACTGCCTTGGCTCTCTATAAAGCCACTCCGTAAGCCTTTGACGGAACGCGACGCTAAAACGGAAACCCTTCGACCCGCGCTTAGGCGGTCAGTACGAGTAGCACGTTTCGAGCATCAAACTCCGCTTCCTGACCTACACAAGAGCGCTACGGCTGGCAAGCCCTTCAGGAAATTACTGCGTCGTCGATAGCCGAAGCAATCTGCAGTCTCAAAACACAAATTCCGCGCTGCCCTTAAGTTGGAACAGATTGGATGCTTGTATTCAGTTTTCTTAGATTTCTTGTTCCTATAATAACATAAGAATTTGTTATTTAGAAGGACAATCCAGAAAAAATTTCATAGAAATATCTGATGAATTTCCGGAAGGATAACCGATTGCGATCGCGCCCAAAAAAGTAGCTGAGTAGCCCTAGATACGAGACCTTTTGGGGAACTCTCATCAGTTGAGGACGTGATCAAAGATAGATTGGTGACAACGATTTTAGGTTTTCTTAAGATTATTTCAGATGGGCATATTCCATCAAGCCGATGGGTTGGCTTAGAATGAATACAGATTACTTAAAGTTTCGTAACCAAACCGCCCGAGTCGCTTATCCATGACTTCAACTACTTCGTTGTTTTCCCCTGTAGAGGCAGACCTTTGCCTACTGGCGGAAAATCTGAAAGAGCTTGTCGGTGCTCGTCATCCGATCTTGTACAAGGCGGCAGAGCACTTATTCGGGGCAGGCGGTAAGCGGCTTCGACCCGCTATTGTGTTGCTGCTGTCTCGGGCGACACATCCTGATCGGCAAATCACTGACAAACATTTTCGGCTGGCCGAGATTGCTGAGATGATTCACACAGCCAGTCTGGTCCATGATGACGTGGTCGACGAGTCGGATGTCAGACGAGGAGTGCCGACGGTGCACAGCCGGTTTGGTAACCGGATTGCGGTACTGGCAGGAGACTTTTTGTTTGCCCAGACCTCCTGGCATTTGGCAAATCTTGATAACTTGACCGTGGTTAAGCTGCTGTCTCGGGTGATTATGGATTTTGCTGAAGGTGAGATTCGGCAGGGCATCAGTCACTTCAGTACCGATCTGTCTATCGAGAGCTACTTGCAAAAAAGCTACTACAAAACAGCCTCTTTGATTGCCAATAGCTCAAAGGCAGTGGGGGTGCTGAGTGGGGTTGAGGCGACGCTGCAGGAGCAACTGTATGACTATGGTCGAGATTTAGGGTTGGCTTTCCAAATTGTGGATGATGTGCTCGATTTTACGGGCTCAACCGATGTCTTGGGTAAACCGGCTGGCTCTGACCTGAAAAGTGGTAACCTGACCGCCCCTGCTCTGTATGCGATGGAAGAGGTACCGTATCTCAAAACGCTGGTTGAGCGAGAGTTTTCTCAGCCGGGTGATTTTGAAGAGGCGATTGCGCTGGTGCAAGGGAGCCGTGGTATTGAGCGTGCCCGTGACTTGGCTGCCCAGCATGTGCGTCGAGCGATTGCCTGTCTGTCGGGGTTATCGATGTCTGAGCATCGGCAGGCCCTTGAGGAAATTTCGGAGTATGTGCTACGCCGCTTAAACTAGAGACTATCTAGCCAGGAGTCTCAAGGGTGAGGGGTCCTATTGTTTGCTTGGGCGAAATTTTAGTTGACTGCTTTGCTTCTCAAGCTGAAGCTTCTTTGGAGTCGGTGAGCCAGTGGATGTCTCTGCCGGGCGGTGCCCCGGCAAACGTGGCTTGTGGGCTGGCGCGGCTGGGAGTCCCGGTTGAGTTTGTGGGGGCGGTGGGCGATGATCGATGGGGGCATGCGCTGAAGCAACTATTGATCGATTTGAATGTCGGGTCAATGGGGGTGCAACAGCATTCGACTGTCCCGACTCGCTCAGTGTATGTCTTGCTGGATGAGGACGGTGAACGGAGTTTTGCTGGATTTTCACCAGAAGGTGAGCCCGATCGCTTTGCAGATGCCCATTTGCTAGCGACTGCGATTGAGCCCGCGCTGTTTGCTCAGGTGCGATATCTGGTGCTAGGCACCCTGATGCTAGCTTGTGCAGACGCCCGAGCGGCGGTAGAACAGGCGATTGCCCTAACCCGTCAGCAACAGGGGCGGATTTTAGTCGATGTCAACTGGCGTCCAATGTTTTGGGCGCAGCCCACAGAGGCCCCCCGCTACATTCATCGTTTGCTCCAGCAGGTGGATTTGTTAAAACTCTCGGACGAAGAGGCTGACTGGCTGTTTGAGACCAGTGACCCCAGCGCGATCGCAGCCCACCTACCCAACCTCGAGGGCGTATTGGTCACTGCTGGAGCCCAGGGCTGTCGCTACTGGCTGTGCGGCCATGCTGGCTGCATTCCCGGATTTGCGGTCGATGTGGAAGACACGACTGGCGCTGGCGATGCCTTTGTGGCTGGCTTCCTTGCCCAGCTTTATGTTCGCGGGCACCATAGCCTGCGCGAGGCTGAGTTGGCCAGGACGATGGTGATCTATGCCAGTGCAGTCGGGGCCTTGACGACGACCCGACCGGGTGCGATCGCAGCCCAACCTACCCCCAAAGAAGTTGATGCCTTTCTGTTCTTACATCGATAAACGATTTGCTCCCCCTCTTTACGTTTCCCCTTCTCCGCGTCTCCCCTTCCCCATCTCCCCTTTGCCCATCTGACCCGCAGTTTTGTTTACCACCCTCCCCCATGCCCCAAGAAATTGAGCGCAAGTTTTTAGTTACGGGAGACGCCTGGCGTAGTCTGGGTACCGGACAGCGCTATTGCCAGGGCTATCTCCCCACCCAGGACAAACGTACCGTGCGAGTCCGAATCGCAGGTGACCAAGGCTATTTGACCCTAAAAGGTCCAGCAGTCGGGTTAGTGCGTCCCGAATTCGAATATCCCATTCCAGTAGAAGACGCCCAGGCTATCTTGGCGACCCTTTGCGATCGCCCCTTCATTGAGAAAGTGCGCTATCGAGTCCCCCTCGAACCGGTGGTTTGGGAAATCGATGAATTTGAAGGCGACAATGCGGGGCTCATTCTCGCCGAAGTGGAGCTAGATAGTGAAAATCAGACTGTGGAAATACCTGGGTGGATCGGTCAGGAAGTGACCGGCGACCCAAGGTATTACAACGCCAGTCTGGTGAAGTATCCGTTTAAAGATTGGCAGTGAGCGGATTTTGGATTTTGGTGGACTTCCTGGGGTACGGATTACGCAATTGATCAAGGAAGCTGAGTTAGATCAATCTAACATCCAAAATCGTGTCATTTATTTTTCGGTTGATTTGCCCGAATATTCTCCTCTGCCAAACGAGCCGTCTCTGCAATCCGCTTTGCCCGAGTTGCCTCTCGTTTCGCCATTTTGATCCACTCCAAAATACCTCGCTTTGTAGACCGAGGAAAATTCTCAAAATGCTCAGCTGCGTGGGGATAACTATCCAGGACCGCCTGCAAATCACCCGGCACAATCAGGGCCTCCACATCATCTAAAAAGCTCCACGCCCCATTCTGCTTGGCCTGCTCTATCTTTTTTAGCCCAGCAGGCTGCATCAAACCTGCGGCCAACATTTTTGCGACTCGGTCCTTATTAAGCTTTGACCAGGCACTTTTAGGCTTACGCGGTGACAGCAGCAGCATGGTGCGCTCAGCATCTAGCATCCGAGGCAAACTATCCACCCAGCCAAAGCACAGAGCTTCTTCTACGATGTCGTCGTAGGGCAGGTGACGAGCGCCCGCAGCTTTCTTATGCGTAACTAGCCAGATACTTTCGGTGCGAGCGTGGTTTTCCGTCAGCCAGTCGCGCCACTGTTGGCGACTGGTGACTTCAACTTTGGGAAAGTCTTTCATGGGTTGGAGGCCCCAAAAATCTTACCCGCCATCGTTCTTTATCCACCGTAGTTCCAACCAGTGGTCTCGAGTAGCAGCGGATTGCCTTCGCGATGGATGCCTGCCCCAACGACCTCACCCACAAATACAGTGTGGTCCCCTTTCTCAACGCTGCCCACCACGCGGCATTCAACATAGCCAAGGGTGTCTTTGATAATCGGACAGCCGGTTTCTTCGCCGGGGTAAAACTCGATGTCTTCAAACTTATTGCCGGCCCGGCGCAGCGGCTTAAAGAAGTTTTGCGCCATTTCTTTTTGGCCGTCTTCGAGCACACTCAGGGCAAACACGCCGCTGGCTTTGATCATGGCGTGGGAGCTAGAGTCAGCTTTGACACAATTAATCACTAGAGGCGGCGTAAACGAAGCCTGCATGACCCAGCTAGCCGTAAACCCGTTGAGGTCATCACCGTCTTTAACCCCACACACATAGAGGCCATGGGGAATCTTGCGCAGCATTGTTTTTTTGGCTTGTTCGTCGAGCATGGCTATCCCTCGCTGGAGCTACAACGCCAGTTTATTACAAACCGAGCCAGCCATCGTCTCTGATGAAGAACAAGGAGAGGCAAGTTAGAATCGTGGCGTCTTCATAGTCATTGAGACCATGCGCTACTACATCCCTGTGTTTCGCACTTTGGCAACTCTCCCTTTCCTGCTGTGGGTTAGCAGTGCGGCGGTCAGTGCTGCTCCGGTTGAGGTTGAACAGGTAATTGCTGAGTTGCAGCCTCAGACTGATTTACCGATCTGGGTACCTGATGAGGTGCCAGAAATGGAAGCGGTTCACATTAGTTTTGATATTTTGCCTGATTATTACGTGATTAGCTTTGATCACACCCCAGATTGCCAGGGAGCAACCGCTTGTAACTATGGCTATTTCGAGGCCAATCGAAATGGCGAGTTCATGACAGCGGAGGATATTAGCCCAATCGTTCGCCAAGGAATCCCTCAGGATGAAATCGTCCCTATCCGTTTTGGGAATGGGATGAGCGGGCAGTTTGTAAACACCTGTGGAGCATATTGTTCAGCAAGAGTGCAGTGGCGCTTAGACGGGATTCTCTATAGCGCGGTCATTAAAAACGGTATGCAAGAAGCCACGGTTGAGCTGGCAAACATTATCCTAAGCGGGGAAAAGCGCGCATCGGGCACTGCCAGCCTAATTTCGAGCGACGTTGGCATCTCGGGCGGCTTGCTGGACAGCGGCGGCGACGGCGGGGGCAACGCGCTTATCAAACACTGAGGGGACGATGTGGTCGGGTCGCAGTTCGCTGTCAGGGACGAGGGTTGCGATCGCATGGGCCGCATTTAAAAACATCGTGACGGTAATGGCCTCAGCCCGACAGTCAATCGCCCCGCGCAGTACACCGGGAAACGCTAGGACATTATTGATCTGGTTTGGGTAGTCGCTACGCCCGGTGGCCATCACGGCAACGATGTCACTGACCAGTTCAGGCTGGATTTCTGGAATCGGATTCGCCATAGCAAACACAATCGGGTCTTTAGCCATTGATTTCACCATGTCAACACTGACCACGTCGGGGGCGCTGACCCCCATAAAGACATCGGCCCCCGCCATGGCATCGGCCAGGGTGCCCGACTCCTCGACGGCGACGGCTTGTTTTTGAGGATTGAGGTCGGTGCGATCGCAGCTGACGATGCCCTTTGAGTCACACACCAGAATGTTATTCACCCCTGCTTTTTTAAACAGGCGTGCCATGGCTAGTCCAGCGGCCCCCGCACCGTTGATCACCAGGCGAATTTCGCCCATCTGAGGTTCTTTGTCGACGACTTTGAGCGCATTGACCAGAGCTGCGAGGCTAACGATGGCCGTGCCATGCTGATCGTCATGGAAGATGGGAATATCCAACTCTTTTTGCAGCCGCGCTTCGATTTCAAAGCAGCGGGGGGCGCTGATATCTTCCAGGTTGACGGCCCCAAAGACCGGCGCAATCCGCTTCACCGTTTCTATAATTTCATCGGTATTTTGGGTATCCAAACAAATCGGAAACGCATCCAGACCCGAAAACTCTTTGAAGAGCATAGCCTTGCCCTCCATAACGGGGAGTGCCCCAGCGGGTCCCAGATTACCTAGCCCCAGGACGGCACTGCCATCGGTGACAATGGCCACGGTGTTGGACTTAATCGTCAGGTCATAGACCCGCTCAGGATGTTTGGCGATCTCAGTGCAAATGCGCCCCACCCCTGGGGTATAAGCCATGGCCAGATCGTCTTGACTGCGCAAGCCAATTTTGGGCTCGACGTGGATTTTGCCGCCCTCATGGAGCACAAAGGTGCGATCGTAGGTTTTGACCACCTCAATCTCATTGAGAGCACACAGCGCCTCGACAATTTTTTCAGCATGTTCAGTGCTTGAGGCATCAATCGACACATCCCTGATCACCGCTTGTCGGGTGCGCTCAACCACATCAATGTGGCCCAGGCTACCGCCTGCTGCCGCCACAGCCTGGGTGACTTTGGCTAACATGCCCGCATGGTTAGGGATTTTGAGGCGAATCGTTAAACTAAAGCTGGGATTGGGCGTCAAACTGACCATGGGTATGCTCTCAATTAGATGAATGGGTGAACGAATCGACGGGTAACCTGGGTTGAACCCTAGAAAATGTTACGCTGCAAAGGGTCTCTAGATCGACTCGCTTGATACGGCCCGATGGCCTTGCTGTTTAGAGAAGGTGTTTTGCTATGCCTAGCCTCTACGCCGAAATCGAGATAAATGCTCCTGCTGAGCGGGTTTGGGACGCGCTGATTCGCAAAGAAGACTGGCGCTTTTGGAATACGTTTTTGTTTGACTGCGACACCAGTTTACAATTTGCGCCGGGTCAGGAAGTTTTTCTGGCGATGCAACGTTTGGAAGGGGACGAAGATACCGAATTTCAACCGGTGATTACGATGATGCAGCCCGGCGTTTGCCTGAAGTGGGTTTCTAAGATTCCAGGGTTGCGCAGCGAGCATTCTTTTGAGCTTCAAGAGATTACCCCTGGGCGGACTCGCTATCTGCATCGCGACACCTTTTCGGGGGTGCTCTCTAAGGTGTTTTTGCCCTTTATTCGTCAAGACGAAAAGCAGGGACTACGACGCATGGCCCAGCAGCTTAAAACCCATGTTGAGCGCAGTCGGATAGAGGATCCGCGCCGTCGTCGTCGCTACCCAACGGCGCCCCGTCGTGATCCCTACCGTGATTATCGGTGAAATGCTAATTGATATCGATAGAGGGCGACGGGCTGATTAAGGGCTTTGAAGTAGTCAGGGTCCTGGGGCGATAGATAAACCGCAGTGATTTGGTCCGCTGTAACGGTAGAGCTATTGCTCAGGTGGTGGTAGTAAGCCGTTGTATTCTCGACTGTGTTTAGATAGGCTTCAGAACGTCCGCCGCGAAAAAACTGCTGAAAAATCTCAGTTGTAATAAAGTCATTTGAGGTGGGGCCTTCAGTTGCGCGACCGGTCACCGTCGAAATCAGCTGCTGATTGTCTTTGAGAAAGGTAATCTGTCGATTGGGATTGTCTGGGTCAACTTTGACAGCCTTGACCCAATCTTTTCCCAGGGAAGCTCGAGCTAAGCTGAGCCCATTGAAGGCCCGATCCGATACCCATTTTCTGTCCGTTTTCAAAGCCCGACTCAAAAATCGCCCCCCCGCTACCCGAGCTTTCACAAACCGAATCGGTGCCGTGATGGGTTGATTGAGAAACTGGCGATTGCCCTCAAACCCCGGTGTGACTAATTCCGGAGAAAGGGGAGCCACCATGTCCACCAGGGTAGAGGTCATCTGCCAGGTTCCGGCCATCCAGTCTGGATAGATCAGATCTCCCTCGGATGGCTGCACTGGGGGCTTGCTATGCCAATCTGGGAAAGCGGCTACTCGGTTGCTGAGGGGTCCTGCCGAGGCTTGGCCGCTGCACATGAGCCATACGGTGACCAGTAAGGCAATCCAGAATAGGTTACGACGTAGGCGTTTCCAGAGTAGCGGAGGCATAGACATTACAGGTTGGCTAGGTATTTTTAGCTTATCGCTTTTGGGGAAGTGGGGCGTGAGGCGGGAATCGTGAGTCAAAGATCCATCCGCAACTCAGCCCGGAATGAGTAGGATTCCTTAGGTATTTCGATTAATATGCTTCAGTCTGGATTTGCAAAACCCTATGGATAGCTCAGATACCCTGCGCGAGGCTCTGGTTACTGAAATAGAGTCGCTCTACAAAGAAGTCAATCAGCTAACTCGCATTGCCAACGTTCCCGATCCGCAACTACAGTTGTTGCGGGGCTTGGTCTCTTTGTCTCAATTTACGGCGCAGCAGACGGCGCAGCAGCAGCAGTCGGGGAGCAGCCTGTCGTCAGATTTGGCGACCTTGCAAAGTGAAGTACAGCGGTTGACCGCTGAGAACCTGGCGTATCAAAAACAGCTGCAGTGGCTTAAAAACCACATAGCGCTATCGCGGGCCACCACCGGTAGGCTAATGATGAAGGCCACCCTCAAGCAAACCTTAGATACGGCGGTAGAAATTACCCAGGCGGATGCGGGCAGCATTTTTTTGCTGGATGACAATCAGGTGGTGATCGAGAGTATTTTGTCTCGTCCCGGGACAACGGAAGAAGAGCGCAATGCTCTGGTGGGTAGCGTGCTTGAAAAGGGGCTGGCCGGTCGGGTGATTCGGGATCAGAGTGCGGTGTCGATTCCAGATGTGGCGCTGGACAACCGTTGGATTAATTTGCCTAACCAGCCTTACAAGGTGCGATCGGTGCTCTGTTTGCCACTGTTGCGAAATGAGCAGGTGTTTGGGGTGCTGACCTTGACCCATCCTGAGCCCAAGCATTTTACGCCACAAAACAGTGAGCTGATGCTGGCGATCTCAGATCAAATGGCGATGCTGCTTGAGAATACTCAGCTCAACAGCGCCAACCGTGATTTATCTGAGCGCCTGGAGCATGGCCAGGACTATATTCGCCATCTGCTCAAGACGCCCTTAGTGGGGGCCTGTTTGTTGCAAGACAATAAGTTTGCCCATGTCAACACCAAACTAGCCGAGCTGTTTGAATATCCCAAGGACGATCTGCTGCGACTCCCCTCTATTGCCAGCGTGATCGCCCATGAAGATCGGGATATGGTTTTAGAATCGGTCAATCGCTGCCTCTCTGGGCGACACAGTCTGTTTGAGATGGCCTTTCGAATTTGTCTTAAGCGGGGTCGAGTGGTGAAGGTCATGGCCCAGGGGATTACCACTGAGTATCAGGGGAAGCTTGCGATCGCAACCATCCTCAACGAAGTTGAGTAGGTAGAGGGGTGAGGGTAGTCGTTTTCTTTACCGCACCCCTCACCCCCCCAGCGACGATCAGTGACTCATCATCAATTACTCAACACGCCTGGCCAATTCTCATCGGCTTTAGAAATATATCCAGGAATATCTTTGGCCCATTTGTTTTGAATCTTATCGTTGAAATTTAAATAGAGTTTGCCATCGACGATCTTCCAGGCCGTGGGCTCAATCGGGGCGGTTGAATTCTGGCTCACAGCGTAGGCACAAAAGCCGCCATATTCGGGGGCATACTGCTCGGGATTGCTGGCAAACAAATCACGATTTTCGGCGCTGGCAAACTGCCAGGTAGCCCCTTCCCACTCGTGGGTGTACTCTGGGCTACCGGGGACATAGTCGCTCTCAGTAAAGTAGGCCACCGGATCGGCCCCACGAATGGCAATACCGTCTTCAGCAAAAATGGCAGCGGGGCTTTCATCAGGGGTTGCTTCGACCGCTGCGGTTTGAGATGCGGTTTCATCAACGGAGCTGACCGGAGTAGATGAGGTGCAGCTTACCATCAGGCCCAGACCTAGGGCGGCGGCGAATGCGGATGAGATTTTAGGAATAAATAAAGACATCGTACCTCCGATTTTTTTATCTCAGCTTAGGAATGATTGGCTCTATTGTGATAGCGACTCAAGTTTAAACCAGGCTGAGAAACAGCTTTGAATTTGACAAAGATAGCCCAAGCTTTGTTGTCAGCTTTGGCCGTGGATGATTGATTTGGGTGAGACGATGACGCCTGCTTAGCCTAGGCTTCGGCATAGGCAGGCTGAGATTGAGTAATCCCAACCAAAATGGAGAGCAGGGTGGCTAACTCTTCAGGAACGCGATAAAGTTTCAGGTCTTGGCTAATTGTTTTTTGGGCGCGATAGCGCAAGCGCTGACTAGTCAGTTCGCAAATTCCAAACCGCCAGTCTTGCCCGGTGGTCACTGCCCCGTAGAGCCAAGGCGAGCCTTGTATGGAAAGCCTTCTCTCAAAACAGGTCTTTATCGGTCACCGCTCCCAGGGCGCTTGACGAAACCAGCTTGGCATACTTTGCCAGCACACCGCGCTCATAGCGGGGCTCGGGGGGGGTCCAAGCGGCGCGGCGGCGTTCGATTTCGGCGTCCTCAACATTGAGGTGCAGCAGCCGAGCATCGGCGTCAATGGTGACTGAGTCGCCCTCTTGCACCAGGGCAATGGTGCCGCCGACGGCTGCCTCTGGGGCGACGTGGCCCACCACCATGCCATAGGTGCCCCCCGAAAAACGTCCGTCGGTGATCAGCCCCACCGCATCACCCAGCCCCGCGCCGATGATGGCGGAGGTGGGGGCCAGCATCTCTCGCATACCGGGGCCCCCTTTGGGGCCTTCATAGCGAATCACCAGCACATCGCCTGCCTGGATCTTCTTTGCCAAAATAGCATCCAGACAGGCTTCCTCTGACTCAAACACGCGGGCGGGGCCAGTGATTTGACGCTTTTTGATGCCGGTAAGCTTGGCGACGGCCCCCTCGGTGGCCAGGTTACCTTTGAGAATACCGAGGTGGCCTTGGGCATACATCGGGTTGTCAAAGGGACGAATCACATCTTGGTCCGCTTTAGGCTCAGCCGGGATATCAGCCAGGATTTCTTCAAGGGTTTGACCGCTGACGGTGAGGGCGTCGCCGTGGAGCAGCCCATTGACCAGGAGCATTTTCATCACCTGGGGGATGCCACCGGCTTTGTGCAGATCAGTAGCGACGTAGCGTCCGGAGGGTTTCAAGTCGCAAAAGACCGGCACTTTAGCCCGAATCGCTTCGAAGTCATCGATGGTGAGGGGCACGCCCATCGTGTGGGCAATGGCCAACAGGTGGAGCACCGAATTGGTAGAGCCGCCGACGGCCATGATCACCGCCATGGCGTTTTCAAAGGCTTTGCGGGTCAAGATCTGGCTGGGCAAGATCTGCTTGCGGATGGCGTCTACCAACACAAAGGCTGATTTTTCGGTACTGTCGGCCTTTTCTAAATCTTCGGCGGCCATGGTCGAGGAGTAGGGCAGGCTCAGGCCCATGGCCTCGATCGCAGACGACATGGTGTTAGCGGTATACATGCCACCGCAGGAGCCCGCTCCGGGGCAGGCGTGGCGCTCAACCTCGACCAGTTTCTCCTGGCTGATTTTGCCGGCGCTATATTCACCCACCGCTTCAAAGGCGCTGACCACGGTTAAGTCTTCGCCGTCGAGGTGACCCGGCTTGATGGTGCCACCGTAGACAAAGATAGCGGGGATATTCATGCGTGCGATCGCAATCACTGCCCCTGGCATATTTTTATCGCAGCCGCCGATGGCCAGCACCCCATCCATGCTCTGCCCCATGCAGGCGGTCTCAATGGAGTCGGCAATCACCTCCCGCGACACCAGGGAATATTTCATCCCCTCGGTGCCCATAGAAATCCCGTCGCTAATCGTGATGGTGCCAAACATCTGCGGCATGGCACCGGCCTCGCGCAGGGCCTGCTCACCGCGCAGGGCCAGCACATTAATGCCCATATTACAGGGGGTAATCGTGCTGTAGCCATTGGCGAGTCCCACGATGGGCTTGCTAAAGTCTTCGTCCTGAAACCCCACCGCCCTCAGCATGGCTCGGTTGGGGGTGCGCTGTACGCCTTGGGTAACAACTTGACTTTTACGATTCTCGGACATATCGGTCTCTATGATGGGCGGGTCTTAAGGATTTGTTTTAAGGATCTTTATTGTCTCAGATTGGTGGGGAAGGGGAAAGGGGGGCAGGGGAGCAGGGGGAGGGAGCTCTCAGTTAGCAGAGGAGAGTCGGACATCACCGACTTAAAACTCAAAATTCAAAACTGAATCCAAGGCTTTTAACGTCTCACCTGACCCCTTTAACTTTATTTATCCCTCTCCGAAAATACCGAATTGCTCTTGTAGACCCCAATGACGTCAGTATTGCTCCTTAAAAAATAGGGCGAGTCTCAAGGCTTGCCGCTGTGACGGGCATCCTGACTATATAGGGATCTGCAATTAAACCTCCGCTGCCCCCCTCTGCTCCCCCTGCTCATCCTCTACGGGTGCTTTGTTTTTACGCCGATCCCTAAGTCGTCACTTCCTAGCCAGTGCAGTGCATCTGCTCCCTCTTTTATGACCACAAATTTCGTATCGTCTCAGCCGCTGTCCTTTCCCTTAGAGACGCGTGTCGTGATTACCGCCGATGAGCTGCTCCAACGATATCAAGCCGGAGAACGCGATTTTTCTGGGGTGCAGCTCATCGGGGCTGATCTCTCAGATCAAGTCTTAACAGAGATTAGTTTGCGGCGCGCCGTGCTCGATCGGGTGGATTTATCCGGTACCGACCTATCGAATGCCAATCTGCGGGAGGCGTCTTTGATCGAGGCCAATCTGTCAGGGGCCGTGCTAACTCAGACCAATCTAATCAGCGTCAATCTGACTCGCGCCAATCTGAGCGGAGCCGATCTGTGCGAAGCGGGTTTGCGCAGCACGAACCTAACCCAGGCCAACCTGAATCAGGCAAAGCTGTGCGAAACCATTTTGAACGAGGCAAATCTGGAATCAGCGACCCTATGGAATGCTGATTTAAGAGGGGCTAGTTTATATCGCAGCCGCCTGATGCAAGCTGATTTGACGGGGGCGACCCTAGACCAAGCCAACTTGACAGGGGCGTTGCTCAACAAGGCAACGCTTTGTAAGGCAACGCTGCTAGAGGCCCAACTCAGCGGGGCAAAGCTAGAGAATGCCGACTTTAGCCAGGCTGATTTGACCCGAGCTCGCCTGAATAGCTGTAACTTATTTCAAACCCGATTGAGTCAAGCGAACCTGCGCAGCGCTAACCTCAGCTGGAGTTCTCTGCGATGTGCTGATCTCAGTGGGGCAACACTCTACCGAACAAAACTGAGCTGGGCAAATTTGACGGATGCAACTTTAACCGATGCTGTGCTGATTAGCACAGATCTGAACCACACTAATTTTTGCAATGCCACCCTGACGGGGGCAATTTTGCCCGATGATTTTTCGGCCTAGAAAAACAACAGCGACTTTAACGGCCATTGCAGGACGGTAATGGCGATTTGTTCTTGCTGTAGATAGGCGTAGATTTGCCGTTGCCAACGTCCGACGCGATGTCTGGCCCCGATGGATTCTAAATGGAGCCAAGACGCGGCCACAGTTAAGCTTTGCCGAGAGCTCAGGGGACTTTGCTGGAGTAACCTTAGCCAGCTCAACACAGACTCAGGTAGGGCTTGGGTCAATCGCAGTGAAATCGCCTCTGTCGAAAAACTTTGGGCGTAGGCCGAGGTTAAGAAAGGCTGATAGGTTTCAGCTTCAGACGTTTGTTGCAGCACAAAGGCTAGCATCATACCTTTGATAGCACGGCGGAGTTCGGCGCTTTGCTCCCCTTGCAGCTCTGGCATAAAAGGGATTTGGGTTAGGGATTGGTTAACATTCTCAGGATCGCCCACGCTGAGGTGAGTGCCCCCCACGACCACTAATAGATGTTTTGGGCCGGCCAGTTGGGTAAAGGGCTCAAGCTGCTGCCCCAGGATGGGGGTAACGCCGTCTTGGGTGCCGGTCAGCATTAAGGTGGGGACGGTTACCTGGCTCAGGCTCTGGGGGCCAAATAGCTTGCCTACCAGGGGATTCATGGCGACGACTTGAACGATGCGATCATCACTCAGGTCAGTGGGGGTTGCCGGTAAATCAACGGCGGCGCACTGGAGCCAATCAGCGGGGGTCACCCCCACTGGCTCTAGATCGTTACAAAATTGGGCCAGCTCGCTCACATCTAGGGCGGCTCCGGCCAAGGCCAACCCGGTATAGCCCCCTAGGGAATGTCCCATCAGCACGACTTTCTCTGTGTTAAACCGATTAGCAAAAGCCGTGCGGGTTTGGTTCATCCAGGTTAGTCGATCTAAGACATAGCTGACATCTCGGGGGCGATCTAAAAATTCGTCGGCGGGTAAAATCCGGCTGGGTTGCTCAATCACCTCGGGATCAATGGCGACCTGAGAGAGGGCCTCAACGTTACTGCCGGGGTGCTCAATTGAGATAGTTGTCACCCCGTGGGAGGCAAGATGCTCGCCCAGATAGGCGAGGAATCGACGATCGGCCCCAAACCCGTGGGAGAGGACCACCATTGGGCCAGGTCGAGTTTCTTCGGCCCAGTAAATATCTACCGGGATCGTCCGTTCGCGATCGCGATCAAAAAACATCAACGTGCGCTGCTCAATGGCCTGGGGGCCCATTTTGGTCGGATCAAGCGCTGACGGCGGGACAAAGGTGTCTGAAACCTGTAACTCTTTATCGAGAACCGTGCTGAGCGTTTGGCCCTGGAGACGAGACAAATTGAGTTGAGACACGAGTGCGATCGCAGCCGTCACATCCACTTCTACGGTTTCCTGGGGGATCGACCGCAAAATGTTGATCACACTGAAGCCATCAGCGTGGTTTGCAGCCTCTCGGATCGCCCCCTGGAGCTGCTCCAGGGTCAGATCGGGGGCAATGCTGGTGAGGGTGTCAAGCAGCATCTCACCATTGGCAGAAGCCAGCACATCTTCGATCATGCGATCGCTCATGGCCGGATCCAGGGCCAATCGGTTCCCCAAAAGCTGACGCACTTCAGGGGTTAACGCAGACTGATACATCCGTAGGCGATTCGGGACTTCCCCCGTTTGGGCAAAGGTTTCCAAATCTTGAACGTAGACAGTTTGGCTAATTGGGCCGATCTTTAAAATAATTTGCTCAGCAGCCTGGACAGCGGTCGCGATAGCCGTCATGCCCGTCGCGATCACCAAGCTTAAGCAGTTCACAATAAACTTTGATTGCCCCCGACGTAGGCCTTGAGACCAAAGGTTTTGAGGCCGAGGGAAACGGGGAAAATTATTAGGAGAGAGAACCATAGAGGGTTGGGCGATACGGCCAAGCCCAGAGCTTTGCTCGAAACTTGGGGGTGTGTGGTTGGCCTACCTTTCAGGGGGATGCCAAGAAAATGATGTGTCTAAGGGTTTTTTTAAAGGGCTGTGTGTAGGTTAAAAGAAATTTGTAGAAGATAGGAGTTCTTCTTAAACTTTCATTAGATTTAGGCTTTCCAACGGTGTCGATTTTGAGTAGAGGTACTCATTATCAAATCTATGTTCATTCACTGAGCATTGCCATCAGCATAGCAAGAGGTTCTTTTTGAAAGATTGCGTCAACCCGCAGAGGTTTGAGGTATGCGTGCTCCCATAGTCGGTGTGATGGGGCCTGGCGAATTAGCCCCTGACGTGATTTGTGCGACGGCCTACGAGCTAGGTGGCCAAATTGCCCAACAGGGTTGGGTGCTGTTGACCGGGGGCCGCAATGTTGGGGTGATGGATACCGCGAGTCGGGGCGCGATTGATGCCGGGGGCTGACGGTGGGGATATTGCCTGATGCTGAGGCAGGGGCTTTGTCGGACAGCGTCATTATTCCCATTTTTACTGATATGGGCAGCGGTCGTAACAATATTAATGTGTTGTCTAGTCAGGTGGTGGCGGCCTGTGGCCTGGGGGCGGGCACTACGGCAGAAATTGCCCTGGCGATTAAAGCGCAAAAGCCCGTCGTATTGATGGGGATGGACCCGCTGACAGTCTCGTTTTTTCAACGGTTGGGGCCGGTGATGGTAGCGGCAACGGTTGAGCGAGCCGTTGACCAAATCAAAAGCTGTTTGGCGAAAGCCAACGAATAGAATCGTAAAAAGTCAGAAAATCCTAATGCCTGACTCAAAAATCGGATTTCTCATGCTTTGTGAAGACAATGGCTTGATAGTTGGCTTGTTATCATAAGCCCTTGATAGAATCCAAGCACAAAATTCACCCCTGGACGCTGGCTCAAAGATTGGTTGAGTGTCCAGACGTGAGGGAGTAAACCGAGTGACCGACGATTCACAGCAACGAGATGACTTCTTGATGCCCCGAGCCTCGTATCGGGGGGAGTTTACCCCTGAAAATTTTGTCTTTAACGCAAATTTGCAGGAATTTGCTAATCGCATTTCTCTAATTTGCAGCCTTGAGACCGGGGGCAAAATTTCTTCTATCGAGGCCTACGAGCAAATCAAAGCCCTTTGGAAAGCGCTCAAAGCCTCTAAGAAGAACTTGATTCAGGATAATCAGGACGACAGCTCAGATACGGCAAAATAATCTGTCACAATTTTGACGATGCGCGCCGAGGATTTGCCATCGCCGTAAGGATTGATCGCTTTTGCCATGGCTTCGTAGGCAGCGGGATTGGCCAATAGCTCGGCGGCGGCGGCGGTGACCTCGGCTGGATCAGTACCCACCAGTCTGGCTGTGCCAGCCTGCATAGCCTCGGGACGCTCCGTGGTTTCCCTGAGCACCAGCACTGGCTTGCCCAAACCGGGGGCTTCTTCTTGCAGGCCCCCTGAGTCGGTGAGCAGCAGATAGCAGCGCTGCATGGCCCCCACCAGTTGCCCATAGTCGAGGGGCTCGGTCAAAAAGACGCGGGGATGATCACCCAAAGCGGCCCGCAGCGGGTCGCGGACAGTGGGGTTGCGGTGCAGCGGCAGCAACAAAGCAGTATCGGGGAATTTGTCTAAGATTTGCAAAAAGCTTTGGGCAATATTGGCCAGGGGAGTCCCCCAGTTTTCGCGGCGATGCACTGTTGATAAAATCACCCGATACTGGCTCCAATCCAACCCTGGGATATCGCAGGGCAGCCTCTTATCGGCCACGGTTAGCAGGGCATCAATGACCGTGTTGCCGGTTTGGTAAATCGCCCCGGTAACCCCCGAGCCTTTAACATTCGCCACGGATAGCGAGGTTGGGGCAAAATGCAGGGTCGTAATTTGGGAGACCAGCCGTCGATTAGCTTCTTCTGGAAACGGGTTCAAAATATCGTCGGTGCGCAGGCCCGCCTCAACATGGCCGACTGGGATTTTTTGATAAAACGCCGCCAGGGCCGCTGCAAAAGCAGTGGTGGTATCCCCTTGAACGATCACCATGTCAGGAGCCAGCTCTTTGAATAAGCTTTCTAGCCCTTGTAAGCTACGACAGGTGATGTCCGTTAGGGTTTGCTTAGGCTGCATGATGTTGAGGTCATAATCGGCTTGCAGATCAAACAGTTGCATGACCTGATCAACCATTTCGCGGTGTTGCCCTGTGAGGATGACCTGGGTCTCAAACCCCGGTGTTTTTTGAAACTGTTGAATCACCGGGGCCAACTTGATGGCCTCAGGGCGCGTCCCCAGGGTGATACAGACCCGAATTGGTGAAGTCATGGTTAATTTTGATGGAGTGAACGGGCGACGTCGTTAGGCATCTAAGGCATTTGAAATGACGCTCGAATTATTACAATATCTTGACTTGCCATGGCCTGGCCCTGTTCCATTTGTCTGGTTTTCTCCAGGGCCATGACCCACCGTGTCCTAATCGCTAATGCCCATCACTGAGGATATTTCTGAGTCCCTATGTCCCATTCCATTGCCCTCACGCCACCGTTACTGCAAACCCTCGATCTAGGTCCTGCTGAGGCGGTTTTGGCCCCGCTGATTGAGGCCCAGGGGGGAGAACCCTCCCTACGTATTCGCTTTGAGATCGACTACCCCCGCGAGCCCAGCGATCCGAGGGAGCTATCTGAAATTCCAGAGGTGCGGCTGTGGTTTATTCGCCTCGATAGTCGATATCCCTGGCTGCCTTACTATCTGGATTGGGAGTCGGGAGAGTTGGCCCGCTATACCGCCATGCTGGTGCCCCATCAATTTGGCCCGGATGGCATTCGCTATAACCCAGAGGGCCTTGAGATTTTCGTTATGCAAAAGATCTTTGTGCTGTCCCAATGGCTGCGCGATGGTCAAGGCCTGGCCCGAGGGGACCATCGCAACTTCGAAGGCCGCTCCAAGCTTAAGCTGATGCTGAAAACCCTCGGATATGAGTTGGATGACGGGCTGTTTGAGTTATTGGCCTAAAGATTGCCTCTAGTCCAAGAGTGCGATACAACTCGTACTGGTGTAATCCGGCACGGTGATTGCCCGCAGGAAGGAGACCCCTCAAGGAGACCCCTAAATGGCAGGGATTTTGGGAATAGTAATGGGCTTGCTGGTGTTAATAGTCGGTCTGATCTGGCTGTTGATAGAACGGCAATATCGCAAGCGACCGGGCAATCGCCTGGCCTTTGCTGCTGGAGAGTGGAACATTACCACCTATGAACCTCAGCACTATGTGATCGTCGGAGCACCGGCCTTGGTTAACCAAACCCGCACCCTCGAAATTATGGTGCCAGAGATCCAGGCTGAGGCCACGTTGCTGGCCAGGGATACCCTGGAGGGCGTGACGGTGAATATTCGGCTAGTGCCGGATCATCTTGACGCGGCGGCTCGGCCCGACAACTACTGGTTTGCCTACATTGTCAAGCTGGGCAAGACCACCCACATGAAGATCGAAGTCGATATTAAAGGTCCCGATCTGCGTTCCCTCAAAGCAATTTGGGTGCGGGTTCACTACCTGACCTATGGGCCAGGGGGACGGGTGCCCAAGACAGGACATGTGATGGTGCCGCTCAGGTTTCCTAAGCCTGAGGCGGCCAATCGCTGGCGAGAGACGGCGGTGGCAGATGTGCTGCCGGTTCCGACCCATTTGCTGACCCACCTGGATAGCCCGGTAGAGGTGGTCAAGCGCTATGTGGGTCCCCATTCTAAACCGGACGATATTGTCACGATTGGAGAAACCCCGCTGGCGATTATGCAGGGGCGCTGGCGACACCCGAGCGATATCAAGCCGGGCTGGTTAGCGCGACGAATTTGCTACTTTTTTATGCCGACTTCAAGCCTGGCGACGGCCTGTGGGATGCAAACCCTGGTGGATATTTCGGGGCCATGGCGGGTGCTGTATGCGTTTGTTGTGGGTGCGATCGCAAAGAAATTTTTAGGCAAACCGGGCCTGTTTTACGAGCTAGCCGGGGAGCAGGCCCGTCTGATCGATGACATTACCGGCACCCTGCCTCCCTACGATCAGTTCATTGTGCTGGGTCCAGAAAAGGTGGACGAACTGGTGCAGCAAATTCATCAAGAAACTGGTCTAAAAGCCGCCATTGTGGACGTCAACGACTTGAAAGCGGTTAAAATATTGGCAGCCACTACGAATACCGATTTAGATTTGGTTAACCAGGCCCTGATCGATAATCCGGCTGGCAATGCCGATGAGCAAACACCGGTTGTTCTGATTCGTCCTAAGCCCTAACGGTTTGAGTAGACAAGTAAGTCTTGCTCAGGTCTAGGGTGCTCCCTATCGCCGCCTATGTCGCAAGCTAACGCTCCTGATCAAGAATCACTGACAATTCGAGCTGTCCATTTTCGGGATTTAGATAAGCTGATTCCCGATGATGGCACGGAAATTGTGGTGTCTGGTCAATTTACCCAGGGTAGACAGCTGCCTGCGTATCTGAGACGGATGCGGGGCTGGTATGGTCCGATGCAGCTGCTAACGCTATTTCCTAACCCGCTACAGCGTTGGTATTCAGCATTTGTAGCCGAGCGCGATCATCAAGTCTGCGGTCTGGTACAGGTGGCTCCGTTTAACCGCACTCGCAGTACGTGGCGGGTTGAGCGGGTCGTCGTCCAGTCTGGGTTGGCCTCTGGCCAGGGGATGCCCCTTAAGCTTGATGTCGCGAGTCAGCTACTGCGCCATTGCTTTGAGACGATTTGGGAAGCCCACACCTGGATCAGTGAGACCGATGTCAATGACAATTTTGGGCTGGCCCTCTATCGCCAGAATGGGTTTCAGCCCCTGGCCCGGATTACCTATTGGTCTGTCGAAGCCGAGCGGCTCCAGGCGATGGCTGAACATGAGCCTGATTTGCCCAACCTGCTGCCCGTGAGCAACGCGGATGCCCAGCTGATTTACCAGTTAGAGACCGTCTCAATGCCGCCCCAGGTGCGTCAGGTGTTTGACCATCAAATCCAGGACTTTCGCTCTAATGTGCTGAGCAATGCAGGCGGGCGAGTGAGCCGCTGGATGCGACGGGTGGAGACAGTGTCGGCCTATGTGTTTGAGCCCCAGCGTAAAGCGGCCATTGGCTATTTTCAACTTAAGCTGTGTCGGGATGGCTCCCAACCCCACTTGGCTAAGCTGACGGTTCACCCGGCGTATACCTGGCTGTACCCGGAGCTTATGGCCCAGATGGCTAGAGTGGTGCAGGGTTTCCCGGCTCAGGCCCTGCGGTTAGCTTCCCTCGACTATCAGCCTGAGCGCGAAGGCTATTTCAAAAGCATTCAAGCCAATGAGGTTGAGCATACGGTGATGATGTCCCGCTCGGTGTGGCACAAAGTGCGTGAGTCAAAGATGCCTTCGTTGGAAGGGCTGCACCTGCCGGATGTGCTCCAGGGGCTACAGCCATCTGGCAACCCCATTCCGGGTCGGTTTTCTTGGTCGGCAGAAGGGCCGGCCCAAAGGCCGCTAGTAGGGCCAAGCGATCGCTCCATTCGCTGGGAAGCCTCCTTGCACGCGCCGGACTCCCAGCCGAAAGCCCTTGAGGCAGATGGGGATAACGACCTGAATGAACCGACTGGCTAGGGTTTCAGTTTTATGGGTCAGTTCGTTTCGGCACTGGGGCTTGATATTGGAACAAAGCGTATTGGTGTGGCCGGGTGCGATCGCACTGGCTTGATTGCTACCGGCCTGACCACCTTAGAAGGACAGTCCTTTAAAAGCATCGTGGCGCAATTGCAGAGCTTAGTAAAAGAGCGACAGGTGACCGTTTTGGTGGTCGGACTCCCCTATACCCTGGGGGGAGAAATCGGAGCCCAAGCCCGCCAGGTCCAGAAATTTACCCGGCGGTTGTCCACCGTTCTAGATTTGCCTGTTGAGTACGTCGATGAGCGCCTCACCTCCTTTCAGGCTGAGCAGATGCTCTTGGCCGAAAACCGAGCGCCGTCTCGCCATCGTCCCCTGATTGACCGCAAAGCCGCTGCGATTATTTTGCAGCAATGGTTAGATCAGCGACGGGCGGGTTCGGGCTAGGCGTATGGACCGCCATCGATTATCCTTTCGATCTATTCCTTTTTATCCATTTTCATTTATTTGCCCTTCGACCCTGGGACTGGGAGATTGACATGTCAGCCATTGAAGATCAGTTTGCAAACCCGACTGTGACCCTCGCCGATGACTCGGGGCTTACCCTCGATTGCTTTATTGAGCAAACCTTGACCGTTGAGGGGCGAGACTATTTGCTGCTGTTGCCAGTGGATGCTCCGATTGAAATCTTTGTGTGGCAGTCCGAAGAGGACGATGAGGAGGAACTGCTAGCCGATGTAGACGACGCCCTGATCGATGAGCTGTTTCCGACGGCTCGGGCAGTCCTGGCTGAGCTGGATTTACTTCTTCAGCGCAGTGCCCACACACTGACCGCATCGGGTGATCTGCCCGAACCCCAGGACGATAACTGTTTTTCCCTGGAGGTGGCTAATGACGATGGCGACCCTACCATTGATGAATTTCAGATGCTGGCTTCGTTTTTTCACGAAGACGAACAATATACCCTCAGCACCCCGTTAGAACCTTTGCTATTTTTTGCAAAGCGCGATCGTAGCGGTAAAACCACCCTGCTCTCGCCGGAAGAATTCGAGCAGATTCAAGCTCAGTTGGAAGATAAGCTATTCGATGTTTTGGATTGACGTTTTATACCAAATCCGAGTACAGTACCCCAGATTCAAAATCAGACCCTCTGAGCCCGTCGGCAACTAAACGTGGATACCTAGACTTAAGGTGTTGTGTGAGAGTACTTGGACGAATATCGTAGCGTATTTAACACGTAGGGCATCTGCCCCACCCCCTACATCATGAAATCAGGTTTTTTCAAGAAATTGTTTTTTCTGGGCATTGTACCCGCCGCTTTGGCCGGTGCCGCCTGGCAAGGTTGGACCTGGTGGAGTTGGGCCAGCGGCCCGGTGCAAGCCGGAGCCGACGACAACAGCAGTCTGGTCCAGATTCAGATCCCCAATGGGACTTCGGCTGAGCAAATTGGTCGAGACCTCGAAGCCGCTGGCTTAATCCATTCGACCACCGCCTGGAAACTCTGGACCCGGCTGAAGACGATGCGCGGTGCAGAAGGTGGGTTTCAGGCCGGGACCTATGCCGTCTCGCCCACCCAATCCCTGGAGACCATTGCCAATCAAATTTGGAGCGGCGATGTGGTGCAGCTGGGCTTTACTATTCCAGAAGGGTGGAACCGTAGCCAAATGGCCGCTGCTTTAGACTCCCAAGGACTGGTCACCGCCGATGACTTTTTGGCGGCCACCGAGCAAATCCCCTATGATCGCTATCCTTGGCTACCTCAGTCATTACCCCATCTAGAGGGCTATCTTTACCCTGACACCTATCAGCTGCCAGGAGATGCGATCACCGCTGAGGCCATCGTAGACATCATGCTCGATCGCTTTGAGCAAGTTGCCCTGCCAGTTTATCAGCAGCAGTCCAGCCCTTACACCCTTCATGAATGGGTCACCCTGGCCAGTATTGTGGAGCTAGAGGCCGTGATTGCCGATGAACGCCCCATCATCGCCAGTGTCTTTGCCCGCCGACTCGAAGAAGGTATCACCCTGGGGGCTGACCCTACGGTAGAGTACGGTTTAGGCGTGACGCAAACCCCTGAGAACCCACTCACCCTGGATCAGGTCAATACCCCTAATCCTTACAACACCTATATCAATCCGGGGCTAACACCGACGCCTATTGCCAGCCCCGGTGTGGCCAGTCTTGAAGTGTCCGTCAATCCCGACGACACTGAGTATCTCTACTTTGTGGCCCGCTATGACGGCACCCACGTCTTTAGCAGTACCCTGGCCGAGCATGAAACCGCCCAGGCACTGATTCGCGATGGTATCGAGGCGGGCGAGTAAGGCCACAGGGTAGTAGGGCACTGAGATAGACTAAAGGTCGCGGTTGGGTGTTTTAAGGAGACATAAAAAACCGACATGGTTCATTGGGGAAAATGGCTGCAGCCAGATTTGGTACTGGGATGTTCAATTTTGGGGCTGACCCCGGAGCTGATTGAGCATTACCAGCTGCGAGGTCTCATTTTAGATGTAGATGATACCTTAGTGTCTTTTCACCAAAGTGAGCCACTGGCTGAGGTCGAGCAGTGGGCGCAGGCTGTGCAATCGATTGCTGAGATCGTGCTGGTGAGTAATAACCTCAACCAGCCGCGCATTCGACGGATTGCTGATGTGCTCCAGGTGCCTTTCTTTACCGGGGCGGGCAAGCCCTCTCGCCGCAAGCTGCGCAAAGCAGCTGCTATTTTGAACCTGCCGCCTGACCAAATCGCCATGGTGGGCGATCGGTTATTTACGGATGTGTTGGCAGGCAACCGTCTCGGGATGTTTACGGTGCTGGTTGACCCAATGAGCGATCCGCAGGTAGATAGTCCTAAAAAATGTGTCCACAATTTTGAGAGTTGGCTGTCGGTGCGCCTAGGAGTGACCTTAAAAGGATTTTCTGGATAAAATTTAATCCCAAAAATTTTTAACCTAAACCTTGGTGTGATGCAAACTCCACAAGCCATCGTCGTTAAAATTGGGACGTCGAGCCTGACGCAGCCTCAGACAGGCTACCTCGCCCTGTCTACCATTGCCCGTCTGGTCGAGACCCTGGCCCAGCTGCGCCGTCAAGGTAATCAGGTCATCCTGGTCTCCTCTGGGGCAGTGGGGGTGGGCTGTGCTCGATTGAGGTTGG
>JBCDDJ010000002.1:0-48583 GCA_039180385.1 Cyanobacteria bacterium P01_G01_bin.38 | reverse complement strand
GCTCAAGCAGCCCCTGCTAGAGCTGTTGTTTAGCTCTGAAGACACCACAGCAGCCCTCAATCAAACAGCCAATACCCAGCCTGCGCTGTTCGCCGTGGAGTATGCCCTGGCCCAGCTCTGGCTCTCCTGGGGGATTCGCCCGGCGGTGGTGATGGGTCACAGTGTGGGTGAATATGTGGCCGCCTGCGTAGCGGGCGTTTTTAGCCTTGAAGATGGCCTGAAACTGATTGCCGAGCGCGGTCGCCTGATGCAGACCCTGCCCGCTGGGGGGGGGATGGTCTCTGTGCTGGCGGACGAGGCGACGGTTAACCAGGCTATTGCGGATTTTTCGGAGGTTGCGATCGCAGCCATCAACGGTCCCCAAAGCATTGTCATCTCGGGTCCCCAGGCCGACCTGGATAAGGTGGTCTGCAAACTGGACCCCATTAAGACCAAAGCGCTGGCCGTCTCCCATGCCTTTCACTCCGCCCAGATGGAGCCGATGCTGGCCGAGTTTAGAAAAGCAGCTGAGCAGGTAAGCTATCATCCCCCCCAGCTCAATCTGATCTCAAACGTGACGGGCGAGGCAGTGGGTGAAGAGATCGCCACCGCCGACTACTGGTGTCGCCACGTGCGTCAGCCCGTGCAGTTTTACAAAGGCATGCAGCACCTGGCCCAGTTCAACCCAGATGCCTATCTGGAGATGGGACCAAAACCGTTTCTCTTAGGGATGGGGCGTCAGTGTGTGGCAGCAGAAAGCCAGCTTTGGCTGCCTAGCCTGCGCCCCCCCCAGACCCACTGGCAGACCCTGCTCAGCAGCCTGGGGCAGCTACACATTGCGGGGGCTAAGGTTGACTGGAGTGCATTTGATGCTGACTACGTTCGCCAGCAGGTCGTTTTGCCCGGCTATCCCTTCCAGCGACAGCGCTACTGGGTGGACGTCTCGTCTCAGGTAACAACGCCCAGTCTAGCCCTTAACCCGTCGGCCCATCCGCTGCTGGGTCAGCGTCTCGCCCTGGCGGGGCTCAAAGATGTGCGATTCACCACGCAGCTGAGTATTGCTCACCAGCCCTACCTGCAAGACCACCAAATCTATCAGCAGGTGATTGTGCCCGCCACCGCCTACCTGGAGATGGCCCTGGCAGCGGGTCAACAGGCCCTCAAGCAGCAAGCCGTGCAGCTTCAGTCGGTTTCTATTCAGCAGCCGCTGATGCTCTCGGGTACCCAGCCCCAAACGGTGCAGGTGGTGCTCTCCCCTGAGGCAGACCTGGAGAAGACTTTCCGATTTGAGATTTTCAGTTTGGCTGAGTCCCAGGACGAAGACCCCGTCTGGACCTGTCACGCGGCGGGTCAGGTGGGTGCTGCAGATCGTCCGCTTGATGTTTCCGCTGTGGACCTGTCGCAGCTTGAACAGCAGTACGGTGAGCCAGTTTCAACCAATGCTTTCTATCAGCAACTCGCTGCCCAGGGCATGGCCTACGGTCCCAGCTTTCAGGGGGTACAGCAGCTGCAACCGGCGGAGACCAGCGTGCTGGGTGAAGTGAGCCTGCCCGACGGGATTGACGCCAATGGCTACTGTCTGCACCCGGCGCTGCTGGATGCCTGCTTTCAGGTGTTGGGGGCGCTGATGCCCTCGGGTGAGGATGCGGCTTATCTGCCAGTGGCGATTGAGCAGCTATCGGTCACAGGTTCAGTGCAGGGAAATCTCTGGAGTCAGGTTGAGCTGCAGTCGGCTGAGCAGACCACAAAGAAATCAAAGCGGCGCAACATTGTCGTCAATATCTCGCTGTTTGATGCAACCGGTGAGCCCGTGGCACAGCTACAGGGACTCTCACTCAAGCGAGTTCCCAAGCGAGTGTTGCAGCGGGTGTTGCAGCAAGACACCGAGGAGAACTGGCTGTATCGGGTTGATTGGCAGCCTGTGGGGGTGCCAACGGCTGAGACCCCCAATGCCACGGACCACTGGTTAGTCTTTGCCGAAGATAGCGACCGTTCCCTACTCGAGCAGCTTGAGACCGCAGGGGTAGGCTACACCCAGGTGACAATGGGAAGCCGCTTCAAGCAAGTTTCAGAGTCTGTTTTTGAGCTAGACCCCACTCAGTCAGAACAGTATGGCCAGCTGCTGGCTGCTTTACCGTCAGTGCATGGCATTCTCCACCAGTGGGGTTCGACACCCGTTGAGGTGTCCTCGCTGTCTGTGCAAGCACTTCAAAAGTCTCAGCAGAACACCTGTGGCAGTGTCTTAAATCTTCTACAGGCTATCAGCACCCAGAGGCGTTCTCTCGAAGGCGGGCTATGGCTGATCACCCAGGGGGCGCAGGCGGTTGGGTCGAACCAGACCTTACTACAGCCCCATCAGTCTTCGGTATGGGGTTTGGGTCGTGTGATTGCGATTGAGCACCCAGAACTACACTGCCGCTGTCTTGATGTTGAGGGCGACCTGCCATCGCTGCTGGATGAGATCTATAGCCCTGGGCAGGACAATCAGCTCGCCTATCGCAATGGGCAACGCTTCGCGGCTCGGCTAGTGCGCTACAAAGCGCCCTCACTCAGCGCTAACGATGCCTCCACGCTGCCCGACCATCCTTTTCAGGTGCGCATCAGCGAGTACGGGGTGCTGGAAAATCTTCAGACGGTACCCATGACCCGGAAAGCCCCTGGCCCTGGGGAGGTCGAGATCCAGGTGCGTTCGGTGGGGCTTAACTTTCGCGACGTGCTCAACGCCCTCGGCATGCTCAAGGCCTTTACCGAGGAGATGGGCATTACCGATACGAAGGACTTGCCCTTTGGAGGCGAGTGTGCGGGGATTGTTGCCGCAGTGGGCGAAGGCGTCACGGATTTACAGGTAGGCGATGCGGTAATTGCGACTCAAACTATCGGCAGTCTCAGCTCCTTTGTTAATGTCCCGGCTGACTTTGTGGTGCCCAAGCCAGCGTCTCTCAGCTTTGATGAGGCGGCGACCATTCCCACTGCCTTTCTCACAGCCTACTATGCCCTGCATGAGCGGGCTCAGCTCAAAGCGGGTGAAAAGGTTCTGATTCACTCGGCGGCGGGCGGGGTCGGTCAGGCGGCGGTGCAGATTGCCCAATGGCTGGGGGCCGATGTTTGGGGCACGGCCAGTCAACCGAAGTGGGAGGTACTCCGTGAGATGGGAGTATCCCACGTATTCAACTCTCGCTCGGTGGAGTTTGCCCAGCAGGTGCTCGATGCCACCGAGGGCGAAGGCATGGATGTGGTGCTCAATTCTCTCAACGGGGAGTTCATTTCCCATTCTCTCAAGGCGCTGGCAAACCAGGGGCGCTTTGTTGAGATTGGCAAGCTCGGCATCTGGTCGTCTGAACAAATGGCAGAGGAGCGCTCTGATGTGCGCTACGAACCCTTTGACCTACTCAACATTTCTCTAGAGAATCCTGCCACGATTCGCCAGCTGCTGGGGGAGCTGATGGCGCTGTTTGAGACCGGGGCGCTGAAACCCCTCAACCTGGTCTCTTTTCCCATCGGTGAGATGGTCGATGCGTTTCGATTTATGGCCCAGGCCAGGCATATCGGCAAAGTGGTTATCTCTATCCCTGACGCGACTGAGGCTGCACCCACCCAGGCACCTGATGCCGCGGTTCCCTTTGAGGTCACTCCAAAAGGCACCTATCTGATCACCGGGGGGCTTGGGTCGCTCGGCCTCCAGGTGGCGCATTGGCTGGTTGATCGGGGTGCCAAGCACCTTGCGCTGATGGGCCGCAGTGCGCCGTCTCAGCAGGCAACGGAGGTGATTCAGCGGTTGCAGCGGGGCGGGGCGACGGTGCAGGTGCTCAGGGCGGATGTGGCGAGTGCGGATGCGATCGCACCGGCCCTGGCGGAAATCACCGTTCCGCTTAAAGGCATCTTTCACACCGCCGGGGTGCTGGATGATGCCATGCTCACCGGGCAGTCGTGGCAGCGCTTTGAGCGGGTGATGCAGCCGAAGGTCACCGGTTCCTGGCTGCTGCATCAGCTTTCGATAGATCAGGATCTCGATTGTTTCGTGTGTTTCTCGTCGGTCTCGGCGCTGATGGGCTCCCCAGGGCAGGCCAACTATGCGGCAGCCAATGCCTTTATGGACGCCTTCGCCCACTATCGCCACAGCCTCGGCCTGAAGGCCCTCTCGATCAACTGGGGACCGTGGTCCGAGAGTGGCATGGCGGCGGCTTTGCACAGTCGCAACCAGGCGCGCTGGGCGGCCCAGGGGGTGAGCCTGATCGAGCCCGCCCACGGGTTGACCCTGATGGCCCAATTGTTAGAGCAGCCTCGGTTTGCCCAGGCCGCTGTGCTGCCGGTCGATTGGCAAACCTATCTGGCGAAGCTGCCCCCTGATTTGAATCTCTCCATGTTGCAGTCTTTCCAGGCGCAGCAGCCGGCCGCGACGCAGACCCCCACCCTCTTGCTAGAGCTGCGACAGACCCCTGCCCACAAGCGGGTGGCGCTGCTCTCTCGGCAGATTCAGTCTCTGGTGGCCAGGGTGCTGGGGCTGAGTGCCCAGCAGGTTGACCCGCAGCAGGGGTTTGCCGATTTGGGGATGGATTCGCTCATGGCGGTGGAGCTGCGTAACCGGCTGCAAACCAGTTTGGGCTGCACGATTCCGACCACTATGGCCTTTGACTATCCCAATATTGAGGCGCTGACGGGCTATCTGGCCGAGGCGCTGGCCCTGGAGGAGCCGCCAGAGTCTGAAAACAAGGTCGCTGAGGAGACTGAAAAGCTTGCAGCTGAGGCCGCCCTGGATCAGCTATCGCAGGACGAGCTGGCGGATTTGCTGGCACAAGAACTGAGCGCAATTCGGGAGGAGAAAGTCTCATGAACCAGCCGAATAATTCTTCGCAGGGGTTGATGAAACAGGCGCTGCTGGAGCTGCGCGAGATGCGACAAAAGCTCAACCAGCTAGAAACGGCTAAGACAGAACCGATCGCGGTGATTGGCATGGGCTGTCGGTTTCCGGGCGGGGCGGATACGCCCGACGCGTTTTGGCACCTGTTGCAAACGGGGCAAGATGCGATTACCCCGGTGCCGGGCGATCGCTGGGATATTGACCAGTATTATGACCCCAACCCCCAGTCGCCTGGAAAGATGGTGACTCGCGATGGCGGGTTTGTGGAACAACTTTATGAATTTGACCCGTACTTTTTTGGTCTCTCGCCCCGGGAGGCAATGACTCTGGACCCGCAACAGCGGCTGCTGCTGGAGGTGAGCTGGGAGGCGCTGGAACAGGCAGGGCAGGCTCCGGATATGCTCTCAGGGAGCCGGGCTGGCGTGTTTGTGGGGATTTGTAGCAGTGACTATTCTCAGCGGCTGCTGCGGCGAGGCCCCGATCAGATTGATGCCTACCTGGGCACGGGCAACACCCACAGCGTAGCGGCGGGGCGACTCTCTTATCTGTTTGGCTTGACCGGGCCCAGTGTCTCGGTGGATACGGCCTGTTCGTCCTCGCTGGTGGCGGTGCATCTGGCGGTGCAAAGCCTGCGCCAGGGGGAATGTGATTTTGCCCTGGCGGGTGGGGTAAATCGCATCCTGAGCCCAGAGGCGACGATCAACTTCTCTAAGGCCAACATGCTGGCCCCGGACGGTCGCTGTAAGACGTTTGATGCGGCGGCGGATGGCTATGTGCGCGGTGAGGGCTGCGGCGTTGTGGTGCTGAAGCGACTGTCGGACGCGATCGCAAACCAGGACCCTATCCAGGCCGTGATTCGCGGCTCCGCCATCAACCAGGACGGGCGCAGCAGCGGGCTCACCGTCCCCAACGGCCCGGCCCAGCAGACGGTCATTCGCCAGGCCCTGGCCAGCGGCAACGTTGACCCGACCCAGGTGAGCTACCTTGAAGCCCACGGCACCGGCACCGCCCTGGGGGACCCGATTGAGATTGGCGCGCTGGGGGCGGTCTTTGGCCAGCACCGGGACGCGCCGCTCTGGGTCGGCTCTGTCAAAACCAACATTGGCCACCTGGAGGGAGCAGCGGGCATCGCCGGGTTTATCAAAACGGTGCTGGCCCTCCAGAAAAGAGAGATTCCCCGGAGTCTCCACTGCCAGCAGCCCAGCCCCCACATTGACTGGCAGCGCCATCCGATTAAAGTGGCGACGGAGTCGATGCCCTGGTCAGGTCAGCAGCTGGCGGGGGTGAGTTCCTTTGGCTTTAGCGGCACCAATGCCCACGTGATCCTCGAAGCGGCCCCGCGAGAGGAAGAGTCTCCTTCTGAAAAGACAGAAACCGACTCGCGCCCGCTGCAGCTGTTCACCCTGTCGGCCAGGTCGCCGGAATCCCTACAGCAGCTGGTGCTTAAGTATCAAGATTATCTAGACAACCATCCAGATGTCGCCCTTGGGGATGTGTGTTTCACCACCCACGTGGGGCGGGCGCATTTTGAGTATCGGCTGAGCGCGATCGCAACCGACACGGCTCAACTTCGAGACCAGTTAGCTCAACTTCACGCGGGCCAGGTTCCCCTCGGCTGCCAGCAGGGGGAAGTCAGCAACCGCCCTGCCCCGCTGGCCTTTTTGTTCACCGGTCAGGGGTCCCAGTGGGTGGGCATGGGGCAATCGCTCTACGCCAGCCAGCCGGTCTTTCGCCAGGCAATCGATCGCTGCGACGAGTTGTTGCAGCCATCCCTCGACGGTTCTCTCATCGATCTCTTGTATCCGTCAGACTCTGCCCCGAACTCAGAGCGCCTCCACGAAACCGCCTACACCCAACCCGCTCTGTTTGCGGTGGAATACGCCCTGGCCCAGCTCTGGCAGGCCTGGGGGATACTCCCTGATATGGTGATGGGCCACAGTGTGGGTGAGTATGTCGCCGCCTGCATTGCCGGGGTGTTTAGTTTAGAAGCCGGGCTGAAGCTGATTGCCGAGCGCGGACGGCTGATGCAGGCCCTGCCTAAGACGGGCGGCATGGTGGCGGTGATGACCACCGAGGCCCATATCCGGCAAATGATCGCCGACCAAACCAACGGGAGTGGCCCCCAGATCGTCATTGCGGCCATCAACGGCCCTGAGAGTGTGGTCATCTCAGGCCCAGAAAAAGCGCTCCAAACCCTCTGCAAACAGCTAGACCAGTTGGGCATTAAGCACAAACCGCTGCAGGTTTCCCACGCCTTTCACTCGCCGCTGATGGCTCCGATGGTGGCGGACTTTAGGCGCGTGGCGGAGTCCATCTCCTATGCGCTGCCCAGCATCGATATGGTTTCTAACCTCACCGGCCAGGTGTCCGCCGAGATGGCCACCGCCGACTACTGGTGCCGCCATATCCTGGAGCCGGTTCGGTTTGCAGCGGGCATCCAGGCGGTGCAGGCCCAGGGCTGTGGGTTGCTGCTGGAGGTGGGGCCAAAGCCGGTGCTGTTGGGGATGGCCCAGCCGTGCTGGCCTGACCAGGCTGCGCCGCCGGTCTCACTGCCCAGCCTCAGACCCGGTCAACCCGACTGGCAAACCCTGCTAGAAAGCCTGGCCCAGCTCTACCACCAAGGCGTGAAGATTGACTGGTTGGCGTTCAACCAGGGGGGTGGCTATCGGCGCATTCCGCTGCCCACCTACGCCTTTCAGCGAGAGATTTACAAGGCAGAGGGGCTTGACGATGGCCGTGAAATCTCCCAGGGCACTTCTCAGAGCACCGTCATCGAAGCCATTCAACAGGGTCAAACCGAGACTCTGACGACGCTGATTGCCAACCGCCTGTCGCTCTCAGCGGAGCAGCAGAGCTTACTGCCCACCCTGCTCGACACGCTGGTGCAACAACATCAGGCTGAAGCAAGCCCCTTACCCGATTTAGAAGACTGGTTTTATACTGTCGAGTGGCAGGCCCAGCCCGCCCCGGCCCAAGCCACCGCCCCCCTCGGTCACTGGCTGATTTTTGCAGACCGCAACGGCGATGCGATCGCAGACGCCATCGAAAAACAGGGGGGCACCTGGACCCAGGTTTATGCCCAGGCCCCCTACCAGAGACTGGCGGAACGCCGCTGGTGTATTGACCCCACCCACCCAGACGATTTCAAGCGGGTGATCGAGGCGGTCGCCGCCCAGGACAACCTGCAGGGCATTTTGCACCTGTGGAGTCTAGAAGCCACCACCCCCACCGCCGATACCCTGCTAGAAACCCAGCTGCACAGCTGTGGCAGTGCCCTGTATCTGCTCCAGGTGCTGGCCCAGCAGCCGTGGGAAACGGCCCCCAAGGTCTGGTTTGCCACCCAGGGGGCGATGCCCGTTGAGATTGCCCAAACCGCTGTGGCCCAGGCACCGCTCTGGGGCATGGCGCGGGTGATTTCGCTGGAATATCCCCAATTTTGGGGTGGGCTGTGCGACCTGCCCGCCGCCGACTTGGCCGTCGATCTGGTCGCCGAGCGCCTGGTGGCCGAGGTGCAAACCCACCTGGCGGGCTCCCCCGAAGACCAGATTGCCCTGCGCGCTGATAGCGCTCGGTACGTGGCCCGGTTGGTGCCCAGTCAGCCTCAGCCGACACACCCGCTGCCGGTGAAAGCAGAGTCTACTTACCTGATTACGGGAGGATTAGGGTCCCTAGGCTTACAGGTGGCCCAGTGGCTGGTGGGTCAGGGGGCAAGTCAGCTGTTGCTAACCAGTCGCCGGGCCCCCACCCCCACCGCCCAGGAGCGCATCGCCTATTTAGAAAGCCAGGGGGCCCAAGTTTTAGTCGAGCAGGCCGATGTTAATCAGATAGAAGACCTGCAGCGGCTGTTTACCCACATTGATAAGACCCTGCCGCCCCTGGCGGGCATCGTGCATGCGGCGGGGGTGGCCGACACCCAGGCTATCGCCACCCTCGACTGGGACACCTTTGTCAAGATTCTGCAGCCCAAGCTGGTCGGGGCCTGGAACCTGCACTGCCTGACCCAAACCCGCCCCCTGGATTTCTGGATTAGCTTCTCGTCGATTTCGTCGGTGTGGGGCTCTAAGGGGCTGGCCCACTACGCCGCGGCCAACCATTTCCTCGACGGGCTGGCCCACTACCGACGCCAGCAGGGGCTGCCCGCCCTCAGCATCAACTGGGGACCCTGGGCCGAGGGCGGCATGGTGGCCGATGAGTCGCAGTCCTGGTTGAGCAGCCGTGGGTTAGAAGCCTTGCTCCCCACCGTGGGCCTGTCGGCGATGGGCCACCTGCTGCGCAGCGATGCCGTACAGACCACGGTGGCGAAGGTGGACTGGTCGCGGTTCCGCAGTCTGTACGAGGTGGCGGGGACTCGACCGCTACTCGCCCGGCTCGGAGACCGCACAGCCACGCCGCCACAAAAACAGCGAGCTGCTATCTGGCAAACCCTGGCGGAGACCCTCCTCGAAGACCGTCAGGAGGCGCTGGTCGCCTATCTGCAATCAGAGGTGGGTCGGGTGCTGAAGATTAGCGACCCGGCGAAGCTGCCCCGACCGCAGCAGGGCTTTTTTGACATGGGCATGGATTCGCTCATGGCGGTGGAGCTTAAGACCCAGCTAGAAACCAGCCTGGCGGCGACCCTGCCCGCCACCCTGCTGATTGAGGCCCCGAGTTTGCAGGCGTTGGCCGACTACCTGGCCCGCGAGGTGCTGCACTGGCAAACCGAGCTACCCGACAGCGCCGCTGCCCAGGCTGAGCCCGATTTGGCGACGGCGGTAGAGCAGATCGCTGACGAAGACGTAGACGCGCTGCTGGCCCAGGAGCTAGACGCCCTAGAAACTTTGCTGACGGAGGAATCACCATGACCGTATCCCAGGATCGACCCACCAGCCCCCAGGCCTCGTCAGCCAAGCGCATGCTGCTTGCGGTCAAAGAAGCCCGCGCCAAACTCGAGGCGATGGAGCGGGCCAAAACCGAGCCCATCGCCATCATTGGCCTGGGCTGTCGGTTCCCCGGCGGGGCCAACAGTCCCCAGGCGTTTTGGGAGCTGCTGGCCAATCAGATAGATGCGATCGCACCCGTCCCCCCCGATCGCTGGGATATCAACGCCTACTACGACGCCGACCCGGATGCCCCGCTGAAAATGTATACCCGCTATGGCGGGTTTATGCAGGCCGTCGATCAGTTTGACCCCCACTTTTTCAACATTTCCCCCCGCGAAGCCACCAGCATGGACCCCCAACAGCGCCTGCTGCTGGAGGTGGCCTGGGAAGCGTTGGAACAGGCCGCCCTGGTGCCCGAACAGCTCAGCGGCAGCCGCACCGGCGTTTTTATTGGCGCGACGATTAACGACTACGGTTCCCGGCTGGCCCGGTCCGGCAAGCTCGATGCCTACTTCAGCTCGGGCAATGTGCTCAATGCGATTCCCGGCCGGGTGGCCTACACCCTCGGGCTGCAGGGGCCGTGCATGGCCATCGATACCGCCTGCTCGTCGTCCCTGGTGGCGATTCACCTGGCCTGCCAGAGTCTCCGCAATGGCGAATGCACCCAGGCCCTGGCCGGGGGCGTCAACGTCATTCTGGCCCCGGAAAATACGGTGGCCCTCTCTAAGGCGCGGATGATGTCCCCCGACGGGCGCTGCAAGACCTTTGATGCCAGCGCCGATGGCTTTGTGCGCGGTGAGGGTTGCGGGGTGTTGGTCCTGAAGCGCCTCTCCCAGGCCGAGGCCGACGGCGATCATATTCTGGCCGTGATTCGCGGCTCCGCCGTCAACCAGGACGGCGCTAGTAGCGGCTTTACGGTGCCCAACCGGGCAGCGCAGGAGACCCTGCTGCAGGACGCTCTGGCAATGGCCAAGGTCGAGCCCGCTGCGGTAGATTACCTCGAAGCCCACGGCACCGGCACGTCCTTGGGCGACCCGATTGAGGTCAAGGCCTGTGCGGCGGTCCTGGGGCAGGGTCGCTCTGCTGAGCAGCCAATTTTACTGGGCTCGGTCAAAACCAACATCGGTCATCTAGAGTCCGCCGCCGGGGTGGCCGGGGTGATCAAAGTGGTGCTGTCTCTGCAACAGCAGCAGCTGCCCGCCCACCTGCATTTTCAAGCACCCAACCCCTACATCCCCTGGGACGACCTGCCTGTGAAGGTGGTGGCTGACCCCACCCCCTGGGCACCGGGGCCAAAACCCCGAATTGCGGGCGTCAGCTCCTTTGGGGCCAGCGGCACCAATGCCCACGTCGTCCTGGCGGAGGCTCCAAAGGCAGCGACGCCGCTGCCCCCTGAGACCCCTGAGCGACCGTTACATCTGCTCACTCTCTCGGCCAAAACCCCTGGGGCCCTGACCGCCCTGGCTGAGCACTATCAGTGCTACCTGGCAGAGGTTGCGGACGGGGCCTCCTTTGCCTCGGTTTGCCACACCGCCAACGCGGGTCGGGCCCAGTTTAGCCATCGCCTCGGCCTGGTGGCCCCCACCCAAGCGGTCGCTGCCGAGCAGCTCAAAACCTTTCTCCAGAAGGAGGAAGCCCCTAATACAGCTCAGGGCACGACACTGGGAACCTCTAAAGTCGCGTTCTTATTCACCGGCCAGGGCTCGCAGTATATCGGCATGGGGCAGACCCTCTATGCCACCCAGCAGCCGGTCTTTCGAGAGGCCCTCGACACCTGCCAGACGCTGCTGTCGCCCTATTTAGAAAAGCCGCTGCTGGCGGTGATGTGGGAGTCGGGAAATGCCGACTTACTCAATCAAACCGCCTACACCCAGCCCGCCCTGTTTGCGTTGGAATATGCCCTGGCCCAGCTTTGGCAGTCCTGGGGCATTCGCCCGGCGGTGGTGATGGGCCACAGTGTGGGTGAATACGTGGCGGCCTGCATCGCGGGTGTCTTTAGTCTGGAAGAGGGCCTCAAGCTGATTGCCGAACGGGGACGGCTGATGCAGGCGCTGCCCGCTGGGGGGCAGATGGTGTCTGTGCTGGCCAGCGTTGAGGAACTGCGCCCCTATTTGGCGGCCTATGGCGGTCAGGTGGCCCTGGCTGCGATTAACGGCCCCCAGAGCGCGGTGATATCAGGGCAGGCCGATGCGATCGCAGCCCTCACTGCCAAACTCAGCCAGGCCGGTTTCAAGCTGAAGCCCCTCACCGTTTCCCACGCCTTTCACTCGCCGCTGATGGCCCCGATGGTAAAAGATTTTCGACGGGTTGCCGAGCAAATCAGCTACCGACCCCCGCGCCTGAAGCTGGTGTCTAATCTCACTGGCCAGTTGGCTACCAATGAAATTGCCACCGCCGACTACTGGTGTCGCCATATTAGCCAGCCCGTGCAGTTTGCCGCCGGGATGCAGACCCTCAGCCAGCTCGACTGCCAGCATTTGCTAGAGGTCGGCCCCAAACCTATTTTGCTGGGCATGGGTCGCCACTGTTGGTCAGCTGGCAGCCCGGCGAATGGTCAAGCTCACAAAGAGGTCAGTTGGCTACCCAGCCTCAGACCGCCCCTGTCAGACTGGCAGGCCATGTTAGACAGCCTCAGTCAGCTTTACGTCCAAGGCGTCAGGGTGGATTGGCTCGGCTTTGACCAGCCCTACCCGCGGCGGCGACTGCCCCTGCCCACCTATCCTTTCCAGCGCCAGCGCTACTGGATAGAAAGTGGAAATGTCACCCTATCGCTCACCGAGGGTCCGACGGTGACCGCCCAGCCCGCCGCCCATCCGCTACTGGGCCAGCGCCTGCGCTCCGCCAGCAAAACTGTCCAGTTTGAGAGCTGTTTACAGCAGCATTCACCCAGTTTCTTGAACGATCATCGGATTGTGCAGACGGCGGTGCTCCCGGCAACGGCGTATTTGGAGATTGCGATCGCAGCTGGCAGCATCCTTTATAAAACTGATCGACTGCTCCTCGAAGATATCAATATTCAACAGCCCCTTGTCCTGCAGTCCGAGACCGCCTACAGCCTACAGTGCATTTTGACGCCGGAGGCCAATCAGGCCTACACACCCGAGGCCAGTGACGCCTACAGCTTCGAGATTTTTAGCACCCCGGCAGAAGCGCCTTCGGGAGATTCTCAAGAGGAACCCGTCTGGACCCTGCACGCCACCGGCAAACTTCTCAAGCAGGCCGAGGCTCCCACCCAAATAAACTTTGTCCAGCCTGAACAAGTGCCCACCGTTGCTGATGCTGTCCCCTTTTACCAGCAACTCCAACAGCAGGGCTTCCAATATGGCCCCGCGTTTCAAGGCGTTCGCCAGATCTGGCAAACCGATGACACTTTGATTGGCCAGATCCAGCTACCTGAGGGGGTTGAAACCGCCCCCTATAAACTTCACCCCGCCCTGTTGGATGCCTGTTTTCAGATAGTCGGGCTGGCCATCGATAAAAATTCTCAAGATCTCTATATCCCGGTTGAGATTAAACACCTGACGCTTTACGTCCCCCTCAGCACAACCCTCTGGTGCCGGACCCAAAATCTCCAACAGCTCGATAACCATCAGCTACTCAGCACCGATATTGAGCTGTTTGATGACAGTGGCACATTGGTAGCTACCGTTCAGGGATTTTCTCTGAAGCGCGTCAGTCGGTCAGCTCTGGAACGGATGCTACAGCCTGACTTTGACCAATGGCTCTATCGGCTTGATTGGCAGCCTATTAGCCTTCCCACGGCACAATCTCCAGTAGAGACTGACCACTGGCTGATCTTTTCCGACGAGACAAATACATCTCTGTTAGAACAGTTCGAGGCGGCGCAGGTTGGCTACACCCAGATAACCATCGGAGACCGCTTTGAACAACGCTCTGAATCTGTCTTCCAGCTTGATCCAACCCGGCCAGACCAGTACGCCCAACTGCTCGATGCCTTACCCGTTAACGTGAACGGCATTGTTCATCTCTGGGGCGCATCCCCTACTGAGGCGAACGATCTCTCCCTCGAAGCCCTGCAACAATCCCAGCGGTACTCCTGCGGTAGTGTGCTCCATTTGTTGCAGGCATGGGTGGCCGACGGTCGCTCTCTTCCCAACGGGCTCTGGCTGGTCACTCGCGGGACCCAGGCGGTTGGCTCCGATAACCCTCTGCAACCCCAGCAGTCTTCCCTATGGGGCCTCGGTCGCGTCATCGCCCTGGAGCATCCCGAACTGCGCTGTCACTGCCTCGACCTCGACCCCGAAGCGGCCATCCCGCCGCTGCTGGACGAACTTTACGGCGGCGACCCCGACCATCAGATTGCCTACCGAGGTGACCAAAGATACGCCGCTCGTTTGGTGCGCTACCAGTCCCCTGGCCAGGCCGCAGCGCTGCCAAATGAACCGTTTCAGGTTCGCATCCGCGAGTATGGCGTCCTCGAAAATTTAGAACGGGTGCCCATGACCCGCCGCCCGCCTGGCCCCGGCGAGGTCGAAATTGAGGTGCGCTCGGTGGGGCTTAATTTCCGCGATGTGCTCAACGCCCTGGGCATGATCAAGGCCTTCACTGAGGAAATGGGTATCACCGACACCCAGGATGTGCCCTTTGGCGGTGAATGCGCAGGGATTGTCTCGGCGGTGGGTGAGGGCGTGACCCACGTGCAGGTGGGCGACGCGGTGATTGCCGCCCAGGCCATCGGTAGCCTCAGCTCCTTTGTGACCCTTCCAGCTGATTTTGTAGTGCCCAAGCCAGACACCCTCAGCTTTGAGCAGGCGGCCACCCTGCCCACCGCCTTTATCACGGCCTACTACGCCCTGCACGAACGGGCTCAGCTGAAAAAAGACGAACGGGTTTTGATTCACTCGGCGGCGGGGGGCGTCGGGCAGGCGGCGGTGCAGGTGGCGCAGTGGCTTGGGGCCGAGGTCTGGGGCACCGCCAGCCCATCCAAGTGGAGCACCCTTAAAGACATGGGCGTGTCGCAAGTGTTTAACTCTCGCTTGGTGGAGTTTGCGCAGGAGATTCTGACGGCCACCGAGGGCGAGGGCGTTGACGTGGTGCTCAATTCTCTCAACGGGGAGTTCATTCCCAGTTCTCTAGCGGCCTTGGGGCAGCGGGGCCGCTTTGTTGAAATTGGCAAAATCGGCATCTGGAGCCCCGATCAGATGGCGGCGCAGCGACCGGATGTGCGCTATGAGCCGTTTGACATGCTCGATATCTCTCTAGAGAATACGGCCACCATTCGGCAGCTGTTGGAGACCCTGATGCCGATGTTTGAGGCGGGAACCCTCCACCCCCTCAATCAGGTTTGTTTCTCGATTGAAAACCTGGTCGAAGCGTTTCGCTACATGGCCCAGGCGAAACACATCGGTAAGGTAGTGATTACCCTCCCTGAGCGGGCTGAGGAGACTCAGACTGATTTAGCGGGCGACCAGCCTGCCTTTGAGGTGCGCGGGGAGGGCGCGTATCTGATTACCGGCGGTTTGGGGGCCCTCGGATTGCAGGTGGCCCAATGGCTGGTGGTGCGAGGCGCTAAACACCTGGCGCTGATGGGCCGCAGCGATCCGTCGCAGCAGGCGACGGAGGTGATTGAGACCCTGCGGCAGGGCGGTGCGACCGTGCAGGTGCCAAAGGCAGATGTGGCGGACGCGGAGGGGTTGGGGGGTGCGATCGCACAGATCTCTGCCCCCCTCAAAGGCATTTTCCACACCGCTGGGGTGCTGGATGATGCCATGTTGGTGGGCCAGTCCTGGCCGAGTTTTGAGCGCGTCATGCAGCCCAAGATTGCGGGCACCTGGCTGCTCCACCAGCTCTCGGCAGCGCATGACCTCGACTGCTTTGTCTGTTTCTCGTCGGTCTCGGCCCTGGTGGGCTCTCCGGGGCAGGCCAACTATGCGGCCGCCAACGCCTTTATGGATGGCCTGGCCCATCATCGCCGGAGTTTGGGCCTGCCCGCCCTGTCGGTCAACTGGGGGCCCTGGGCCAACAGCGGTATGGCCGCCGCTTTGCACAGTCGCAACCAGGCCCGGTGGGCCGCCCAGGGGGTGAGCCTGATCGAGCCCAGCCACGGTCTGGCCCTGATGAATCGGCTGTTAGCGCAGCCCCGCTTTCCCCAGGCGGCGGTGCTGCCGGTTGATTGGCGGGTCTATCTCTCACAGCTGCCGCCCACCGTTGAGCTGCCCTTGCTGCAGGCGTTTGCCGCCGAGCGCGAGGGGCAGACCGCACCGTTCTTAGCTGAGCTAGAGGCCGTTGCCCCGAGCCAGCAGAGACCCCTGCTGCTCAGTCATCTGCAGTCTCAGCTGGCGAAGGTACTGGGGCTGGCCTCCACGGAGTATCTAGATCCCCAGCAGGGGTTTGCCGACCTGGGCATGGATTCGCTCATGGCGGTGGAGTTGCGCAACCGCCTGCAGAGCAGCCTGGGCTGCGCCATCCCGACCACAATGGCCTTTGACTACCCGACCATTGCGGCCCTGGCGACGCACCTGGCCGAGGTCCTGGCCCTGCCCGCCGAAGCGACCGAAGACCCGCTGGCGGATCTGTTGATAGAGACAGAAAACCCGGAGCCTTCTGCGGACGACCTTTCCGATGATGAGGCCGAGGCACTGCTGATGAGCAAGTTAGACAGCATGAGGTATTGAGGAGACTTGAGGCGATGAATCAGACCGCGACCGAACTATCCCCGATCAAGCGCGCCCTGCGAGCCGTCGAAGACATGCAGGCCAGGCTCGAGGCGATGCAGTATGCCCAAACTGAGCCGATTGCCATTGTGGGCATGGGCTGCCGGTTCCCAGGCGGGGCAGAGACCCCCGAGGCGTTTTGGGATCTGCTGCACCAGGGCAAAGATGCGGTGGTGAAAGTACCCGCCGATCGCTGGGACGCCGAAGCTTACTACGACGCCGACCCCTACGCGCCGGGCAAGGTCTATACCCGCGAGGCGGGCTTTCTAGGACGCATCGACAGCTTTGATGCCCAGTTTTTTGGTATCTCGGCCCGTGAAGCCGCCAGCCTTGACCCCCAGCAGCGATTGTTGCTAGAGGTGGGCTGGGAGGCGCTGGAGCAGGCCAACCAGGCCTCAGACAAGCTGTTTAGCAGCACCACCGGCGTATTTGTCGGTATCTGCAGCAACGACTACAACAAAATGATCTGGGAGCATGGCGGGGCCGAAGGGGTAGACGCCTTTTGCGCCACTGGCAATGCCCTTAGCGTGGCCGCCGGGCGGCTCTCCCACGCGCTGGGCTTAAAAGGTCCGAGTCTGGTGGTGGATACCGCCTGTTCGTCAGCCCTGGTGGCGGTGCATCTGGCCTGCCAGAGTTTGCGCACTGGAGAGTGCGAACTGGCCCTGGCGGGGGGCGTTCACCTGCTGCTGTCGCCCGATAGCACGGTGGCCTTTGCCAGAACCCAGATGCTGGACCCGTCTGGGCGCTGCAAAACCTTTGATGCCGAGGCCAGCGGCTACGCCCGGGGCGAAGGCTGCGGGGCGGTGGTGCTCAAGCGATTGTCCGATGCGAAGCGCGATCGCGACCCAATTTTGGCCGTGATCCGGGGCTCGGCGGTCAACCACAACGGCCGCAGCAGCAGCCTGGTGGCCCCCAACGGCCCGGCCCAGCAGGCGGTCATCCGCCAGGCCCTGGAGGTGGGTAAGGTTGACCCGACCCAGGTAGACTATGTCGAAGTGCAGGGCACCGGCACCGCCACCGGTCAGCCCATCGAAGTGGGCGCACTCACCTCTATTTTCTGCACCGGACGCGGGGATGAGCGCCCGCTCCACATCGGCTCTGTGAAAACCAATCTGGGCCATTTAGAAGGGGCCTCGGGCATTGCCAGCCTGATCAAAGTGATTCTCTCGCTGCAGCACCAAGAGATTCCCCCCCATTTGAATTTGCAGCAGCTCAACCCCCACATTGACTGGCAGAATCTGCAGGTGCCCACCCAGGCAAACCCCTGGCCCAGGGGGACGCAGCCGCGTCTGGCGGGCATCAACTGTTTTGGCTTTAGCGGCACCAACGCCCATGTGGTAGTCGAAGAGGCTCCTCTCCTTGACAGCGCGGCTCCATCTTCCATGGAGCGTCCCCTGCATGTGCTGACCCTCTCAGCCAAAACGGAGGGGGCTCTCCAGGCGCTGGCGCAGCGATACCAGTCGGCTTTATCTCGCTCAGACGCCGCCACCGCCGACATTTGTTTTTCCGCCAACACCGGGCGATCGCACTTTCAGCATCGGCTGTGCGTGGTGGGCCGTTCTGCCCAGGTGATGGCGACCCAGCTCTCAGCCTTTGCCGCTGGCAATTCTGCATCGAGTCTGCTGAGCGGGAAGGTGTCGGCCCCACTAAAGGTGGCTGTTTGGTTTACGGGGCAGGGCTACCCGGGGATGGGGCGAGACCTCTACGAGACTCAGCCGATTTTCCGAGCGGCGTTTGAGAAATGTGGTGCGATCGCGCCTCTCTCTCCGTCGCTGTTGGAGAGTCTGAGCGACAACCCCTTTTCTACAGAGACCCCGGCGGGTCGCACTGCCCTCTTTGCGGTGGAGTACGCTCTCTATCAGCTCTGGAAAGCCTGGGGGGTTGAGCCCGCCTGTTTAATCGGCTCGGGGGTGGGTGAATACGTCGCCGCCTGCGTCGCCGGGATGTTTGATTTAGAAACCGCATTGGGGCTGTTGGTGACCCCTGAGAAACGGCCTGCGGGCTTGAATAAGCCCCGGTTTCCAATCCTGTCTTACCCCGACGGTCAGCCCGTGGGCGACACCATGCTCAAGCCCGACTACTGGCGCGATCGGTTTCTGCAAAGCCGGTCGGAAACACCTCACTTGCATACCCAGGGATTGGATGCGGTTTTGACAATCGGCCCAGGCCCTGAGGAGATGCCCACGTCTGATACATCCGATTTTCCCCTGGGGTTAGCCAGCCTCCCCCCTGCCCAGCCGGGAGATTCGTCAGAAACCCCCTCAGCGTGGGAAAACCTGCTGTCCAGTCTCAGCCATCTTTATGTGCGGGGCAGCCAAATCAACTGGCGCGGCTTTGACACCGGCTATCTGCGACAGTCGATTGCCTTACCCACCTACGCCTGGCAGCGTCAGCGTTACTGGATCGACTCGGTTGATCGCCCTGCAAAGCCCACCCAGCCTCTGGTTGCCCTCAGTCCCGACCAGCTCATGGCCCAGATTAAGGCCACCGATACCTTCTCAGAAACCGAGCTGCAGGTCTTGCCCAAACTGCTCAACTGGCTCAACCAGAAAGCTTTGCGGCCTGCCAACGGCGCGGGTACCAACGGCAAAGCTAACGGGGCCACCAACGGTAAGACCAACGGTGCGGGCACACCTGCCACGACCGTTTCCGCCCCCATCAGCGCTACGGCCACCAGCGCCGACGACATCCAGGCCTGGCTGATTGAGCGCATCGCCCGAGAGCTGGGGGTCGCACCGACGGACATTAACCCTGACGACCCGTTTGATACCTATGGCCTTGACTCGGTGCTCGCCATTGGCATTGCCAGCGCGGGCAAACAGGCGTTCGGGGTGGAGATCACCCCGCTGATGCTGGTACATCATCCCACCGTGGCCGCGCTCTCGCGCCACATTGCTGCCTCGTTTGAGACCGCTGGCACCGAAGTGTTTGAAATCTAGCTATTAGCAATTAGCCATTTAACTGAAACCATTTAACTCAAGGAGCGTTTGGGGCCAATGAATGTAACAAACCTGATGGATCAGCTCACCCAAAAGGGCATCAAAGTCTGGGCGGATGACGGCAAGCTCAAAATCAACGCCCCCAAAGGGCTGATGACCCCTGATCTGCAGTCAGAGCTGAGCACCCACAAGGCCAAAATTCTCGAATTTCTGTTGCAAAAGACGGCGGCTCCCCCAACCTGTGCGGCGGCGGGTTTGAGCCTGCAGACCATTGGTCGATTGATCGGCGGCTACGGCACCACCGAGTCTTTTAACCCGCCGGTCATCGACCCCACCGTGATGGCGAAAAAACTCAAGATTACATTTCGCCCGCTGCCCCAGGGGTATCGGCAACAGAACATTATCGCGTTCAGGGATCGGCTCAAAACCAAACTGGACGCCTGCGGCGTGGAAATCGTGCCCTGGGAAGCTGCGATCGCACAAACCGAATACGAAATCGAGCTGCCCATTCTAAACCTCAAGCGCACCGTCAAATCCCAGGCCGTCAAGGCAGACATCAACGCCATGATTGACGTTGAGCGACAGCCGTCTATCCTCGGTAAAACCAAAGTCTGCGTGGCCGAGAACCTCTACCAGCTCTACACCCGCTTCTGGCTCAAAGATCGCAAGCTCTCGGTGTCTAAAATTGCCCAGTTCATCAGCTGGGCCGAAGACAACCTCCACGATCTCCAGGACCCCACCAATACCCAGGTAATTGTCCTGACCGACCTCGACACCGAGTTCATCAGCCCCGATTTAAACTACGAGAAAAAAATCCCCATCGGGGTGAATACCCTGGTGCGTACCTTCTCTGAAATTGTGATTGGGGTCTCTGAGCAGCAACTTTCCATCCTAAATATGAATCTCTCCGATTCTGTTTTTCCAGCAGCTGCCATCGATGACTTTGTGGCGAAGTCCCTCATCCCCAAGATCTACGTCCCCATTCTGCCCCTGTCCCTCAGCCGGTTCCAAGTCGGTGATTATGACCCCACCCAGTCTGACTACGCCCAAAAGCTGGTCCAGTTAGGCAAGGGCATCGGGCCAGTGGGCCTGCTCCCCGCCGGGTTCAAAATAGACGACGTGGTCAAGCGCAAGTCCCACCGCGACATCGTAGACTGGATGGCCAAGGGCAGAACCGGCGTCTCCTACGGGTTTGTAGCCTATGCCGAACCCCCTCAATACGTCGGCCCCGTCGAGATTTCAGAACAAGACTGGCAAACCCTATCGCCGGTTGACGGCTACAGTTCTACCGAACTGCGACAAAACCAGGATGGCCGATGGTATCTGAAGCTGACCTTAAACGGCACTCAGCACTTCCGACAGATTCCCGATACCTGGCTGGTCAGTTCCCGCTCGGGGGCTAACAAAACCAACCTCAGTCTGGAGAGTGACGTGGTCAGAGTAGGGCTCAACGGGGGCAGGCTCCACTTGCAGCTTCCCGAAGGGGTTGACCCGGCCACCACTGATGTTAAACCCTCCTACGATCTCTATGTGATGATCGGGCTGGCCCTGGGGGCGGCGCTGTTTGCCCCACCCCTGATCGAGCAGGGCATGCCGATGGTCCATTTCCACGGCTACCCGGCCAGCCAGTGGTTTTCCTCAGTCCGAGAGTATTGCACCGGCGTCGAAAACCCCTCCGTACCCTGCGGCACCTACGAATCCGGCGTCTTCAATTTTCTTGGTATCCAGCGTCTGGTTGAACAGCACGGCACCGATATTTTGCTGGCGGGTCTGGTCGAGCCCGACCACGGCACCAACCTGGTCACCCAAACCTCTGAATATCTGCTCTCACGGCTCCAGCAGGGGGTAGCCGAGCAATCGATTGAACTCGGCGGTAGAAACTTTGCGTCGCTGCAAGCCAGGCAGCCCGCCCTGGTTAGCTAGCAGAGAGGACACCCACCATGACAACCCTCAACGGAAAAACGATTTTATTAACCGGTGCCTCTCGCGGTATCGGGGCCTTTATTGCCAGGGCGCTGACCCAGCAGGGGGCAACTGTCGTGGGGGTGGCTCGCGACCCGGCCAAGCTCGAGCAGGTCTGTGCTGAGCTGCATAAGGCAGGGGCCGAGTGTTTTAGCATCCCGTGGGATTTAAGCAACAGCGAGACTCTGCCAGATTTAGTGGCCAGAGTCGAGCAGGTGGCAGGCCCGGTGGATATTTTGATTAACAACGCCGGGATTGAACGGTACTGTGCCTTTCAAGACTACACGCTGAGCGATCTCCAGGCCGTCATCGCGATTAATTTACTGGCGGCAATGGAGCTTTCTCGATTGTTATTGCCGGGGATGCTGGCTCGGGGCAGCGGTCACCTTGTCAATATGGCCTCCACCGCCGCTAAAAAGGGACACCCCTTCGACAGCGCTTATTCAGCCAGCAAGGCCGGTTTACTCATGTGGAGCGATGCCCTGCGCCAGGAGCTCGCCGAGAGCCCCGTCGAGGTGTCGGTCATTTGCCCAGGCTATGTGGAACAAAGCGGCATGCTGGCTGATACGGGCGTGCCTGCCCCTCAGCTAGCGGGGGCCACCACCCCAACCGCCGTCGCCGCTGCGGTTGTGCGCGCAATTCAACAAAACCAGGCAGAGGTGATTCTCAACAAAGACGCCGTCTCTGCGGTGATTAGCAAGGTGCTGTTTGCCGCCTGGCAGTTTTTCCCTCGCTTTGGCGACACCGTCTATCGCGCCATTGGCGTGCCCCAGCTCAACCAAAAACGAATCAAAACCCCAATGAGAGAACTAGTCAGTCATCACTCACCTTGAGAAGGTTCAACCTTAAAGCCCCCAGTATTGGGGGTTGGGCTTCGACGTGAGCTCAGTCGAACGGGGTAAATCCAAACATGTCAAACACTTTGATTGGTACCTCACAAAGATGATGTTAACCCGCTTAAATGGACCGAATATCACCTATGGCTGCCTCCCCCGCCCAACGTCGCCCCGCTAAAGTCCAGCATCCCCTCTCTGGGAGCACCCTCCGCAATTGGCTGTCGCTGCTCGTGCAAAATGGCGGCGTCAGCCTGCCCTACCTGCCCAGGGCCTTGAGCATTACCGGCATGACCCTGGCCAATGCCCCCCTGCGCCTGGCAGAAACCCTGCGCTACGGGCGACAGATTCAGCAGACTGAGATTACCGAGCCCCCTGTTTTTATTCTCGGCCACTGGCGCAGCGGCACCACCCATTTGCATCGGCTGATGGTGCAAGACGACCAGTGGGGCTACGTCTCTAGCCTGCAGGCGTTTGTGCCAGAAGCGTTTTTAACCCTGCAGCGGATGCTGGCCTCTAATCTGCAAGATTTCTGGCCAGAGGTGCGGCTGATGGACAATGTTTCCTACTCACCCACCGTCCCCGAAGAAGAAGATTATTCCCTGGCGAACGTGTCTCCCTTCTCGTTTTATTGCTGCTGGTACTTCCCTGAGCGGATGCAGGAAATCTACCGCCGGTCGGTCTTACTGAGCGATCTCTCCGAGGCAGACAGAAGGCGATGGCAGCAAAGCTATCTCAAGATTTTGAAAAAAGCGACGTTTCACTCGGGGGGCAAGCAGTTAGTGATTAAAAACCCCTCCAATACGGCTCGGATTCCTGAGCTGCTGAAACTCTTCCCGGATGCCAAGTTCATTCATATCTATCGCAACCCTTACGATGTCTATACCTCGACCGTGCGGTTCTCTCAAAAAATGGTGCCCCACTATGCTCTGCAAACCATCGATGAAGCTGAGTTTGAGGAAAATATTCTCACCTTTTATCAGCAGCTGATGCAGGTATTTTTTGACACCGTTGACTTGATCCCGGCTGACAACTTTGTTGAAATCAGCTACGAGGATTTCGAGAACAATGAAGTGGCTTGTATGGAGCATATCTACAAGCGGTTGACCCTTCCCGGATTTGATCAAGCCAAACCTAAGTTTCAAGCCTATATCGCTGACCAGGCAGACTATCAAAAAAATCAATATACCCTGGACGAGACCACTAAAGCGCGGGTCTACGATCGCTGGCAAGATGCGATTGATCGATGGGCTAGATTACCACAAATTAACCAAGCCGCAGTTTACTCGTCTACAGAGGGCTAAGTCTATTTGATGTCTATGAAATTTGTTTTTCCCAATTTTGCTAAAGCTCACTTGCGTACCCCCTGGCTACCTTATGCAATGGGGTTTTTCGGGTTGTTTCTATTGAATACTGCACTGTCATCGTTTATTCTCTATCGCTATGATCCAGGTCCTAACGATGAGAATCTGCCAATTTTGGTGCCGACAGTCTTAGTGGGTAGCGCTTTTTTCTTTGGCCGTATCATTGGCGCGCTTCTGCAGCCTTTAGTGGGCTACTATTCAGACCAAGTTCAAAGTCAATGGGGCAAACGACGGCCTTTTTTGGCCGTTAGCATACTGCCAATGGTATGCAGCTTTGCCTTACTGTTTAATCCTGTTGTTACAGAAAATAGCTTGGGCAACAGTCTTTATCTTGCAAGCTTGCTCTGTATATTTTATTTTGCGTTTACGCTCTATCAAGTACCTTATCTGGCCTGGTTACCTGAGTTAGCTCCCAAGGATCAACAACGAGTAACGTTGTCTAGCTGGTTAGCAATCTCTAGCCTGGCGGCTACAGTTGTTGGGGCGACGGGAACACCCTGGCTAAGCGATCGCTATGGGTTTGGGGTGATGACCATGGCAATTGGGTCCGTTGGTTTGGGGGCGCTACTGCTGCCTTTGTTGACGCCTGAGCGGATGGCAGAGCCGTCTGAACGAGTATCTCTAATGGTTTCACTCAAGGCAAGTTGGCAAAATTCTAGTTTTCGACCCTATGTTCTAGGCGTTGCAGCGGCTTGGATATCCATGTCGATTTTGTCAGTTTGCGCCGTCTTTTTTGTGACCGCACTACTCCATAAAGACATCAGCTTTAGTGGCCTGATTTCTATTTTAATTTTGGGAGGAGCCGCTTTTGGTATGTTGGGAGTAAAGCCACTGGTCAAACGGGTTGGCAAAAAGCGAACATTTCAATTCTCGATGCTGTGGTCAGGGGTAGGGGTAATTCTCATGGCCCTTCTACCGTTATGGTTGGGTCGGGCTATACCTTTGTGGTCGATATTAATTCCCATCGGAAGTTTGGGGTTAGGCGGTTTCTTTGTATTGCCCAATGCGATGATACCTGATGTCGTTGAGCAAGACCTCAAATTAGGCCAGTCAGCTCAAGCAGTTTATTTTGGCAGTCGAGGTTTATTTGTAGAGCTGAGTACGGGGCTTGGCACTCTGATTGCTGGCTTGCTATTGAGTCTCGGCAAAACAGCCACTCACCCTCTGGGTGTGCAGCTGTCGTTAGTAACAGCGGGGGGATTCGCATTTATTTCAGCCGGTTTGCTAATAACCTATCCCATTTCCAGGTAACTGCTTAAGTTCTCAGTTAAAACATTGACTCATATCCAAATATGCAATTCTGCCATTCAAAGAGATTTTTCTACAGATACCTCAGTGTAGAAAAGGGAGTTTAAGTCATGCTTACGGAAGAGTTAAGTGTCAAGATATGGTTTATCATGTTGGTCTCTTATGCCCTGCTGCAATTGGTCATCTCAATCCCATGTGCAACTTGGGTAACGAATTACAGCGACGCGGTTATAAAGTAACGTTGTTTGGAATTCCTGATGTACAGGAAAAAATTGCTAAATCTGAGCTGGGATTTTATAAGCTTGGGGCTGACGATTTCCCCCCTGGTAGTCTTGATTTAATATACACTCAACAGGGAAAACGGAGTGGTTTTGCAGGATTAAAGTTCGCTCTTGAGTCTTTTCGGCGAGCAACCGTCATGATGTTTCGAGAGGGTCCTGATGCTATAAAGAAGGCTGATATTGATATTCTCCTCGTCGACCAAACGACCTCCGCCGGCGGCACTATTGCAGATTACTTGAAACTTCCTTTCGTTACTATTTGCAGTACTTTGCCAATTCACCAGGATTTTAATATTCCCCCAACCTTTATCGATTGGCATTACCAAGATGTTTGGTGGGCTAAGCTACGCAATCAGCTAGGCTATCAGTTGCTTGATTATCTAACCTATCCTATTTGGAAACTTGTTTCACAGCAAAGACGACAGTGGCAATTGTATCCCTATTATCACCGCAGGGATGCCGATTCACAGCTTGCTCAAATCTCTCAACTTCCTAAGATGCTTGATTTTCCCCGTGAAAATTTACCGCCATATTTCCATTATGTGGGCCCCCTCAAAAATCCATCGGATGTTGAACCTATTTCCTCCTATGATGAGGACTTCCCGTTTGAAGCATTGGGCAACAAGCCATTAATTTACGCCAACCTGGGCACGCTCCAGAGTCGAAATTGGGAAATTTTTTATCGTATTGCAGAGGCTTGTTTAGATTTAGACGCGCAACTGTTGATCTCATTAGGGAATCCTGAAGCCGACCTATCGAAAGTCAACTTTCCTGGCTCTCCCCTTGTTTTTCCCTTTCCGCCTCATCAAAAGCTCATCAATCGGGCTTCTGTGGTAATTACCCATGCCGGCAGTACAGCTGTAAGTTGTTTGAGCGCTGGAGTACCGATGGTCGCGATTCCCATTACCGCTGACCAACCCGGCATGGCTGCTCGGGTATCAAAGGTCAGGGCTGGTGAAGTCGTGCCTTTAAATAAATTAAACGTCCCCAAGTTAAAAGCATCTATTGAAAAGGTGCTCAGGGATCAAAGTTATCGAAACAGTGCAGTCAGGCTCTCTAAGGCTATCCAAAAATCAGGAGGGGTCAACTATGCGGCTGATATTGTTGAGCAGGTTGCTGCTACTAAGGCCCCTGTCCTGAATGCCCAATAGCAGCTCAAAAGTGATACAAAATTTTCCTGAATCGTTAAGTAGGTTATATTCCGGAAGTCGCTACTTATTTGCAGAGCTAAACGTAGGCTTAGGTACGCTACTGGTTAGACTATTGCTCAATCTGGGCAAAACAGCAGTTCAACCTTGGGGAGTCCAGCTGTCGTTGGTGGTAGCTAGAAAATTTGCATTTATTTCAGCCGGTTTACTGATGAACTACCCTGTTTCTAAATAGCTAAATAACTGAAGCGTTTCAGTTGTCAACTCACTAGTCGCATTTGGGGGTAAAATCTTGTTTCAAAAACAGTTAGAAAAATACTACGTTGATTTTGATGTTGCGATGGGAAAGGGGACAGGCTATTTTCGTCAAATTGAGAAATATGCCGATCAGAATAGAGCGTATTTCGAATTTTTCCGAGCCCTGTATGAAAAAAACAACTTTTCGCGCGTCACACCCCAAGATACGCCGAGAATTCCAAAGATAATTCATCAGATATGGATTGGTAGTCGCGCGATACCTGACCAGCTACAAAAATATCGACAGACATGGATTGAACATCACCCTGATTGGGAATATAAGCTATGGACTAATGATGATCTTAAAAAATATCAGTTTCTTAACGAAGAACTTGGTCGTTTATTTGAGCAATCTTTGACCTTGGGTGAGAGAGTAGACATCCTAAGATACGACATTATGTACCAGTATGGGGGCATATATGCTGACTGTGACTGCATTTGCTTGAAGCCATTCGATGTTTTTGTCCATAGCTATGATTTCTTTGCAGGCATTTTTCAGCCAATGTTCGCCTCACAGAAGCATGCTATGTTTCTTCAGAACTGCCTAATTGGGACAAAGCCTCAACATCCAATCATTCACAAACTATCCTCAATACTGCTGGAAAATTGGGAAGATTTGGAATATGAGGACGATGAGATCTATACCACACTCAAGAGAACTTTCCTTGGGATTACGTTGGCTGTTATCAGCGAAGCTGATAAAGATAACAATATTGATATTGTTATGCCCCCTTCATACTTCTTTCCGTTGATCCCCTATCCAGTTTTTGATCTCATGATTCGAGGCGTTAAGGACTCTATCCTAGGAATTTTTCAAGAAGAGTTAAGACCATATTCTTCAGAGAAAGATTATAGTTTCTCCAATCATTATTCCTCAAAAGAATGGATGAGAGATATCTATTCGACGCTATCGTTCCAGCATGATGGATGGAGGTTGTTGAGTTTAAAGGACTGGTTTTTATTTCTTAAGGAAAAGTTTCTCTCTAGCAAAGCCCAAAAGAGGCCTACCCGGCAAACACTTGCAGAATTTCTTTCGTAATAATGAGATAGCTGACGTCGCGATCTCGATGACTATTGCCAAACTGGCATGGTGGCTCGTACATCTTTTGAGGCTTGTTTGCATTTACCCTTTTCGAGATGAGTTAGCAACAGTTCTATTGTATTTAGATTTCATCCAGAGCTGTCTGTTAGATGTGTCAGATAGATTCGAATGAAGCAGCGGTTAGTTCAGTGGCATCGACGCCGATTAGAGTTGCGACCAGGCCGTTGCGATCGCGCTCCGCTGCCCCACGTTGCCCTTGGGTAATGTCTAGCTAAGATCGCGATTGCTAACCAGGCGGTCAATGCCCAAGATGCCTTCCACCAAACCATCAGATGTGCTGGGGTTTGGCGTAGACACTGCCAGCACCACCCTTCAAATATCTTTTCAAGGAGTATTTACACAGATTATAGATTTCTTCATCGCTACTTGTCTAAAGCAGCTCGTAATTTTACCTATACTGACCACAGGAATAAGGTGTGCAACGTTTATTCCCCAGTACCAAGTGATCAGGTAGTCGTAATATTTGCCCCTACGCATGAAAATTTCGTAGTTTTCATGTCTTTATTGATACGATGATTTTACTATCAGTTATTTTCTTAGCTGATTCATAAACTGACTCACTTGTGTAGTGCTCTACCTTATGGGTGCTGCCTTAATTGTCTGAGGAGATCCGCCTCATCTTTAAGGCAATAGTACAAAGCGGTTTGACTGCGTAGTGTGTACTGAAACGCGCCTATGTCTGCCAGATTTTAGCCATCGACAACAGCGTAACTGTAAAAAGCCCAGAGGCGACCTTAACGTGTCGACCTCTTGCCTGCCCTACGTTGAGAAGAGTGCTGAGCGTGCCCTAAAAGCAGGTTCACCTCAGTTGGCGCGTACACATTGGCCGTACACATTGGTGCATACACATTGGCGCATACACATTAGGGACATCTTCATAGACCGGTTGCCTTCATAGGATTACGCGGTCAGTTGTCGGCTTGTCAATGCCTGATAACTGGTCACTGGTTTGCGATCGCAAAAACAACTTTACTGACTTGCGGGTGAGTACTACTTGAGTAGCCCTCTGAGCTACTCACTATTTACCTTGCCTGATTAATCGGGACGGATAATCTGTTGTCCCGGGCTTTAGTCTGACCCTCTCGTCGTCAGGTGATTTAAGGAATTTTAGGGTGTTCGAAAAATGTTGCATGTAGTGGCGCTCACCGGGCTTGGGACACACCGGTAACCTCTCAACAGGGTCGTGCCTGAGCTTTATTTTATAAGGATTGATTTGATGGCCGAGAATTCGAACAATACACCCGAGCAAAAAACACTCACCCTGACACCGGGCACCGACTTTGTTTTCAACTTTCGAGATGATCAAAACAGCTTGGCGCGCCACGGTAACGACATCATATTGGCGTTTGACCCTGCTGCCCCCATTCCTATTCCACCGCTGCTAACCGAGTTAGAAGGTTCAGCAGATCAATTTAATTTCGACATTTTACTGGGTGATTTCCTAGAAGAAGATATAGCACCAGAAATTTTCATAAACGTTCCTCCTGAAATCACGGGTAGACTTGGACGCGACCGGTTTGTACTGGGAGATTGGAGAACACCTTACTACCTGGATAATTTCCTCTTAGGGTTTCAGCAACAGGCCATTGTTGCCGATTTTCAGACCGGGCTAGATACCATTCAGCTGCACGGATTTAGGGAAGACTACACCATTATTCCTTTCCTCCTATTTGGTACAAATCCTCAAACCGGCGAAACTGATACTGTCGATGGAGAAGCCCTGGTTTGGACAGGCATAGACCCAGTCACTCAGCAATCTGACTTTGACATCGTGGCATTTTTCCCAGATGTCCCGCCAGGACCAGGTTTGCCTCAAGATGGTTTGCCCCTGCCTGACCTCGACCTCGATAGCGATTCATTCATATTTGTGGGTAACACACCGCCGCCTGACCCAGCAGAATCCTTTATCAATCAGCTTGGCACTATTGGTGTGGATGCCGCCTATGGGGTATCTGTTGATCCCTTTGGCAATGTCTATGCAGTTGGTGCCACAACAGGTGTTGTAGGGGAGTCTAGCCAGGGTTCTTGGGATACCTGGGTTGCGAAGTACGACAACAACGGTAAACAGCTCTGGCGTAAGCAAATCGGAACCGCCCATGCAGAGGTAGGCTGGGACATCGAGACCTTCTTGACCGAGGATAATCAGGTCAACTTCTACGTAACGGGTTCAACCACGGGGGATTTGGCTATCGCCCTGGGTGGCTCCGAGCCCAATGAAGGCTACCAAGATATCTGGGTTGCTCGGTTTGACGCAGATGGCAATGTGATTGCAGCTCGTCAAAATCCCCAGCCTGCCGATCAGCTGCCACCAGCTGCTGGAGAGGAAATTGACAATTCACTACAAATTGATGTAGACAAAGATGGGAATCTATATCAAAGCGGAGTCGTCGTCGAGCTGGTTGATTCACCACTCACTAGCGTTCAAGATTTCTCTTTCGTAGCTTCCTATGACACCAACCTAGATCTTCTTGCTTTTGATGGCACAACTTTAGAATCCACAGACATTGTCGGATTTGATGAAAGCTATGGTATTGCCGTTTCAGACGATGGTACAGTTTACGCCACTGGCTTTACTCAAAATAATTTAGGATCTGCTCCCGGCGAGCCGCCTCGTATTGGGGTTTATGACGGCTGGATTGCTCGATTTGATGAAGATTTGAATCCAATCTTTGTCACTAAACTTGGCACCATCAACTACGATTTTCCCTGGGGGATCGATACCGACAGCGATAATAACGCCTATGTTGCTGGGCTTACCCGTGGTGTTCTGAGTGATCCCCTCAATATTAATGCTGGATTCAATGAAAACGATGCCTTCCTGATAAAGTTTGACGGTGAAGGTAACCAGCTGTGGTCTCAACAGCTTGGCACGCCAGGGGATGACGGCCTCTTTTTGGGCGATGTTGTTGTTGACAGCGATGATGGCATCTATATTACAGGCTTTACTGAGGGAGATTTGGGGGGTCCCAATCAGGGTGGCTATGATACCTGGGTTGCTAAATACAATACCGATGGCGAGCAGCTGTGGATTACGCAGTTTGGGTCTGTCAACTTAGATATGCCGACAGCGATTGACGCTGACAATATGGGGTCCTTGTTTGTGACCGGCTTCACCGAAGGGTCTTTGGGGTCTGAATTCCAAGGCGCTACTGATGCTTGGGTTGCTAAACTTGATGCCGATACTGGAGCGCTGAAGCCATTCAACATCAATCCTAGTATCGATATTGAGAAAAAGATTAATGGCAAGGATGCTGACTCTCAAGCAACGGCACTTGTACGAAAACCAAAAAAGAAAATCACCTGGACCTATGAAGTCACTAACACAGGTAATGTAGCCTTTGAGTTTGATGATATTTCGGTCACGGATGATCAAGACGGCATTAAACCAAAATTTATCAAGAAGAGTGATGAGGGCAAAGATCGCATTCTCTCACCGGGCGAAACCTGGCGCTACAAAGCAAAAGGGAAGGCTGAAGATCTCACCACCGTTATCGATTTTGAGAAGGATGGCGATCGCAAGTCTCTTAAATCGGGAACCATCATTGATGATGAATTTCAGTCTCTTGGGTTGACCATTTCTACCCCTGAGAATGAATTTGGAGCCATGATTTTGGATGGCAAGAAAAAAATCAAGGATGATGATGATGATAATTTTGACGACGACGATTTCGACGACGATGATTGGAAATTTCGAAGAGGCAGTGGCAAATCTGAACTCAAGTCTCTAAAGAATGTCCTAATCCTCTCCGAGGATGGCAACTCTAAGAATCCTGATATTGATGAAGATGGGGGCGTCTTCAAGTTCGAATGGGATGAGTTGGTCATCGTGAACTCCGTGAGTATTTTAGACATTGATGGAGCCGGGGGTGAGATCAGGACGTTCGATGCCAGGGACGAACTGATCGGCACTTACGGGGTTAACACCGAAGACAAGAGCCTCCAAAAGCTAACTATCGGTGATGACATGGTGAGGTCTTTGGAGATAGATCTATTCGGTAAAGGTGCCGTGGCCGACGTCAATTTTGAAAGCTTTTATAGGAATATTGGCACCGTAGCGGTTGACGGTTACAGCGGCATCGGCGACTCTGATGCTGCCTACTACCGGAACTCAAAGCCGAACATTGGAGGCGGACAGTACCCCGGGCAGTTTGAGCTTAACAATGGGCTTGTTCAAGATTTGATTGCAAACCTGACGGATTTGCCAATCAGCAGCGGCTAGATTTTGCAGCGTTGAAGGTCCACCCTTAAAAAACCTGGCTAAAGTCCTATGCGCCTCCATTGATTTGGAAGCCATAGGGCTTTTCACTGTTAACTCGCGATATATAGCTTTGGCCGCTTAGAAAACTGAGTACAGTTATCTAAGCGCTACGTGGCTCACAGTCGCCTCCTAACCGGACTAGCGACTGCCACATTTTTCCTATTTAACAAGTATCAGGTTCGTTAAAATATCGAACAGTTTGTTAATGTGAGGTCTATCTTCATGCTGACTAGACAATTGGTGCTTATTTCAGCCTATCTGTCGGCTCTGGCCTTACCCCTACCCCTGTTTGCTCAGACCCATCCGGCAGACGACGCGCCAGACAACCCGCATCTGATTCAATCATCCTGGACGAGCAGCCACGGTGGCCCAGCTCAGCAGGCTTCGACAAGTCTTCCAGGGCCTCAGTCGCCACAGCCACGGGTGCAGATCCGTGATTTTGGCGAAGATGCCGGTAAAGATATTGGCACATCGCCCTGGCATGTAATGAGCGAGCGGAAATATACAAACTCTTCGACGGTCCGCACGATCTGGGGGGCGTCGCTAACGGATGCCTACAAATACGAAATTGACGGCGACACCTTCCGTTTTGTTGACAGCTTTGAGTTGAATGTGTTGCCGGTTTGGATCGGCTGGAATCTTTTTGGGCTGGAAGATGGTCGTATTGTTGTGCCCAATCCTAGCGGGCTTCGCTTAGGCAAATATCGCGGTGAAGCTTGCTATGGTCGCCATGCCTCACTGCTGGTGTTTAAGGATGGCGAAACCAGCGGTTCACCCATTGAGTGCGTTCACAAGTTTGAGTTTTCACCTGCGGTGGTCGAAGCATCTTGTGGATTTCGGCGGCTCGGCCTTGGCGCGACCGGTGTGTTGACTGGCGTCACCTACACAGGGGAGATTGCTGTCACTATGGTGCGTGAGGTAGGGCGGGGTTGGGGCAAGCGCCAAGAATCATGGCTGGCTGTGATTGATAACGATCTGACCCAGATCAAGACCTGTGCCAAGGTGGGTGATTCCGGCCCGTCAAATATGTTTCCGATTGAGCGCGGCGTCGCCAATGAAACGATTATGTACCTTGCCACCAATGAAGCCCTGGTCGCCATGTCTTACAACGCCGCGACCAATACTCTCCAGCGGGTTGGGTCGGTAGAAATTCCCTATCGCCGCCGCACTGGCACAACACCCACACTGCTGGGCTTTGGCGCAGATCGCTGGATTGTTACAGTGGATGCCCGGTGCGCTGTCACCAGTGTTTTCTCTGGCGAGATCGAATGTGATAAGACAGATACTAGCGCGTCGAAACTTGTTGCTGTACGTCGTCCACTAGGCTCAGATACACCTGTCACCTACGACCTACCGGACTTCATCGATACGGTGGAAAATTCGCCCGCTGTTGCTGGCAACGACATTGTAATTGCCAACTACAGTGGCTATACACCAGACGGCAAGAAGGATGGCCAGAAAGATCGGGCCACAGGTATTGTAAAACTCAGCTGGAACCCCTCCCAGCAAGGGTTTCAGACGGATTGGGTCAATCCAGACATCCAGTTTAGTGGTGTACCAACGATTAGCACAGACGCAAACCTGGTTTATGGCTCTGGCAGCGAAGTTGACGGGATGACCTATTTTTATGGTTTACGCTTGCGCGACGATGCGAGCGGGCCTGCCGGAGAGGTCGTTGTCCGCACACAGGTAGGTCCCTCGACTGAAAGCCGCCGTGGTGCGAAGGATGCAATCTACGACGCTGGCAGCAATATCTTGGTCAATGATGATGCCTCAGTCATATGGCCGGGCGGCAATTCGCTGGTCAGGATTTTGGACTGACGACTGCAAGCAAGGTATCACCTGGGTCCATTGCCTATTGCCCACTACCCTTTTCAGCCGGGATTTTATCTTTAATGCAGTTCCCTAAACTTGCTTTTTTCCAAATTCGGAATGCTCAACTGTGGATGCATGAAATAACATTGTCTCTGATTGAGATCTTCAAATAGCGATTTCGTGGGGTCATCGCTTACCTGAAAAGGTTGGCTCACTCATGCATTGCCAGCGATGGGTGCTGATCAGCACTTTACAAGCTGGAGCTTTATCACATGGGGCTTTATGGGCCAGATCTAAAAGTCCCAGGCAATGTGAACTGATGGGGCATCGTCACTATGAATAATTCAATTGCCATCGTGGGTGTAGGCTGTCGTTTTCCTGGCGGAGCTAACTCCCTCGAGAGGTTTTGGCATCTGTTGCATCACCAGGTCGATGCCGTTTCTCAGATTCCACCCGAGCGCTGGCAGGCCGATCAATTCTATGACTCAGACAAAGACTCGCCTGGCAAAGCAGTTACCCGCTGGGGTGGCTTTTTAGACGAGGTTGATCAGTTTGACCCTCAGTTTTTTCACATCAGCCCCCGTGAGGCCATCGACCTTGACCCGCAGCAAAGATTACTTCTAGAAGTCTGCTGGGAGGCCCTCGAGCAGGGTGGAATGGTTCCAGAGCAGCTCAAAGGGAGTCGAACCGGTGTATTTCTGGGGGCTTGTTCAACCGATTATTTCAAACTCAGGACTAAGTTTGGACTTCGGGATACCTTCAATGGCTACGCTTACACAGGGGGACGGCCCAGTGTTTTAGCGGGTAGGGTTGCCTACACGTTTGATTTTCGAGGGCCAACCCTGGTGGTAGATACAGCCTGTTCGTCTTCTCTAGTCGCCCTCCACCTGGCCTGTCAGGCTCTAAATAATGATGAGGCTGATCTAGCTGTGGTTGGCGGTGTGAACATTCTGTTGGATCCGGGTGTCTTTATCCTGGCATCGAAGCTGGGCACGCAATCTCCTAAAGGTCGATGTAAAACCTTTGATGAGAGCGCCGATGGCTATGTTCGGGCTGAAGGCTGTGGCATTCTAGTGGCCAAGAAATTGACCGAGGCGCTTCAAGATGGTAGTCGCATCCTTGCTGTGGTTAAAGGCTCCAGCGTTAATCAGAACGGAAACGGCAGCAGCCTGACTGCACCGGATGCAAGTGCTCAAGCCAGCTTAATGCGAAAGGTACTCGCTGACAGTGGTTTGCGCCCAACTGACATCAGCTACGTAGAAGCCCACGGCACGGGTACCCCCGTCGGTGACCCCATTGAGTTTGGTTCGATTTGGGAGGTGTTTGGTCAGCATCACCATGCCCAGGGGAACTCACTGCCGGTGGGGTCAGTGAAAACCAATATTGGCCATTGCGAAGCGGCCAGCGGCATGGCATCTCTCATCAAGGTTATTTTGGCGCTGAAACATCGGCAGATTCCAGCTAGTTTGCATTTCAATCAGCTAAATCCAGCGATTGCGCCCGAGGCCGCCAGTATGAGGGTCCCCACCGCGGCCATCCCGTGGCAGGCGACTGCCAATAGGCGCTATGCCGCTATCAACTCCTTCGGTTTCAGCGGTACTAATGCCCACGTTGTCCTCGCAGAGGCTGTCCCAGAATCGGGGGCAAAACCGCCATCGGCACCCAACCAAAAATCAGCTTATCAAATGCTCTGCCTGTCGGCGATCAGCCCTCAGGCCCTGGTGGACCAGGCACGTCGATATCACGACTATTTGACCACCTATGATGATTCTGTCGATGCTGTTTGCTATACCGCCAATGCGGGACGGACTCACTTTCCACTGCGCCACTGCGTGACCGGTCGCACACGAGAACACCTTCAGGAAAAACTTTCCGACTTTATGAGAGGTGAAGCGTCTCTAAAGCGCGGTACTTCTCGAAGGTCAAAGCTCTCTAAAATCGCTTTTTTGTTTACCGGGCAAGGGTCGCAATATGTGCAGATGGGGGGAGATTTGTTTGAGACAAATTCAATTTTTCGAGAATCGATTGAGCGGTGCGATCGCATCCTTACCCCCCATCTCGGCCTGTCTCTGCTGAGTTTACTCTATCCCTCAGACGACTATCAAAACAGCCAGGAGACTGAGCAAACCCTCCAACAAACCGCCTTTGCCCAGCCCGCGATTTTTGCCCTTGAGTATGCTCTATATCAGGTCTGGAAATCCTGGGGCATTACCCCAGATATTGTTTTAGGGCACAGCGTCGGAGAATATGTTGCCGCCTGCGTGGCAGGTCTGTTTAGCCTGGAGCAGGGGCTGGCGCTGATTGCAGCTCGCGGTCGCCTGATGCAGGCCCTGCCGACCGATGGGGCCATGGCGGCGGTCTCCGCCAGCCTGTCAGAGATGAACAACGCCCTTGGGTCGCTGCCCGGGGCAATCTCGGTAGCAGCGATAAATGCCCCCGACCAAACCGTCCTCTCAGGGGCGACAGATGCGCTCAATCCTCTCTTGCAGACGCTAGAACAGCAGCAGATTGAGGTGCGTCGACTGCCGGTGTCCCATGCTTTTCACTCGGCACTGTTAGAGCCCATGCTAGAGCCGCTGCGCCAGGCATTGTCTCAAGTAGAGTTTGGCACACTGAAAATCCCGTTGGTCTCTAATCTGACAGGGGAGCTGGTAGATATAGTAGATTCAGGGGACATTGCCTGCCCTGACTATTGGCTGTGTCACACCCGTCAAGGTGTCCAGTTTGAGCCCTCAATGCAGACCCTGGCCAGGGTGGGCGTTCAGCACTGTGTTGAGCTGGGTCCACGCCCGACCCTATCGAGCCTGGGGCGGCGCTGCCTGCCCGATAGCGAGATAACCTGGGCAATTTCGCTGCGCCGGGGCTATGACGACAAACAGATTTTGACCGAGAGTTTAGCCCAGCTCTATATTCATGGTGTCGAGATTGATTTCAAACAGGGGTACCAGGGCCAGGGGCTTAGCGTTGTCGATTTGCCCACCTATCCCTTTCAGCGAAAGCGCTATTGGTCTAAATTTGCTGTCCCTGAGACGGTTTCTACAAACGGTCATCAATCCTATTCAGTCTCTTCAAGCCCGGGCGTTCATCCTTTACTGGGCTGTCGGGGTCTGGTTGGGTTCAAGGGGCAAACCTATTTTGAAGCGGTTCTAAGTGTCCAAACGCCTGCTTTCTTAGCGGACCATCAAGTTGATGATGCGGTGATTTTTCCAGGCGCAGGCTATGTAGAAATGGCGCTGGCTGCGGGTCAAGCACTCCACCGTCAGACTCCGTTTGTTGTGACTAACTTACATTTGAGGGTGGCTTTGCCCTTGCCTGCAGGCATCACCCGGCGAGTTCAAACGCTGTTGACCCAGCGAGAAGATCGGTTTGATTTTGAAATCGTCAGTGCGGATGCTGCCAACTCTGATAACGTCAGCGAGTGGACGCACCATGTTACGGGCGAAATTCAGGTGGTTCAGGCTCCTCAAAGCTCAGCGCCCGCTTTAGATTATGTACAACAACAGTTTAATCAATCGCTTAACCCACAGCACTACTACCAGGAACTTGAACGGACTGGCCTGCATTACGGGCCAAATTTTCGAGGGATTCAAGCACTCTGGGTGAGCGAATCGCAGACCGAAGCCCTGGCACGCATTCAGCTACCTGCTGCCCTTCGACCGGATGCCACCCACTATTGCCTGCATCCCGTGTTGCTCGACGGGTGCTCCCAAATTGCTCGCTGGGCAGATGGCAGCAAAACCCACACCCTGGCTAAGGTGCCTTATTTTTTCGAGCGGATTGCAGTCAATGGTCATCTCGGTGACCAAATTTGGTGCTATGCCTGCAAATCTCAAACTGCGAATGCGAGCGATCTCAACCCCGCCGTAGACCTCTATCTCTATAACTCGCAGGGGGAGCCGGTGGCTGAGATCAGGGGTCTACACCGCTATAGCTTCGATCGTCTGGCGACGGCAAAGACCCAGGATGGGGCTCCAAAATCCCCTGGCCAGATGGCCTATCAGACCCGCTGGCAGCGACAACCCCTGCCCACCCCCGAGGTCTCTCCCCAACTTGACGGGCTGACGCTGCTGCTGCTGCCAAAAGGGGCACACACAGCTGTCGAGACCATGGTCGCCGCCGTCACTGACGTTGCAGAAGCAGGGGTTCGCATTATCCTGAGTGATCAGTTTGAAGCGCTGCCTGACCAGTCATATCGGGTGAATATGAGAGAGGTTGATAGCTTTGAAAAGCTGTTGGCTCATCTCAAACTGGCCGGGTTGCCAGCAATCAGGCGAATTCTCCATTTGGGCAGTGTGCAATCGTCAGGTGCAACGGTTACATCAGACATACAAATGCTCCAAAGCTGCGGCAGTACGCTGCACCTGGTTCAGGCGTTAGAAAAACAATCTCAGCCAATCCCCTGCGACCTGTGGCTGGTCACCACGGGCAGCCAGGTGATTTCTCCCCATGTGAGAACCGTAGACGTGACCGGGGCCCCACTGTGGGGGCTGGGCCGGGTGATTCGTTCAGAACGGCCTGAGCTGCACTGCCGTCAAATCGACCTCGACCCGTGGGACCGGCGTGGGGCGCGCGATCAGCTGCTGAGAGAAATTGCCCACAGCGACGGTGAAGAAGAAGTGGCCTACCGCGCTGGCCAGCGCTGGGTGCCTCGATTGGTCAGCTTAGACTCGCTTCCCGAAGAGCCAGATTGCCTGCCAGTGCCAGCGGCGGCGTCCCTTCGGCTAGATATCGAAACGCGGGGGTTGCTCGATAGCCTGGTGCTGCGGGCGGCGACCCGTCAGCCCCCCGGCCCAGCGGAAGTCGAGGTGGAAGTGATAGCCGCCGCCCTCAACTTCCGAGATGTGCTGAATGCCCTGGGCACCTACAAAGGAAAACCGGGGCCGCTCGGGGGAGAATTTGCCGGTCGCGTCGTGCGCGTGGGTGAGGGGGTTGACCCTGGCTGGCTGGGTAAGCGCGTGCTGGGGCTAGCCACAGGCAGCTTTAGCCGCTATGTGATCGCGCAGCATCAGGTCATTGCTGAGCTGCCAGACTGCCTGAGCTTTGAGCAGGGGGCCGCCATCCCAATTACCTTTCTAACGGCTTATCACACGCTTTATTTACTGGCGGCCCTAAAACCGGGAGAGCGAGTTTTGATCCATGCCGGGGCGGGCGGGGTGGGCCTGGCGGCCATTCAGCTGGCGCAGCGGGCGGGGGCCGAGGTCTTTGCAACGGCTGGCTCCGATGAGAAGCGAGCCCTGTTGCGATCGCTCGGCGTGCAGCATGTCATGAATTCCAGAACTACTGAATTTGCAGCACAGATCCAGGAAATCACCCAGGGGGAAGGGATTGATGTTATTCTCAACTCATTTACAGGTGAGTTCATTGTCAAAGGGTTGTCCCTATTGCGCCCCGGTGGTCGATTTATCGAACTGGGCAAGGCTGAGATCTGGACAGACACCCAGGTAGCTGAGGTCAATCCTGAGGCGACCTATCTGCCCTACTACCTGGGCGACTACCGAGACAACGACCCGACTGTGGTGCAATCTCTGTTCAAGGATGTGTTGTCCCTGTTTGTGCAAGGAGACCTGCAGGTGCTGGCCTATCGGGCAATACCGGTTCAACGCGCGGTAGAGTTCTTTCGGCTGATGCAGCGGGGCAGCCACATCGGCAAGCTGGTGCTGACCTTCCGTCAGCTCAGGCCGAAGGGGTCGATCGACCCGGAGGGAACCTATCTGCTCACGGGCGGGCTGGGCGGCATTGGGCGGGTGCTGGCCCAGCGGCTGGTGCAGCGAGGGGCTCGACATCTGGTTTTGCTGAGTCGAGGGGGGTGCGCTCAGCTATTGGGTGACTCCGAAAAAGCGCAAACGGCGAGAGACCTTATTCAACAGCTTGAAGCGCAGGGCGCACAGGTCTCTATTTTGCAAGCCGATGTCTCGGCCTATGACGAGCTCTCTACGGCACTCACCGAAATCAGACAGACCCTGCCGCCCCTCAGGGGCATTTTTCATGCAGCGGGAGCCCTCGAAGATGGGATGCTGTCTGGGCAAACCTGGGAGCGCTTTCAAAAAGGGCTGGCCGCTAAAGTGCAGGGCACCTGGAATCTCCATCGGTTAAGTGCGGACGACGAGCTAGATTGTTTTGTGCTGTTTTCGTCGGTTACCGCCGTGCTGGGCCCCGCTGCAAGAGGCCCCTATGCCGCTGCCAATTTGTTTTTAGATGCCCTGGCCCATCGCCGTTCTCAAATCGGCCTACCCTGCTTGAGCGTAGACTGGGGGGCCTGGGCTAACACGGGCATGGCCCAAGAGATTCGCACCCAGCGGAAGCGGTGGCAAAAGGTGCAAATGCTCACCCCAGAAACCGGGTTAGATTGGCTAGAGCGACTGATGGCGCAAAGCGTCCACCAAATCGGCATTTTTCCGGTAGATTGGCAGGCCTTTCCAAAGCGATTCAGCGGCGAGCAGGCCCCCCGCTATTACGAGACCCTGACCCAGCCTTTAACCGCTGAGCGCTCGGTCGCCGTAGCCTCTCCCCAAGCAGACGCTCAACCTGCTCAAGCTCGCATGCAAAGCCCCACCGTTTCTCAACCATCAGTCCAACCCCAAACGTTGAAACTTTCTCAAATGCCATCCTCCACCTCAGCTAACCCACGAGAAGAGAGTTTGCAATATCGCCTGGCCCAGGGCATCAGCACCCTGCTTGGGCTAGAAAGTGCAGCCGAGTTAGACCCCCATCAGCCGCTGGAAGTATACGGTTTGGATTCTCTGATGACGCTGGAGCTGCGAAACTGGTTACTCAAAGAATTTCAAGTGGAGCTGCCGGTGGTTCAACTGGCCAAAAGCCGGAGCATTGCTGAGCTGGGTAAACAGCTACTGCAGATTCTGCCCACGACAGCTTTCACCGCTGAGCCACATCGCCCTTCCCAGCCCGTCTCCCCACCATTGCTCCAACCCCCGGTACAGCCCCAACCCCTGGACACGCTCAACCAACCAGAAGAGAATTTGCAAAGTCATCTGGCCGAGGGCATCAGCACCCTGCTTGGGCTAGAAAGCGCAGCTGAGTTAGACCCCCACCAGCCGCTGGAAATATACGGTCTGGATTCTCTGATGACGCTGGAGTTGCGCAACTGGTTACTCAAAGAATTTCAGGTGGAGCTGCCAGTGGTTCAACTGGCCAAAAGCCTGAGCATTTTCGACCTGTGTGAGCGACTGCTGCAGATGATGCCAGCGGTAAAACCCGCTGCCCCGCCGGTGCGCCCAACGCCCACCCCGCCCCGGCTCACGCAAACGTCCCCGGCGATAGCCCCGACGACCTCTCACGCTAACGCGCGTTCTAACGGGCATTCCAACGGACATACTGCCTCCGCCGAATCGAACGGATCGACGCCCGGACGCGATCGCTACTCATTTATCCTCAATCTCAGAGACCTGCTCTACCACCGTGATGATCAAGACCTGACAACGTTTGAGCGCCTGACCAAACGCACCGTTCGGAGTCTCAGCGGCATCGCCGCCATGGAGCGGATTATCCAAGACTACTGTGCCGGTCGGGCGTCGGGTGAAACACTACAACAGTCTTCTATGCGGCGACTCAAGCTGAAGCTAGACTTCAACCACGCGGGCCTTGAGAATATTCCTAAAATCGGCCCCGCCGTTGTTGTGGCCAATCATCCGTTCGGCTATATCGACGGAGCGATCACAGAATATCTCGTTTCGCTTAGGCGTCCAGATTTTAAGATTTTATCGGCCCCTTTTGGCAGCGCCGACCGATTTCCTGCCAGAGCCCAGTATATTTTGCCACTGACTATGCAAGGTCTACTCAGGGAAGAACTCACTGAGGAAGACATTAAGACCCTCAACGCCGCCATTGACTATGTCAAGCGAGGCGGCGCTCTCATTATGTTTCCATCGGGCCGGGTGTCGTTGTCTCAGGCCCCCTTCGGCGGCAGCGCCGTAGACCGAGATTGGAAGCCCTTTGTGGGGCAGGTCATCGTGAAAAGTCAGGCCGCGGTGGTCCCCATTTATTTTGAGGGTCAAAACAGTCGCCTGTTTCAGGTGTTGACTCGCCTGGGCGGCATCAACGCGATGGGGACCTTAATTTCGAGGGAGCAAGTCAGACGGGTCGGAAGCGTTGTAAAGTTCCAGATTGGCGCTCAAATGCCCTATGAAACTTTGCAGCATTTGACAGACTACAAGATCTTGACGCGCTACCTGAGATTTGTCACCTACGACCTTAAAGGCAAAGGAGTCTAATGAAGTGCTTCGATGGTGAGATTGATCAGCCGCCTCCGGTTCAATCTTTTTCAGACTCTCTCTGGGTTGTTCATGCCCCGGACCCGGTTTGCGGCGGCTCCTTGGGCTCGGCAATTAGCTGGGCCACCAACCATCGCGAACATTTTGATCAGAGACTGTTGCAGTCAGGGGCCATCTTGTTCAGGGGCTTCAGGGCCATTGACAGTGCAAAAGCCTTTTCTGCCTTTATCTCGACGTTTGCCACCAGTCTATTAGACTACGTCGGGGGGGCTTCGCCCAGGCATAAAATTCACGGCAAGATACACAGTTCTACAGATTTAGAGCGCCATTTTCCCATAGAGCCCCATCAGGAAATGAGCTATCAAACGGATTTTCCCGACAGGGTTGCGTTCTTTTGTAAAACGCCTCCTAAAAGCGGCGGAGAAACCCCCATCGTTGATATGCGCAGGGTTTATCAGGCGCTATCTGCTGAGTTGGTCAATCGTTTTGCAAGCAAAGGACTGCGGCTGCGGCGTCAGTTTCCGCTAAAGTCGGGATATATGAAGGTCATGAAAGGCTGGCAAACAACGTTTCAGACAGACTCCATCTCCGAATTAGAGCAAATAGTCAACCAGCAGGGAGGGTCACTGGTCAAAACAAAATCTTATTTAGAAGTTGAAAACGCCATCACCCCTGCCTGGATTACTCATCCGATCACCCAGGAGCCCATCTGGTTTAACCAAGCCCACCTCCTGCACAAGAGCCTTGCAGCGTATTGGGCAAAATGCCAGAGCGGCTGGATGTATCGGCTTATGCCGATCCTCAGCCCGATAGTCACCCGCAACACATTTACTCACTATGTCTACGGCGATCGATCTGAAATCGATGCGGCGGATTTAGACATAATTCGAAGCACCATCCGTGACCATCAAATTCTCTTTCAATGGCAAAAGTCAGATGTTTTGCTACTTGAAAATAGAATTATGGCCCATGGGAGAAGACCGTTTGTGGGGCCACGAGAGGTGTTTGCAGCGCTTATCAGACATGAGTCATCTATCTCCTTTCCAAAACTGGAATGCTCAAATGGACCAGATATGCCATGATCGCTGGGAGAGTTATGCATCACCTAAATCCTCTGTTTAGCTCTGTACGGGGGCAAATATCTTAAAGTCACCCGGGCTGCTCAGCGCTTTGTTTTTTAGGATTTGATGGTTAGGGCTTTGCTCACCTAAAGTTGTTTACCGGGCATGTTCGATGGGCAAAACTGCTGCTGTTTCCGGGTTGCCGATCCCTCAAGTTGCCCTGGTTGGGCTGGGCTTAGTTGCCTTAGTACTGCCGTTTGTGGGTATGCGTGCCTTCTCACCGTCGGCTTCTCAATCTATCGCTCAGGCTGATTTGAATGTGTCGGGTGGGCTATCTCAACGGGTCGCAGCGCTAGGCCGAATAGAGCCAGTCGATGGGGTGTTGACCGTCGGAGCCCCTGTGAATGAGATTTTGGTTGCCCTCAGCGTTGCTGAGGGAGATTGGGTTGAGCAGGGCACGGTGATTGCCTACCTGCGTTCTCACTCAGAGCGCCTCGCAGAGTTAGCAGCGGCACAGCAAACGCTGGCCACATTCAAGGCTCGGTTACAGGCTGAGACCCGCTACAGTCAGGCCCAGATCGAGGAGTCAGCGGCTGACTATAAAGCACTGCCTGCGGTCCAGGCTGAGAGGCTGACTGCGCAGCAAGCCCGGGTAGACAGCCTCAGTCGTGAGCTAGAGTTTGCTAGACAAGAACTTGATCGCTATCAGGAGCTTTATGACCAAGGGGGCTTAGCGAGGAATGATATTGAGCAGCGTCGGACCGGGGTAGAGCAGCTGGTAGAACAGCTGAGACAGGCTGAAGCAGAGCTACAGCAGCAGATCGCTATTCGCGATCGCGAGTTAGCCAATGCCGAGGCCCAGCTCAATACACTCACCGCTGGGGCTGAGCGGATTCAAGCCCAAAGTCAGGTTGAGACCGCCCTCAGAGATTTGCAGTTGGCCCAGGTTCGCGTCGAGAATTCACTCATCCGCGCGCCGATTTCTGGACGGGTGTTGCGCGTCCTCACCCATGCCGGGGAAACCGTCAGTGATACCAACGGTCGGGGTAAAGGCTCGGTACTCGATATGGCCAATACCCGTCAGATGAATGTGGTGGCCGAGGTACATGAGACCAGCATTCGTCAGGTTCAGATAGGTCAGTCTGCCCTGGTGACCAGTCGCAATGAGGCGTTTGAAGGTGAGCTCACGGGTACGGTGGTGTCAGTGGGTAACCAAATTTTCAAAAAAGATGTGCTCAATGATGACCCCACGGCACGGGTCGATGCGCGGGTTGTTGAGGTAAAGATTTTGCTTGATAACACTGATGCGGTCGCTAGTCTCACCAATTTGCAAGTCGAGGTAGAGATTGATACCTCGACAAATGCTACGTTACCGACAACCCATGAGGGTACCTAGAGCAACACCTCAACATGTCCAATGCTGTCGCTATTCTAAATTTGCTTTACGACCGAGTCCGCCTGATGATTGGCGCGGGGGGGGTAGCTTTTGCAGTGCTCCTTGTCTTTATTAACCTGGGTTTTTTAGGCTCACTGAGTGAAACCGCTGGGCTGGTCTACAATCAGTTAGATGCCGATGTTTTCTTAATCTCACCCCTGTCGTCTAACGGTACATCTACGAAACTGTTTGAGCGAGACCGACTCTATCAGGCCGCCAGCTATGCCACCGTCGATCGGGCCATGCCGCTATATATCGGCTATCTCTCCTGGCGCAATCTAGAGACCACCCGACAAGAGTTGATCCTCAGCTTTGGGTTTAACCCTGGGGATAACCCTTTTTTGCTGCCTGAGCTCCGTCAAAGTCAGATTAGAGCAGGCTTAGTCAAACCCGACTCGGTGCTGTTCGATGTGCGATCGCTGCCCAAATACGGCCCCGCTGAGGTCGGTGTTGAAGCCGAAGCCAACGGTCGTCGGGTTGAAATCGGGGGTCTCTATACCCTTGGTGGGGGAATGGCCGCCGATGGGACTGTGCTGATGACCGACCAAAATTTTCTTCGGGTGATGCGGTCTCGTACCCCTGATCAAATCGATTTAGGGTTGCTCAAGCTCAAGCCTAATAGTGATACTCACAAAACCGTCGCTGATCTGCGGACAGAATTACCGACCGATGTCTCAGTGTATAGCAAAGCAGACATGATTCAACGCGAACGCCAATACTGGCTAAAAGCAACGGCGGTGGGCTTTATCTTTAATCTGGGGTCAGGGGTTGCCCTGGTTGTCGGCGCGGCCATCGTTTATCAGATTCTCTACGCCGATGTGGCCAAAAATTTCAAAGAATATGCCACCCTCAAAGCCATAGGCTTTCGTAATCAGTTCTTGATGAGCGTTGTGCTACGAGAGGCCCTTATGCTGGCGGCGATTGGGTTTGTTCCAGGGCTGATTCTATCGATGGGGGCCTATCAGTTTGTGTTAATGACTACAAATGGGGCGATTCCCATGCGGATGTCAGTGCTCCAGGTCTTGCAGGTTGCGGGTTTAACCACCGGCATGTGCCTTTTTTCAGGGGTTGTCGCCATGCGTAAAGTGTTGCTGGCCGATCCGGCAGATGTTTTCTGAGGGGGCTGGCCATGTTCACCAGATTGCCAGTAGCCTGGCTCAATTTGACCTACAAACCCGGTAGGCTCCTGCTCTCTTTGGGCGGCATTGTGTTTGCAGCGGTGCTGATGTTTATGTTCACCGGGTTCAAACATGCCCTTTACGACAGCCAGCTTCAACTGCTTGACAAGTTAAATGGGGATGTCTTTCTAGTCCATTCACGACGCGCTAACCTGATTGCCCCGGTCCAGTTTCCGTTTGAGATGCTCTATCGGGCTAAAAACTACCCAGGGGTTGAGGCTGCCTATCCGGTCTATTTAGGCAAAGCCACCTGGAAAAACCCGGACGGCAGCACCGCCAAGAGCGTGCGTTTGATTTCGTTTGATTTAGACGCATCCCTATTTCAGTTTCCTGAAATTCGCCAGTATCGCAATGAGCTGCGCCAGCCCGACACCGTTTTGGTCGATCGGTGGGCCAAACCAGCCCTCGGTCGGCGAGCGCGCGGGACTGTCACAGAACTGGCCAATCGTCGGGTTCGAGTGTTGGGCAACTTTGACCTGGGAAATGACTTTGCGGCTTCTAGCGGCAATTTGATTACCAGCGAAGAGAATTTTCTACGCTATCGAGGCAGCGGTAGTACCAAACAAAAGAGCCGGTCCCTCGATTTCGTAGATATTGGGGTTCTCTTTGTAGCCCCTCAGATATCACCTGAGCAGGTGGTTGCAGCGCTCAGCGCTGAGCTACCCAATACCGTCTCTGTCCATACACGCCAGACTTTGATTAACTGGGAACTGCGCAGCTGGCAAGAGGGCTCTAACATTGGATTTGTCTTTGGCATTCTCACATTAATGGGATTTATGATTGGCATTGTGCTCTGCTATCAAATTCTCTATGCAGATATTACTAATAACATTCAAGCCTATGCCACGGTTAAAGCAATTGGCTACAACGATACCTATCTGTCGGTTGTGGTCCTACAGCAGGCCCTTTTACTATCTGTTTTAGGCTTCATTCCGGCCAGCATTCTCAGCTACTTTCTCTATCAGTTTGCCATCTCGTTTACCGGGTTAATTTTCAAAATGACCGTCGACCGGATTGGGTTTATCTTCTTGATGACGGTTTTGATGTGCGTTTTTTCAGGGTTGATTTCAGCTCTGAAAGTGCAGCGCTGCGATCCAGCCGATATTTTTTAGTTCGTTAGTCCGCTATGTTGTCATACGTCCCCAAAACATCCCTAGCCTTAATCCCTCAGCTCGCCTCCCCGACTCAGGGGCCCGTGATCGAGATTCAAAATCTCAATCACTACTTTGGCAAAGGGGCTTTGAGAAAACAAGTCTTATTTGACATCAATTTTGCCATTCATCCCGGGGAGATTGTGATCATGACCGGACCGTCGGGCTCGGGTAAAACCACGCTACTGACGCTGATTGGAGCGCTCAGATCGGCCCACGAAGGAAGCCTGAGGGTGCTTGGGCAAGAACTACAGGGCACCGCAGCCCCGGGGCGGACCCAGGTACGTCGCGAGATTGGCTTTGTGTTTCAATCTCATAATTTACTGCCTTTTATGACCGCTCGCCAAAACGTCCGCATGGCCCTCGAGCTTAAATCGGCCCCCAGCCGTAAACGGATTTTGTACAAAGCCGATCAGGCTCTCGAGCGGGTGGGGTTGCTCAATCAAATCAACAGCTATCCAGAAAAGCTCTCAGGCGGACAAAAGCAGCGGGTTGCGATCGCACGGGCCCTGGTCAATGAGCCCAGACTCGTCTTAGCTGATGAACCCACCGCTTCCCTTGACAGCAAATCAGGGCGAGACGTCGTGCAACTCATGCAGACCCTCGCCAGAGAGCAACAGTGCGCTATTTTGCTCGTCACCCACGACAATCGGATTCTCGATATCGCCGATCGAATTGTTTATATAGAGAATGGCACTCTCTTAAAGGATGAAAAGCAGCGCAACCTCTCGCCTAAAAGGCAACAGGGGCAGTTGTCGCCGTCCCCCTCCCGGTCCGATACAGCTACAGGTAGTCATTCAATTCCTCTTGCACTGCCCCCGCCGTCCACGCACAAGAACCCCGTCTTGGCGCTGTCGCCCCAGCCAACGCACACTGACTTTAAGGTCTATACCGTTGCCTGCATTGATCACAGCCTGGAGACCCTGCAGACCCTCAAAACATTTCTAGAAGATGATTTATTTTGGGTGGTGCCGATGCAAAATCCTGTTCAAGCCTTGACCGACCTGACCAAATATCCTCCAGACCTCATTTTTCTAGATTTGGATATGCCAAACATGAGCAGCTATGACATAGCTGAGCTGATTCGTAAGAATAATCAGTTTGTCGACACCCCCGTCATTTTGATGACAGAAAATGCTAAAAACATTGACTCCCAAAAGTCCAAAGTGCTCAATACCCAGCATTTCCTGGTCAAACCTTTCAGTCAAGTTGAGATGATCACCACAATTTTTCCAATGCTGACCTGAATGGCTCTACCGGATCTAGTATGCTGCCCGAAGGCGCAAATGTTGAATTGCGTCCACTACAGGTTGGCTCATTCATCTGATATCCTTTGCTTCGTCAAATTTTCAATGGAAACCAAGATGCAAATAGAATCAAAGTCTATTTGCCAACTACTTTTCTATGCCTAAAACCTGCCTTGTCCACAGTAATGTACAGTGATGTAAGGGCTCTTTTTTAGATCAAAATTAGATCAGAAAATATAAACTAATCCACAAATCATTTGCAATAGCAGTTTTGAACTCTGAACTACTGCCTTACAAGCAGGATGTCACTGGTTCGAGTCCAGTACCGCCCATGTCAGTTAAAACGTGTCGGTTAACACGTTATTTGTCATCGTTAACAAATTCGTGTCGCTTTAACATGCTCTTTGTCGTCGAATCGGTAATTCGCCTTTTTGCAGAGACAACAAGGGAATCTCAAGCGAGGGGTAATTTCGTAACAATGAGCCCCTGCCGTTTGTGTATGAAAGCACGAGGGTTTTGACGCGATTTTAGACCCCACGGGCCTGAGACACTGCCAGATTGTGGCCATTACGAAGTTGGAGCAATTCTTTAAGCAACATCGCCCCCGTGCTCTGGCGAGACGGAAATCACCCACAGCAGCAGTCGCATTGTAGCGAAGAGTATGTG
>JBCDDJ010000001.1:0-57044 GCA_039180385.1 Cyanobacteria bacterium P01_G01_bin.38 | reverse complement strand
GACTACTCATGTTTCGGCAAAAGCTTAATTAGCTGGTACTATTAGAGCCAAGACCTGCGGGTGTAGTTCAGTGGTAGAACGTCAGCTTCCCAAGCTGAATGTCGACGGTTCGAGTCCGTTCACCCGCTTCCCAACAAAGGCCCCTGAAATCAATTGATTTCAGGGGCCTTCACGATCTTGATGACCGCCAAGATAAGTGCTCGTGTCTGTACTCAAGAGCATTTTTTGGGTCATTTTTGGCCAATTTAGTTCATTTATTGGGGTAGGATTGGGGTAAATCCAGGCGGGTATTTTGTACTGAGCAAGGAGGCACCATCATGACCTCGGCCCCGAAAAAGCACAAAGCGTCTAAAGGTACTGTCCGGATTAAGTCCTCTAATGATCGACTTCAGTTGGTCTTTACCTATATTGGTAAGCGCCACTATTTGAGTACGGGGCTTCCTGATACGACGATTAATCGTCGGGCTGCTGAAGCAAAAGCCAAACTGATTGAATCGGACATTGCCTTCGACAGGTTCGACCCTACTTTTGCCAGGTATAAGCCTGAATATGATGCAAACACCCAATCAGCCGAGCTAAATCTGGCTGACCTGTGGCCCAAGTTCATAGAATTTAAGCGACCTCAATGTTCTCCAAACACGATGAGCTATACCTATGGCCCCTACACCAATCATATTGCTCGCTTCCCAACTCACGATTTAAGCCGCGCCAGTGAAATGCGAGATTATATTTTGGCTCATCTTTCTCTAGATACCAGTAAACGTTTGATTACTCGCATCTCAGCCTGTTGTGACTGGGCAATTGATTCTGGATTCATTGAGCACAATCCGTTCCTCGGTATGGCTGCTAAGATCAAGGTGCCGAAATCAGTTTCAACAGATGGCTTGAACGATATCAATCCCTTTTCAGCCTCAGAGCGGGATGCAATCATTCAAGCTATCGAAACCGATCAGTTTAGCCCTAGATCATCTGCCTTTAAGCATAGTTATTATACAGCGCTCATTAAGTTTTTGTTCTCAACTGGTTGTCGGCCCTCAGAAGCATCTGCGCTTACCTGGAAGTATATTTCAAAAAAATGTAAGGAAATTACTTTTTCTCAGGCATTGATCAGAACAGAAACTGGCAAGCGAATCCGAGATGGTTTGAAAACGCAGGAACAACGAATATTTCCATGCAATAAGCCACTGAGAAGGTTACTGTGTTCTATCAAGCCTGACAAAGTTACCTCAGAAACCTTTGTCTTTCCTTCTCCAGAGGGTAAGGCTATCGATCTCAACAATTTTAGAAATCGCACCTGGGCAAAAGTTCTCAAAGGTCTCAATCTCGAATATCGAAAGCTTTACCAAACACGCCATACGTTTATCACACTGGCGTTAGAGGCTGGAATGGATGCAAAGGATGTGGCTCGATTGGTAGGTAACTCTCCTGAGGTGATTTATAAGTATTACGCAGCTAAGAAGCGCAAACTTGATGTGCCAGAGTTTTGAGTCACTGACTTTGTTATCTCGTGAAACTGGTATATGAAGCCATTCTAATATTTGTGGCCAACCCAAACGATTTTACCCATAATACTGAGAGGACTGGGTCTGTCAGACAACTCGATTGAAAAAGTTTCATAGGCAGGATTGTCACTGAGTACCTGAAGCGTATTGTCCACCCAATATTGCAAACGTTTGATCAGTAGGCGATCTCCTAACTTCAGCAGGTAAATCCCGTGGTCAACCGCATCCAGGTCTCGAACATGGGTGTCTACCAAAATCAAGTCACCAACATGCAGCGTTGGTTCCATACTCTCGTCTTTAACCTGGGTCAGGAGAAGATTTTCGAACGAATTTGGAAACTGGGCCTGTAGCCAATCCGCATCAAAGGCTAAGGTTTCCTTATAAACGTATTTCTTAGCTAGGATATCCGTTGAATTTTCGGAAGCAGTCCGCCCGGCGGCCAACCACTCCAGACTGACGTCAGCGGCACGAGCGATCGCGAGCAACACAGGTCGAGTCGGCTCACTCTGTCCATTGAGATACTGACGCAGTACCGTATCGGAAAAACCGCACTCACGGGCGAAGCCGCGAATACTCTTGTTCCCAACTGCCTTTTTCAATCGGCTGGGAAAGTCATCAGATTCACCAATATTGGGCTGCATCTTTTCAGAAGGTGGATTAGGCATAAGGCGTTATTGTGTTGTCAACGATTGCAAATTATAACGCTTGACATGCAATTTTTTAATTGCTAACTTCATCGGTATGTTGATGTAGCTACCCAAATCTTATGCATGTAGAAGACATTAAAGCAGCTTTGCGAAAGCAAGGCTGGACTCTAGCAAGCATTGCCAGGGAGTTGGAAATTGGCCCCTCGGCGGTTTCCCATGCACTCTCACGACAGCGCTCTCGACGGATCGAACGATTTATTGCAAGTAAAGTGGGGCTCTCACCCCATGAAATCTGGCCTCAACGCTATAAGCGAGGAGTTGTTAATCATGGCCCAATCCATTAGCCAGCCAACAGCTATCCCTATCACCCAGTTCGTCAGCAAGCAAGAAGCTACCCAATGTCTGAAGCTTAGCGACACCACGCTCAAGCGTTACCGTTCCCAGGGTCTGTTGATTGAGGGGCTACATTGGGTTCGCATCAATAGCCGGGTGATTCGCTACAACCTGGAGTTACTGAAAGACTGGGTGCATAACCGTCACGACCCGGTGGCCCATCAGCGAGCGATTGCGGTTTATCAGGCCAGTTTATTAAGCAATCAAAGCAGCACGTCCAAAAAGCAATTCCAGACCGCCGCTCGTGGACAAAGACAGAGTCGAAGTAAACGACATTAAGGTTTCATCTTTTTCATCACGTTGTTGATGAGTTTCCTGAATATGTCATGGGATTAGATTCCCAATAAAAAACACCCAACTGCTTACCAGGTAGGGTGTCTGATCTTAATTTTTTTGATTTTCTGGACTGGGTTAATCTATTTGCCTGGTTGGTTTTAGCAGAACCGACCAGGCCATTAACCTGCTACTCAATTTATGTTCTTTAACTATAGCAAACTGGTTCAAAATGTCCACAAAGATAGGACTCTCATCAACATAAATTGAGCCCGGTAGCAGGTTCAGATGGATGGCCCAGCTCCTAACCCATCAGGAGCTGACCATGGCACAGTACCAATATTCAGGCCGATCGCACCCCTGCCCGATTTGCGATCGCACCAAAGATCAAGACTGCCGCTGGAATAAGGAGGTGGTCTTCTGCCACACCCACATTGATCAGGACGCGCAGGTAGCGGGCTATGTCTACCGGGGCGTAACCGCTGATGGCCTGTGGGGACAATACTTCGCAGCGACTGCCGAGCCCGCCAAGCCGGTACGGCCCCGCCGCAAACAGGATTATTTTTACCCCAGCCGGGACGGTCAACCGCTGGTGAAGTTGACCCGAGTAGATCAGGGCAATGGCTCCAAGTATTTTGTGCAACAGCGCTGGGACGGGCAACGGTGGGTCAAAGGGCTCACCCCAGAGGTTAAGCAGCAGGTGCCGATCTATCGCTATCGGGAGGTGCAGGGTGCGATCGCGGCGGGACAACCGATCTGGATGGTGGAAGGGGAAGGCTGCGCCGATGCGCTCTGGCAGCTGGGGATTCCGGCGACGACCACACTGGGAGGGTCCAAAAAATATCGCAGCTATGGGAACTATAACGCGGATCTGAAAGATGCTCGCCTGGTGCTGTGCCCCGATCAGGATCAGGTGGGGCTGGCCCACATGGCGGAGGTCTATGAGGACTTTCCCCAGGCACAGTGGTGCTATGTCTACCCGGATAGCTGGCGCTGGCAGAATTTACCCAAGCATGGTGGGCTGGACATTGCCGATTGGATTGCGGATGGGGCAACGGCGGAGCAAATTCGGGCAGCGGTGGGGGCACGGCGAGAACTCGCCCCTGACCCGCCAGGAGCAGGCCAATCCCTGAATGTGCCAGCGCTCCAGGCCCAGATTCGAGACTATCTGGCCCAGGCCCCCTCTGAACTGGAGCTGTCGGGGCAGGTGGTGCAGTGGCATCGGGAGGTGGGGCTCTCGGCCAGGGATCTCTGGAGTTTGATTAAGCCGATCCAGGCGGAGCTGGAGCAGACAGAAGAAAGAGATGATCGCATCGCTGAAATCAGTCAACTCCTGAAGATTGGCGATTACGAGTTGCAACTCAGCGACTATCTCCACCCCGACCTGGCGGAACCGCTGACTCGCATTGCCAACTGGATTGGGGCCACCCCAGCGGCCATGCTGGTGACCCTGCTGCCGGTGGCGGCCTCGCTGCTCCAGATGGGGACGGAGCTGGAAATTGATGCGGGGATGGGCTTCTATGTGCCGCCGATTCTGTTTACAGGGTTGGTGGCTCCCTCGGGCAGTAAGAAAAGTCCCATCCAGCGGCAGATTCTGAAGCCCTTATCGCGATTGCAGGAAGAGGCGGATCAGGACTATGACTGGGCGGTCTCAGAATATGAGGTGGAGCTGCGGGAATGGGAGCTGACCAAGAAGGAGGATAGATGCGATCGCCCCCGGAAACCTACCCCACGGGAGTATCACACCTCGGATGCGACCCGAGAGGCGCTGGCAAGAATTCAGTCGCAGCAGCCGACGCGGGGGATTTTAGTGACGCCGGATGAGCTGGCAGGGCTCTTTAAGGGGCAGAACCAGTATCGAAATGGGCGGGGTAACGATAAGGAGTCGCTGCTGACGGCCTTTGATGGGTCGGGCTTGAAGGTGGATCGGGCCAGCGGTGTTCGCATTAGCATTCCGCGCACCAGCCTCAGCATTACGGGGACTATCCAGCCGGATATCTTGCGGGAGATGATGGGCGATTTCTCCGATGCCAGTGGTCAGTGGGCACGGTTTCTGTGGTGTCTACTGCCGCTAAAGCCTGCGCCGTTTCCGCGCAATACGGTGCGGTATGACATTTCGGAGCGACTGTATGGTGTCTACCGACAGTTGGTGGGGTTAACGCCCCGGTGTTATGGGCTCACCCCCGAGGCGAAGACGCTGTTTGCAGATTGGTATGACCAGTTGGATCAGCGGCGGGTGACGGAGACGCATCAGGGTTTGCAGGCAGTTTATTCAAAGATGCAGGGGTACACGGGACGGCTGGCGTTGATCTTGCATTGTCTGAATGCGTCAGTGGCGGGCTGTCTACCGGCGGAGGCGGTGTCGGCCCAGACGATGACGGCGGCAATCAAGCTGGCGCGGTGGTTTATTGGTCAGGTGAAATTATTGTATGCGGAGGGGGATACGGTAGACGGGGCGTTGGAGCCGGTCTACACAAAGTTGATTCGGCTGTCGCGGGTACGGGGTTGGCTACGGGCGAAGGATGTGCGGAATTATGAGCGGAGTTTACGGAAGGCGAGTTCGGATGTGATTCGGTCTCATTTTCGGGAGTTGGAGGCAATGGGGTATGGGGAGACCAGGGGGATGGGGAATCGGTTGCAGTGGCGGGCGACGGTAGACGGGGTAGACGATGAGGAGGGAGGGGTAGATGGGGTGTCTACTGCTGAAAAGCTTGATAAATTTGGGTTTCAAGGAAATGGTAGACGGGTAGACGGGGTTGAGAAGGCTCAGGATGGGGTGGTAGACGGGGTGGTTGCGGTGGAAATGAGGCAGGGTGTCTACTTGTCTACCGAAATGGCTGAAGGGGCTAATATGGATAGGATACGGACAGTAGATGGGGCGTCTACTGAAGGTCTACAGATAGATAGAGTGTCTACTGAGGGGGAGAATCCAGAGACTGAGGTGGTAGACGTGGGGATGGGTGAGCGGCGGTTGAAGGTAGGGGATATTTGTCAATATGTGGGGAAAGGGTTGAGGCAGTTAAAAGGATTAAATCGGGTGAAAATCGAAGAAATTGTTGGTGAGATGGCAACAATCAGAGGACCAAGTTGGTGGGTATCTCATGAAGTAGTGCTATCTGATTTAAGGCTCAATTCCACCAGTGGATAATTTCTGCTAGAGGTTTAATATTTGTCTGTAGCACACATCAAATAGCTAGGTTATGGAGGAACCTAGAAATAGACTATTACACTGTATCCTAACTAGGGTTTCTGGATTTTAAGCCACTTGATGCCAAAATTATATTGATTTGCCGTACTGAATTTAAACTTATCTAAAAGAGTATGGTGCGAGGCAGAATAGACTAGCTCTCTAAATAGTTAATCATTAACTATGTCAATCAGAACAAATACCGGAAGGATTCGTACATTCACTATATAAACTGAGTTTACTTGAGCAATAATCGTGTACTAAAGCTGTAGTATTTGCTTTCAATTACGATCAGGATAGCCGTTCTTAAATTCAGAGCAGCCAATTAGACCTTTAGAGATAAACTGTTGTAAACTAAGGATTTAATGAACAAGTATGTCTCTAAATGTTTCAAAATTTTTCAAAGCTTGCAATCCTAGCAAAACATTGATGGTTGGAAGACCAGAAGATCGACAGTACTACATTGATTTCTCTCCAGTTCGAGATAGTAATATCATCCATCAACTGGAAAGAACTATTACTTTGTCAGAGGACGAACCAAACTGCCAGCTTTTTACTGGGCATATCGGAAGTGGAAAATCGACAGAGCTACTACGACTAAAGACTGATTTGGAACAGAAAGACTTCTATGTCGTTTATTTTGAGTCGAATAAAGCTCTAGATATTGGTGATGTAGATATCAGTGATATACTTTTAGCTATTGCTTTACATGTGACAAAAAGCTTAGAAGAAGCTCAACTGCATCCCTATTTGGGAGGTTTTGCTGACCTATTTGCCGAACTTGCTAAAAAAATCCCTTCACTGGATTTAGGGTTTGAAGCAGAGTTGTCAGTGATTATTGGTAAAATCACGGCTAAGACTAAGGATAGTCCTGAGTTGCGTAAGAGTCTCAGGCAATATCTGGAGCCGCGAACAAACAATCTTTTAGATGCAATGAATCGAGAGTTGTTAGAGCCTACTCAAAAGAGATTAAAACAACAAGGTAAGAAAGGGCTGGTTGTCATTATTGACAATCTTGACCGAATTGATAATAGGCCTACGGCTTCAGGTCGTTCCCAAACAGAATATCTGTTTATAGATCGAGGAGATCAACTACAACAACTGAAATGTCATTTGGTTTATACGGTTCCACTTAGTCTGATTTTCTCGAATAACTTTGGACAGTTGACCAATCGTTTCGGGATTCAACCTTTACTTCTCCCAATGGTGCCAGTCAAATCCAGAAAGGGTGATGAAAATAAGGAAGGAATTGCACTGTTACAGCAGATGGTATTGGCAAGGGCATTCCCTGGCCTAAATTCGCTTCAACGAATAGAGCAAGCAACTGAGGTATTTGATAGTTTAGAGACATTGAAGCGTCTTTGCTGTATTAGTGGAGGTCATGTTCGAAATTTATTGGTATTGCTTTACAGTTGTTTACAGCAAATAGACCCTCCTATTTCTCGTAATTGTCTAGAAGCTGTGATTAAACGTTATCGAGGAGATTTGGAACTATCTGTCAGTGATGAGCAATGGCAATTGCTTCGTCACATTTCTCAAGAAAAGATGATAAGTGAGGAGCCCGAGTATCAAGCACTTCTCCGCAGCCTTTTTGTGTTTGAATACAGAGACAAAAGAGATGATAGATGGTTTGATATAAATCCTGCCTTAGTAGAAAGCGAAGGGTTTAAAGATGAGTAACTCTAGTCAAAATCCAACAGTGTTGGCAAATGAGGAATCGCTCAAGACTTTAGCACGTGCAATTGAGCTTTCTCGGGGAGAATTCTCTCTAAATTTAGTGAAATGTAATTATGCTCACCTGAGAGAGCAAATGGTGGAAAAATTGAAGGAACTATGTTCTATTCAAATCTATGAACTGCATTTGCAGGAATCGTCAGGATCACTTTATACAGAAATTCAGAAGGAGTTGAGTGAACAGCATCCTCAAGCCTTAATGATATTTGGTTTAGAGTCGGTAACTGATATCGACAAATTACTAATTTCGACAAACCAAATTCGCGAGGAATTTCGCCGAGAGCTTGATTTTCCGTTGATTTTATGGGTAAATGATTCTCTTTTAAAGAAAATGTCCAAAATAGCTCCTGATTTCAAGAGCTGGGCTGCGATTCCCATAGAATTTAGTATCTCGATAGATGAATTAGATGCTTGCCTAAAGCGCTCAATAGATAAAGTGTTCAACGCGATTTTGAGCTTAGGCGATAGTAGATTTCTAAAAACAGTCACTCTCAATCAACCTCTTGATTTTCGTCATGCAAAGGAACTGGATTTTGCAGCTTCAGATTTCCTAAGCAGTAATGCTCCTTTGAGTCGTGATCTAGAGGCGAGTTTATTTTTCCTTCAAGGGCAAGTGAGAGATATTTTTGGCGAAAGAGCTAACGCTCGTCAGTTTTATGAAAATAGCTTAAAGATCTGGAATGAAAGCGTAAAGGATGAGAAATCTACTGCTGCTATCCAACGTTTAAGTTGCGTTGCATTTTATCTAGGCTTGTGGTGGCGTCAGTATGTTTCTCCGCATCGAGCAGATTACCAGATAGCATGTCGCAAGGCAAAAAACTATTTCCATCAATGTGTAAGAGAACTACAACAGGCTCAATACGATGAGTTAGCAGCAAAGTTCGTCAATGCTTGGGGGGAAGTATTAGTTCAATTGAATGAACAGACAGTTGACGAATTACAGGAGATTGCTCAAACAGCTATTGATTTACATCAGAAACATCATGAACCTGTTCGACTTGCTTATGGTTATGGCTTAATGGCTGAGGTGGCAATACGAAGTTCGAATTGGAAAACAGCAAAACATTATGCTGAACTTGCGTTAGCAACAAATTCAATGCCTTCAAAACCCAATGTTGACTTGGAGTGGGAAAGACAGCACTATGAGAGTTTTTATTTATTATTACTAGCAGAAGCACAGTATCATCTCAATCAAACCTCCGAGGCAATTGATAACTTAAATAAGGCTAAAACAAGTTCCAACCCTCAATATGATCCACTTCTTTATATCCGAATTCTAGATGTATTACGCCAGGTATACTTTGCTCAGAAAGAATATCTCAAAGCTTTTAATATCAAAGAATTTTCACAAGCTATTAAGCAACAATATGGTTTCTTAGCATTTATTGGTGCTGGCCGATTGCGCCCCTCAAAAACTGTTTTTGATCCTATCTCAGCTGTTGCAAAAAAGGATGAACGCATTGCCAAAGAAATAATCGCTTCTGGACGACAACAAAAAGTTCAAGATTTAATTAGACGCATTATGGATAGGACTGACTGTCGGCTCACTATCCTTTACGGTCCTTCGGGGGTTGGGAAAAGCTCAATAATACAGGCAGGATTAGTCCCAGTTTTGTCTTCTTCCTCACTTGATACACGTAATCTGACTATCATTACTCTTCAAATTTATACTAACTGGATCGAGGATTTAGGGCAACATTTAGTGAAATCTATCCAAAAGGTGCCAAATGTATCAGTTCCTGATCGTCCTCTAATTTCGACATTAGATATTTTGAGACAACTCCAAGAAAATACTCTGAATCGAAATTTAGTGACGATTTTGGTGCTTGATCAATTTGAAGAGTTTTTCTTTGCCTGCCAAGATCCTGATCAAAGAAAGCAGTTTTATGAGTTTCTAGATGCCTGTCTAGAGATAGATTATGTAAAGGTTTTTTTGGCGATACGAGAAGACTATTTGCACCGCATTTTAGAATGTAATGACCGTCTCGTTAATTTAAAGAAAATAAACAACATTTTACACAAAGATATTCTATTTTTTCTCGAAAATCTTACTACTGAAGATGCTAAATCAGTTATTCAAGCATTAACTGAAGATACCCAGCTTAGTATGGAACCTAAATTGGTCAATAGGGTTGTGAAAGACTTAGCAGGAGAATATGGTCAAGTTCTCCCAATTGAGTTGCAGGTTTTAGGGACCCAGCTTCAAGTCGAGAAGATCAGTACTCTACAAACATACCTTGACAAAGGTTCTAAAGACCAGATTGTCAACAGATTCCTAGAAGAAGTTGTTAAAGATTGCGGCGATGTGAATGAGCAGGTAGCAAGGTTAGTTTTATATTTATTAACTGATGAAAACAATACTCGCCCTATTAAAACTCATACTGAGCTCGCACAGGATTTAGAAGCGCTTGGTGTGATTTTTAATCTGGAGACATTGCGTTTGATTCTAATGATTTTAGTTGGTTCGGGAATAGTGCTGCGCTTACTAGAAGCTTCCGCTGATCGATATCAGTTAGTTCATGATTATTTGGTTCCTCTTATTCGACATCAAGAAAATCTAGATCTTCGTCAAAAGTTAACGGAGGCAAGACTTGAACAACAACTGACTGAACAAGAAGTTAAAAATGCTAAGAAACAAGCTGAGGAATTGTTATTAGAAGTAAAACAACGAGAGAGCCAACTGCTGCAAGAGCAGATGCAATTTGAGCAAGAACGTAAAAAATCCGAGCAAAAGCGCAAGCAAGCATTGGAAGTATTGTTGCGTCAAGTTCCAAAGCAAAGCGAACAAGTAGTAGGGGAGGCCATAACTGAGGAAGCGTTGCAAAGTCTGTCGACCGAACCTTTCTTCCTGAATCATCCTCTCAAGTTCATTGAAGATAGTGTTAACTCTGTCGTAGCCCTTGAATGTGGCAGTGAGATACTGAATTCGATGGTACGTTTGCGATCAATATACTCTCAAAAAAACAAAGAATTGGAAGAGAGCACTTTGGATGTGCTTAAAGTAGTTGAGGAACTCAGTCTGGAGGAGATGATTCGACTCATAAGGGCTCTGATTCTTTACTTTCATATAGTCAATATTGTAGAGCAATGCTTCGAGAAAAGAATTCGACAACAATATAAAACATCTTTGAAAGAAAATACATTCAGGTCAGGTACTATAAATGAAGGAAATGAAATAAGTGCCCAATTTCAAGTCTTGTTTCCAAAATTACGTGGTTTGAATGTACCACCTCAAAAAGTGCAGCGAGTTTTGGATAGATTAGATGTACAACTAGTATTTACATCCCATCCAACAGAGATTTTTCGGTACACAATTCGAGATAAACAGCGGAAAACCGTCGAGATTTTGCGGAAAATCGATAGAGCCGAAGAGAAATTGATGAATAAAAGTTCCTTGTCCTCAACAGAAGTCAAAAATCTGCGAGAACATTTCATAAACGAACTAACGCTTTGGTGGCGTACAGATGAGCTGCATCAGTTTAAACCCCATGTATTAGATGAAGTAGATTTTACACTTCATTATTTTCAGGATGTACTGTTTGATGTAATTCCTTCGCTCTATCAACGCTTTCATCAAGCACTTAAAGATAATTACCGCAATATGCGTCTACCCAAACGTAACTTTTGCAGGCTTGGCTCCTGGGTTGGAGCAGATCAAGATGGTAATCCGTCTGTTTCACCTGAAATCACGTGGAAAGCAGCTTGTCACCAGCGCAACTTAGTATTACGAAAGTATATCGACTCTGTTCGAAAGCTTACCGGCTTGCTCAGCCCATCATTGCATTGGAGCGAGGTTTTCTCAGCGATACTCGAATCACTAGAGGAGGATCGTTTAGTTCTACCCGATGTGTACGAGCAATATTCTATTCGCTATCGCCAGGAACCCTACCGGCTTAAATTGGTCTTTATCGAACATCGTTTGATCAACACCTATGAACGTAGCCAAAAACTCCATGAGATCATTTACACTCAGGCAGAGAATTTAGTAGAAACTTCTCCCCAGTTCTACAGCTCTGCAGAAGAGTTTTTAGCAGAGTTATATTTGATTCAGCAGAGCCTTGAAGGCACCGGTTTGGTTTGTCAGCAGCTCAATGATTTGATCTGCCAAGTAGAAGTTTTTGGGTTTAGTTTCGCACATTTGGACATAAAGCAGAACTGTTCTGTTCATACTAATGCCGTAGATGAAATTATTGGATATCTAAAGCTTTCACCTCGTCGGTATAACGAGCTCACTGAAGAGGAGCGAGTGTTGTGGTTGGTAACGGAACTAAAGTCTCTTCGCCCTTTGGGAGCTTTAATGTTACCTCTATCTAAAAAAACAAATGAACGCCTTCAAACCTTTCGCATGATTGCCGCTCTTCAAAAAGAATTTGGTCTCGGAATTTGTCAAAAATATATTATTTCTCAATGCAATCGGGCCAGTCATGTCTTAGAAGCTCTTCTTCTTGCTAAAGAAGCCAGTCTTTATAACCCTGCTACAGAGCATAGTGCAATTCAGGTTGTTCCCTCATTTGAAACACTAGAAGATCTGAATCTAGCTACAAAAGTTATGTCTACATTGTTTGATTTACCTTTATATCAAACCTTTTTGGAAAAAGAGGGCAAAGACCCATATCAAGAAGAGCCAATATTTATTCAGGAATTGCTAGTTAGCTATTCTGAAACTAATAAAGATATAGGATTTCTCAGTAGTAACTGGGAAATCCATAAAGCACAGTATTCTCTACAGAAAATGGCTGAAAAACATGGCATATTTCTAAGAATTCTCTATGAAAAGGGTGGCTCAATAGGGCGTGGTGGTGGCCTTATTCATGAAACGATTCTTGCTCAGCCAGGGAAAGTCATAGATGGTCGAATAAAAATTACAGAGCAAGGAGAAGATTTAGCTGCTAAATATCTTCTACCAGAGGTGGCCTTATCTAACTTAGAAGGTGTCGCATCTGCAGTTTTACAATTAAGTTTACTGCCAAGCGGATATGATGAGATTCAACCTTGGAATGAAATTATGACAGAATTATCTGCGCGTGCTAGTTCTGCCTATCGCGATCTAGTTTATGAACAGCCAGGCTTTGTTGATTTTTTCTATAGAGTTACTCCCTTCGATGAGATTTCCCAACTCCAAATTAGCTCTCGGCCTAAGTTTGGGAAGAGCAGAAGTGGGAAAACTGCTGAACTAGGGACTATACCATGGATGTTCAGTTGGAATCAATCTCGGTTTTCTCTTCAATCTTGGTACGGAGTTGGCACCGCGCTTCAAGGCTTTTTAGAGAAAGCACCAGATGAGCATATAAAGCTGTTACGCTCCTTTTATCACAAATGGCCATTCTTTCATATGGTTGTTTCGAAGTGTGAGATGGCTCTAGCCAAAGTAAATTTGCGAATCGCTCATCATTACTTACAACAACTATCCCAACCCGAGGATCAAAAACGGTTCGAGGCAATTTTTGAGCAAATAGTCAGCGAGTATAATTTGACTCGCGATCTAATTTTGTTGATCACATCACACGAACAATTGTTAGATGACAATCCTGACTTGCAGCGATCTTTACAATTTCGAGAAGAAACTATTGCTCCACTTGGCTTTTTACAAGTTGAGCTAGTTAAACGCTTTCGAGAACATCGCGATGTTGCTGTGTCTTTGGGTAGAAGAGAATCACGCTACAGTCGTGGTGAATTGTTGCGAGGCACACTATTTTCTATCGATGCGATTGCGGCTGGATTACAAGAAACTGGTTAATAGTATGCACTGTTTACTATCTCCTAAGTTCCAGTAACTAACTTTAAACCTTACTGCTTCAAGATTAAGAATTAGTGTTGGTGATCTCTACATTTTGTGGTGATCCTTGAATGCTTGGAAGATGAGAAGTATCTGCGGATTAAAAATCCTAGCCCTTTAACCGCTTCTGCATCGTCTCCAACTTCCTCAAATCCGCCGCCCGTTTCCGCCGCTGATATCGCTGCTTCGCCAACCCATTCACCGCTTTCATCGCCTTCGGATGCTCCACCAGATACAGATAAGCCGCCTCAAACCACACCTCCTTCGTCACCTTCTCATCCATACAGAGATGGCGTAGCGCCTTATCAATATGCGCTTCCAACCGCGTCGTCGTCCGTACCAGTTGCGGCAAATCCGTCTCATCATGCTGTGTAGACATATTGACGTCAACACCTGTAGACACACCAGCGTCAGTATATCCTGGGGGCTCATCAGTGGTGTCATTCCCTTGACCAGACTTCACAACCGGCGAGGTCGGTACCAGCGCATCCGTTCGAGGGGGCACACTGGGCCGCTTCCGCTGCATTAACCGTTCCAGAGCATCCTCATTCATCCTATGCCTGCCCCAATAGCTCAATAATCCGATGCAGTGGATATTCCAGGTCCGCATGACCCATCTCCGAGAGCAGCCGCCCCAGCCGGATCGCCTGCTTATATCGCTCACTTTCCACAATCGAGGGCAAAACCGGGATGTCACCCACCACCTGTCGCATGGCTGAGATCGCCTCCCGACTATCCGTCGCTTGAGATCGCCCAAACCACTTATCTCGAAACGGCAACACCCCCAACACCTGTCCCCTAAACGCCCGAGTCGCCCTCAGCTCCTCCAGCAGATCCAGACTGAGTAATAGCGAATTCACCCCCTTCGTCGAAGCCTCCGCCGGGATCAACACCAAGTCAGACGCCCCCACCACCGACAGACAAATCTGCGTGCGCTGGGGCGGCGAGTCGATCAGGCAATAGTCAAACAACGCTGCCACCGTCTCCAGGCAATACCGCAACGCCAGCGCTCCCATCCCACTGGTGGCCAAATACTCCTGCGCCTTGTGCAACCCCTCATCCGCCGGGATCAAATACAGATGCTCGTAAGCCAGCGGATAAATCCCGTCTGCCGTTTCTACCTGGCGCTTCAAGACCTCCAGCAGCGTGGGCGCATCTGATCGCACCTCATGCCCCAGATAAAACGTCAGATTCGCCTGGGGGTCCGCATCCACCATCAGTACCCGATGGCGCTGATGAGCCAGCAATCGCCCCAACAGCAACGCACTCGATGTCTTACCCTGTCCCCCCGATAGCGACAGGCAGCTTAATGTCTTCATAGCACTTGCTCCCGGTGCGTTTTTTCAAAGCTGTCTCAACGGATGGGCATCTTGACCGAGGCAGGAACAGATATGCAGCCATTAAAACGCATCTACTAGAAGACATCAACACGTCTTGACGTCAGTATATGGATTAGCTCTATTAAAATACGATCGAGTTGGGTCTATTTTGCTGAAGTTGGTATTAGGAAATCTACGAGAAGCTAGGCGATTAATCAATTAACAGAGATGGCAAACAAAAATCAGGAGAATACAAAAAGATTGATTATGTATTGATTTATACGATTTTGATCCCAGAGTTTATAAGCACTATATTTTTAAATTTATTCTGACTGCTTTTTTTGACTCTAAGTATTCAAATAGACCATTCTAAATATGTCTTTACGGTAAGGCTTCAATATCATGATTAATGTCCCACAAGGTTAAGAGATCAAACTCTGAATCCATTTCTGAAGTAGCCTTGAGGTTGAGATTCAGCGATTTATCTATCTGAATCTTTGATGGTTGACAGCCTGATAGCAACTGCTATATTGAAAAAAATCCTGTGAATAAACTCTACATTCACAGTCACCTTTTTAAGTCCTGAAAGTCGCTGCGCTCTGACCTGATTTCAGGAGGTCAAAATGATCAGTCAGACTCAGCCAAGACGGTCTAGTAAATTATTCAAGCCGACCCAATCAACCGATTGGGTTACTGATAGTAAACTTCAAGCCTTGATTCCAGTTTTGACGGCTATCGCTGTCAGTTTTTTCTGGGTGGATGCGCTGCTGCATAGCTTGGTGTGGCTGCCGATATTCACCGTCGTTTTAGGCACCAGCTTCACCTGGCGCAGGGCCTTTACCCGCCGATATCCCCCAGCTCAACGGTTCATTCAGCGTCAGCGCTTTATCGCCAGAGCCCTTCTGGTGACTGGCCTGGGGCTGTTTCTACTCATGACTTTGATGGCCCATCCCGCCCAGGCTCAGTTCTTTGGTGAAGCCGAGAGCTGGATGGAAAGCAACTTTGGCACTGACACGGGTGATGCCATCCCGCTGGTCTTTAACGTGTTGAGGGGCTTATTCCTGCTGTATGTGGGCATTTCGCTGGTGCGGGTGATCAACTCCGCCCGCCAGGATGAGGACTGGCAAACGATTGCGCGGACGCCGCTGATCATCATCATTGCGGTCACCGCCGCCGATATCCTCACCACGTTGATTACTGGTTAATGCACTGATTCATAGTGCTGATTGACGCTCAGGGTGCAGAGCCAATCGTACTTTCAGGGCTGCTTGAGCGGTATGCCATCCAATTTTCGTCCAGTCAATACCATTCTGGGGTCTCAGCCTCGCCTGGGGCCGATCCCTGCCGATCAGATCATTCCCTGGTTCTGCATTACCGGGGTGGCTTACCTGATCGGGCGTGGGTTCAACCTGAGCTGGATTTCGATTGGGTTCATTACCGCCTGGGGCGTGTCTACCTGGTGGATTCTCACCGGGGGCAAAAGCTGGAAGTTTACGGCCAAATTTGTGCCGACTCCCACCTGGAGTCGCGGCTATGCCCGATATCTGAGGTTTACCAGCGATGAAACAAAAAATCGGCAAACACCGACTCAAACTCGGCAGTCAGTTCGTCGGTTCGCTGACCCCATTCGAGGACGCTCTGCACCTGGCAGCGCTGCTGCGGGTCGAGCTACGCGGACGGCAGGTCGGGGCTTACGTTCTGACCAAAGGTAAAAATCGCGAGCACCTATGTTTCGTGTTTGGCTTTGATTGCAAAGGCATTCACAATACGCTGACGGATGAGCAGATTGAAACTGCCTTCAGCCAGTTGGAGTCTGGGCTCAAGGATCTGCCCGGTAATGAGCGACTGACGCTGCATTTGGGTTCTTTTTCGTCAGATGCGGCGCGGCAGAAAGAGTTGGGTGAGCTGTGCGATCGCGCCCCCAGCCAGCCATTAAAGTTCTTAGTCACCGCAGAGCGAGCCCGCGTCCAGCAGCTCACCCAGCAAGGTCTACGCAAGCCCAAGTTTCTGCGGCTCTACGTCACCTACACCGTCGAAAGCGGGTCAGAAGGTGCCCAGGATCTGATCGAGAAACTGATCGCAAAAGGCGAAACGCTGTGGAAGTCCTTTACAGGCGAACTCCGCCAGGCCAAAAATCAACGCCTGCAAACGGTGATCACCAAAGCCTTTACCGATGGCTTTCTGCTGTGGGAGCAGGTACTCTCCAACAAGATGGGCCTGAGCATCAGACCTTTTGATGAGGCCGCTCTCTGGCAGCTCCTCTGGCAGCGGTTTAACGCTAGTGAACCGATTGAGATTCCTCAGCTGATCATCTTGAACGATCAGGGACTGCACGAGCAGATTAACTCTGAAGTTCACAGCACCACCCTCCTTACCCGTGCCGGAGTTCCCACTGCCGGTCAAAAATGGGTGAAGGTTAAGGGTCAGTATGTTGCGCCGCTCACCTTCATGGAGAAACCAGGCGGCTGGGCAAATGAGTTTTCCCAACTGCGCTATCTCTGGGAAGTTCTTTCTCGCGATACTGTCGCCGATACCGAAATCTTCTGCCAGCTAACTCGTGCTAACGAAATGCTGGTGAAGACTGCCGTTCAACGGATGTTGAAGCAATCCAATCTGACGGCAAATCTAGCAGAGGAAGGGAATTCTGTCGATGTTGCGGCAGAACTGAAAGCCAAGCGCTCTATCGAAGCTCAGGAAGAACTCTTTGAAGGAGCCTTACCCATCCACACTGCTGTAGTTTTCCTGATACACCGATCCAATCTAGAGCAGCTCGATGAAGCCTGTCGCTATCTCCAAAGCTGCTTCCGTCGTCCTGCCTGGGTCGAACGCGAGCAAGACTATGCCTGGAAGGTGTGGCTTCAGACGCTGCCGATTGTTTGGGAAGCGCTGATGGCTAATCCTTTCAAGCGTCGGCAGCTCTACCTGACTGGGGAAGTACCGGGTCTAATGCCGCTGGTGTTAACTCAGCCTTGTGATACCAGCGGCTTTGAGTTAATCGCCGAGGAAGGGGGCAGCCCTATCCACTTGGACCTGTTCAATCAGCATAAAAACCTGGGGCTTTTCGCCACCACCCGAGCCGGTAAATCGGTTCTGGTCTCTGGCATCCTCACCCAGGCACTCTCCTATCGCTTTCCGGTGGTCGCTCTGGACTTCCCAAAACCAGATGGCACCTCCACCTTTACCGACTACACCGAGTTTATCAGCGGGGCCTATTTCGATATTTCCCGCGAGTCCAACAACCTGTTCGAGCAGCCGGACTTGCGCCACCTGTCGCCCGATGAGCGAAAAGAGCGCTATCAAGACTTTCAATCTTTTCTAGAGTCTGCCCTGCTGACCATGATTGTAGGTTCAGCCGCCAATGGCTCAGTCATGATGCAAACCATCCGCTCCATTCTGGTGCTGGCCCTCAACGCCTTTTTTGAAGATGCCCAGATCCAGCGGCGTTACCTGGCTGCCATGGAAGGTCGCCTGGGCTCCACCGCCTGGCAGCAAACCCCCTCCTTGGCCGATTTCCTGGACTTCTGTACGGCAGATCGCCTGGATCTCCAGCGGGTCGGTGGCAACATCGAAGCGGCCCTCAACATGATTGAACTGCGACTGCGCTTCTGGCTCACCAGCCGGGTGGGTAAAGCGATTTCCACCCCCTCCAGTTTCCCCACCGATGCCCAGTTGTTGGTCTTCGCCCTGCGCAACCTCGCCAACGAAGAAGATGCCGCCGTCCTGGCCCTGTCTGCCTATTCCGCCGCCCTGCGCCGTGCCCTGGAAGCCCCCGCCTCCATCTTCTTTATTGATGAAGCCCCCATCCTGTTTGAATTTGACGAAATTGGAGCCCTGATTGGCCGACTCTGCGCCAACGGTGCCAAAGCTGGAATTCGAGTTATTCTCTCTGCTCAAGATCCTGATACGGTTTACAAATCTCCCGCAAGTTCAAAAATCTTCCAGAACCTAACCACACGGCTAATTGGTCGAGTACAGCCGATGGCGGTGGAGAGCTTCGAGCGCATCCTCAAATATCCCAGATCAATCATCAGCCGCAATGCCAGCGAGAGCTTTTTCCCAAAGCGTGAGGGCGTCTACAGCCAATGGTTGCTAGATAACAACGGCGTCTATACCTACTGCCGCTACTATCCGGCCTATGCTCAACTTGCGGCTGTCGCCAACAACCCCGATGAGCAGGCTACACGAACGCTGGTACTGCGTCATTGTCCAAACGACTTTACCGGTCTGGCTGAATTCTCCAAACTCTTAGTGGCTTCCATCCAGTCAGGACAACCACTCTCGGTAATAACAGAACGTTGGGTCGCTCAGCGTAATCCCCATCCCGAAGTTCCTATCTCGCCTCTCAATTCTCACTAATCTCTTTGAATTGGAGTCTTTGTCATGAAATCTAAATTTCGTCTGGTCTGCGGATCGCTCCTGGCAGCGACGCTGCTATTAGTCCCCGCAAAGCCTGCCGCTGCTTCGCAGGTGGATACCCTTTTTGAAGATATCTTCGGTATCTTTCGTCAGGCATTTGAGGATGCCAAAACCTACATTGAAGAAACCATATCAGAACAGCTAGAGACCCTGCCCGGTGATATGGACGTTGTCATCCAAAATGTTCGGGGTGAGCTGGGTTTGATTGACCCAAATCAGGCCCGCTCCGAGATCGCTGACAAAATAATCGAAACGCTCGAAGGCGATCTGGCAAAATCAGACCGAGTTTATGCTGCAACAGAAACCGCCAATGAAGTGGATCGCCAGCTCACTCGCGCTCAGGTTGATTCCATCCTAAGCGAGGAAGGTCAAACAGCGACAAAAGAAAAAATCACCTGGATTGAAGACACCATCGGTCAGGTGCAGCAGCATGGCGACTCTGCCCAGGTCGCAGTCTCCACCCAGGAAGCGATCAAACAAATGGCCCAGCAGAATTCTCTGGAATCAGAAGTCCTTGGCGCGGTTCAGTCAGAGCTACTGCAATCTCGTCAGGATAGCCAGCTGACCAACCTCAATCTGACCAATATTTCTCAAAGTCTCGATCAAGAAACTCGTGCTCGCCGTCTACAGCAGATGGGCGGCGCGATGGATACCCTGCAAATCAGCGCCCAGACCCGTCTTTTTTGATTTTAGCCTCAGCGTCATGACTGATTGATGCAGGTTTACTCAGGAGTCTATGCCCTTATGTTTTTAATCTGGCCATCCACTTACGCTCAAGTTCCTCGTGACACCGCCGAAATCATTGAAGGCGGTCAGATCGCGTCGGAAGCGGTGGCCGAAAGTTGGAATCAGCTTTGGGAAAGCGTTCTCCAGGGTGGACTCTACTTCGCTCTAGCGAGAGTTGGCATTCTGTTTGCGGTAGCTACCCTGCTGCTGTTTCTCACCCAGTGGACTCGACAAATGGTCGAAGGAGAAAGCAGTCGCGCCTACACCGATTTTATCTGGCCGCTGCTCGTAATTGTGCTGCTTTCTAACAACGGCAGTCGCTTAGCCGCGTTCACCCTGACGCTTCGTGACTACATCAATCAGATTAATCAAGAAGTCCTGACCTATACCGCTGCTGATATCCGTCTGCAAGAAGCCTATCAAATTGCGGTTCTTGAAGATTCTGTCGAGCAAACGATTGTCCAGCGACGCAACCAATGCTACGAACTCCAGAATCCAGAAGAACGGGCTAACTGCATTCAGCTAGCAGCCGCTGAAGCCCAAACCTTTATCGAAGACTACCGTGCCAGAACCGGCAATCCCAACGCCCTCTCCCGCGCTCTAGAAGAGGCCCAAGCTGGTGAGAATGCGATTGAGTCAGGACTTCGTTTCAGTGGAGCCTTGATCGGCTCCGGGTTTCAGACAGCGACCCGAGGCATTCTGATGGCGCTGCACATTGCCTTTCAGTGGCTAATCGAAGCCTCTATGTTGCTAACAGCTACTTTAGGGCCGATGGCAGTCGGGGGCTCTCTATTGCCAGTAGGTGCAAAACCAATCATGGCCTGGCTAACTGGCTTTTTTTCGATTGCCGTCGCCAAGCTGAGCTTCAACATTCTTTCGGGTCTGGTTTCTCTAGCGGTACTCAACGCTGAGAATTCTCACCCGCTGATTGCACCTTTCTTTTTGGGGCTATTAGCCCCCATTCTCTCACTGGCGTTGGCATCAGGCGGAGGTATGGCCGTGTTTGGTTCGCTTACTGGCGCTGTGGGCGTGATCGCGGGGGCTGGGGCGATGGGCGGTGTGGCTCGTTCCCCTCGCTATTCGCGTCATCGCAGAGCCTATCGTCGCTAAATTTATTCAACAGGAGAACTCTCATGGTGCAGCTCATCGAGAAGCGCAATACCCACTATATGCCGCTGTTTGTTCTAGGCAGTGTCGGGCTGCAACTACTCATCCTGGTGATCTTATTTCTCCAAGCCGGTGCTCTCAGTCGCCTCAGCCGTCAGCCACCGCCTACGCTGGTGCAAATGCAGGATGGTGAGGCCATTCGAGTGTCGGCGATGGGGTCAAAAGATCGCTCACCCGAAACTATTCGCCGCTTTGTCAATGACACGCTTGTGCTGATGTTTAACTGGAGCGGCAGTTTACCAGCAACGACTGCTGAGGAAGCCAGTCAGCCCAAAACTGATCCAGGATTACCAGTCGAAGTGGAGCAGGGCAAACGAAAAGTAGCGACTGCCAGTTGGCAGGCTAGCTTTGCTTTCTCAGAGGATTTTCGCCAAGAATTTCTCCAACGGGTAGCAGAACTTACCCCACCAGACGTTTTTGCAGGAGGTACCCAGGTCATCATCGTCGTCAATCATGTCTCAGAACCTGAGATAGCAGGCGAGGGACGCTGGAAGGTCGATATGGTCTCCCATTTGTATGTTTTCAATGAGGCCAATGCTCTGGGTGAAGCTATCCCGTTTAACCGAGAAGTCTTTGTCGAAGCAGTCACGGCTCCGGCGGTTCCTGCTGGTAAGACTGCCCTAGAGGAAGCTATCTACAGCATCCGTCAGGCGGGCTTGCAAATCTACGCCATCCGTGAGCTTGAACGGGAGGAGCTGAAATGAATTCGCAAGAAAATCTCTGGGATGAGCAGGGAATGGCTGATTTGGTTGGGCTTCAGCTATCGGAGTCGAGCGAGAATCCTGATCAGGAGCCTGTCTCTGCTGCTACCGATAATGAGTCTTCCCATCCACCCGAGCCTCTCCTCGATCCAGAAGATCTAGAAGATACTCCAGCAGCTGGAGCCAGTCCTAAGAGAAGGCTATCTCTAGCCGCTAACCCCTTTACCAAGCTGGGAGTAGTCGCCGCAGGCACTGGATTAGTCATCGGTGTACTGGCGGTATTTACGAACAGCGTCATGAATGGGGGAGATCCTAAAACAGCGGAAGAACCCCAGGCAGATTTTCCAGATCCGATGGTTGAGTCTGATGAAGATTCGGCTAGGGATGACCGGGGTGAATTATTGACCGATTTGGCTCTGGGAAACCAGCAAGCCGAACTCGAAGCTCTCTCAGAAGAGGCTGAACCACCACAGCCAGAGCCTGCTGACGAAGCTGAGACCCCCCAGTTTTCACCTGCTCCATCGCCAGCACCACGCCCTGTTCAGCCAGTAGCACAGCGGGCTGCACCGGTTCCACGAGTGTCATCTCCGGTGCCCAGGATGACGCCAGCTGCACCGGCTCCTCAAGCACAGCCTGCGCCAATTGAACCAGAAGTAGACCCGATGGAGCGGTGGATGGCGCTATCCCATATTGGTAGCTATGGCCGTCCAGTGACGGGTGATTCTACAGGAAACAATACACCTATCCCACCAAGAGAAGATACTCTTTCAGAAGATCCGGTACAGCTAGCACAGGCAGACACTTCATCAGCACCCACCATCGAGCAGGCTAGTGTTAAAACATCCTCAGCGCCAGCCATCAATCGTGCCGAGGAAGCGGCCATTCTTGATGAAGAACCCATCCATGCGCCGACGCTGATGACCGGCACCCAAGCTGCTGCCGTGCTGGTGACGCCCCTAATTTGGGCCGAGGCAACAGCAGAAGATAGTCTCCAATTTGTGGTGCAGCTGACAGAACCTTTGCTGTCTCCGGATGAAGAGGTCGGTTTGCCAACTGATGCTCAACTGGTTGCTCAGGTGCAGTCAGTAGATGAGAGTGGTCTCGCTCGACTGGCTGTAGTCTCGATAATTCAGGAAGGTCAGGAAATTCCCTTACCAGAAAACACTATTCAATTCAGAGGAGAGAACGGAACTCCGTTGATCGCTGAAGAATATGATGATCGCGGTTCATCTACGTTTGGTCGAGATCTCAACAGCGCCTTGATTGCCGGTGTCGCCAGAGCTGCTGAGCTGATTAACGCGCCCGAGTCATCTTCGGTCGTCACCAATACTGGAGGTAGCGTTGTGACTCAAGAAAACGGTGACTCCGATATCCTAGCCGGGGTTCTGGAGGGCGCTTTTGGCGAGCTAACAGAGCGCATGACCGAGCGAAATCAAGCTGCTCTCGAAGAAAGTCAGGATCGACCCACGATTTGGTATCTCTCACCGGGGACTGAAATCGAAGTGTTTATCAATCGGACGGTAGCGCTATGAAAAGTCAATGGGTTCCTTTGGTTATCAGTGGTGTAATTTGCTGGACTGGAGTGTCTGTGCAACCAGCACAAGCGCAGTCGGTGTACCCAATTTCAGCGGATCATGCCCAGGGGTTGACTGGTAGCGCATCGCCAGTGGTCAGCGTTTGGCCTGGATACGGCACCAATCTCAGTTTTCTACCTACTGACGAAACGATTGTCCGGGTTTGGATTGACGACCCCAGTCGAGTCGCTCTGGATTTTGATGAACCACTTTGTCCAACAGCAGTGGAAACTGACTGTGAAGCGGGCAACCCCTCAGTAATCCATCTGCGTCGGATCCAAGGACTCAATTTTGAGAATCTGCCTCAAGCTGAAGGCACGCTGCTAACAGTGATTACAGAAACGACAGATGGCGAACAGCACCTCTACGAATTTCGCATTGAGCTAGCCACTGGTACGCCAAACTACCACACCGTTGCTATCAATCCGGCTAGCCCGATCCATCCCCTGCTAGGTCTGATAGATGTAGAAGAGGGCATTCGGATTGCTGAATCTAGAGAATTAATCCACAGAGAACAAGATTTATGGAATCGGCTACAAACGTTTCTCTCACTGGCACGGGCTGGTACAGACATTACAACAGCGGCAGAACAAGCCGGTGTCTCCCTCGACCTAATTGCTCAGCTAGCCGAGTGGGGGAAGCAAGCCAGAGATAATCCTCTTTTAGAAACTTTCAATCGTCCACCTCTCAATACAGGTGAAGACCATGAATAGACATTATTTCGTACGAAGGCGGCAGCCATTGCCAAAACTGTTGCCAATTTTAGTCCCCATTGTTCTGGCGCTCGTCATGAGCATTCATAGCCTGACTGCTCGCCCTGTTCTTTCTAGCTGGCAGCCAGGGTCTCCTGTACCCGTCATTGAAGATCAGATGATGGGCACTAAACCCGACTGGGCACAAATTACGCTTCGCACACTGCCTGCCATTCTGGAAGCTGGTTCATTCCAAGTGCCGACCGATCTCATTCGGGAGCTTGGCTATGATCCCTCTCGTGATTGGGAGATGGGTCAAACTGCTGACCAGTATATGTTTCTAGGAGATTTCCAAGACAGCTTTCAACTTCAGCAATTCTCTCTTTATGAGATCGCTGCTCTTGCAGGTTTGGATATAGATACATTACGTTTAGCAGATTTGGCTCTTGTTGGCTGGCAGACAATCGGCAATCTGATTGACGCAATCCCCGATCTGGCTAATCGTCAGCTTCAAGAGATTGAGCCCATCGCCGACTTGCTCACTGGAGTCGCGAGTCCTCAGGACACCCTTGCTGAGGTGATTCAAGAGCAGGCCATCGCCGATCTTAGTTTGAGCGAACTGAACCTAGAGCAATATGACCTGCCCTCTATTCCCGGCATCCAAGATGTGCCCTTAGAAAACTTTCAGAATTGGCAGCAAACTGTCATCGAAGACATTCCCGGCTTGGCAGATGTCCCCTTTGCTGACTTCCCCAACCCCATTGCGGAACTGGGTGTAATGGTCGGCATGGTAGATGTTGTGTTTGGTACAGCAGAAGGTGATCGGAATAATACTATCAGCGGCAGCTACGTGGAAGGCTTCAATGTTCCCTGTGACGCTGAGTGTGCTCACCTGGAAATGGGGCAACCGCAGCTGGTAGAAGGTACTCAATGGATTTCTGGAAAATATCAGCAGGTGCGCGGTGGAAAGGGTGTCTTAGCGAGCGTCAATGGTGGCCTGGAACCAACTGGGAGACATCCTTTCGGCAATGCCTTCAAAGTGGTTGTCTTAGAAACTGATGAAGCTACAGGTATTGCCGAAACTGGCCTTTATTTTCGGATGTGTGTCAGCAGTGCCTTTGTAGACCTGGGCTGCACGCCGTACTTTATTGGCCCAATCCCCTGGCTACCCGTGCAGGAAGAAGGCATGATGTTTCTCGGACAGGTCAAGGAGGGGCTTTCCTCTACGGCCTCGGCTGAAGTCGCCTCCGCAAAGGGGATTGATCCACAAACGGGTGAACCTAGCCCAATGCCGACTCCAGTAGAAAGAAGCCCAGGAGAAGTTGGTGTCGCAACAGGAGAGTTTGATAACCCAGCACCTGGATATTCCGTCACCAGTGGTTTTGGCTATCGAACTCATCCAGTTCATGGCGATCGCCGTCTCCATGCAGGCGTTGATTTGGGCACCCCCACTGGCACCGTTGTTCAAGCTGCCGATGGTGGAGAGGTTACCTTCGCCGATGTCAGCGGTTCTCTCACAACGGGCTATGGCAGGCTGGTCATCGTCGATCACGGCAATGGCTACGAGACCTACTATGCCCATCTGCAAGGTTTCTTTGTTCAAGCAGGCGACATCATTGCCCAGGGCGATCCGATAGGTCGAGCCGACAGTTCTGGCTACTCGACTGGTCCCCACCTACATTTCGAGGTTCGTCAGAACGGTCAACCTCAAAACCCCATCGACTACCTTCGCTAGAGGTTTGCTCATGAGACGCAGTCGCTCCATTTTCACTATTCTGATAGGCATTTTTGTTGGGCTGATTGGGCTAATCGGTTTGGTTAGCTTCAGTCTGGCTCAAGTCTCAGATCATATCCCCGATGAGGTTTATGTTTGTTTACCCGAGTCCACCCAAACAACAAAGCTTTGGGGCTCGGTTGAAAATATGGACGGTCGTTACTACCTGATCGGAACAGCCTGGGAGGGAAATGAATTTTTGGATAACACAGGTGGTTATCTAGAAGTCCTGATTTACGTCAACTTCCGAGATCACTGTCGATCTGTGCTGCCCGAGGATGACCCAGTTCTCAGCCACTATATCTCGCTTAATGTTGCCAGAGACTTGGCACTGCAACGCTATACTCGTGTTCTACGCGAACAGGGTGGGCGAGAGGCTTATCAGCAACAGCTAAACGAATATCTTGCCTCTACGTCTGAAGGGACTCTCAGCGTATTTCCTCAGGAATACGTTTGGGCATTGGAGCAGCTAGGAATTGAGCTGCCACCCGACAGTTACGAAGTGCTTTTCTGAGGAGAAGACCGATGATGCGCTATTACATAGAACGCCCTTCCACGCTCGGTCAAGTAGACACGGCTTCAACCCAGTCCCTGTCTCAGCTGTTCTCTTCACTCCAGTCGAAGAATGGTTTGGTGCTACTAGGTTGCGTTATCTTGATTGCAGGATTCTCTCTACTGGGAAAGCGGAAGAAAGGGAAGCTCGCCACCAGTCGCTTCGGGGGTGGAAAAGAAAAATCAGCTGCCCGGAAACGCGCACTCAACCAGCTGAAGGCACGCAAACGAAATGCGGTTTCGCTCTACATTGGCAAGCCGACTCGTGAGAAGGATGCCAAATCGCTTTACCTGCCAGACCTTCAGCGAGGCGCTGCGGTTTGCGGTGGTCCCGGCTCTGGGAAAACCTTCAGCATCATCGATCCACTGATTCGCTCTGCTCTGGATCAGGGTTTGCCAATTGCCCTGTATGACTTCAAATATCCAACCCAGAGCGCTCGTCACGCTGCCTATGCTGCCAAGCTTGGCTATGAGGTGCGCGTCTTTGCACCTGGCTTCCCCGAGTCGGACGTCTGCAACCCAATTGACTTTCTCCGTGACGAATCGGATGCGGAAATGGCTCGACAAATTGCGACTGTTCTGAACAAAAACTTTCGCCTGATGACCCAGAGTACAGAAGATGGCTTCTTCGCAGCTGCAGGCGATCAGCTGACAGAGGCGCTGTTGATGCTGGCCAGGTCTACGCAATATCCTGACATCATGACGGCTCAGGCGGTGCTAGGGCTTACCAATCTAGGCAATCGAGTTGCCGCTGCTGAGCATTTGAACAAGTGGATTCGGGTCTCGTTTACGCAACTGATTGGGGTCAAGGATGCTGAAAAAACTGCCAGCGGCATCGTGGGCAGCGCCAGTGAGACGTTTACTCGCTTTATGAAAGCAGGCGTGCTGGGCGCTTTTTGTGGTCGAACTTCTATTCCCTTGGATCTTGAAGGCAAGCAGCTGCTGATTTTTGGGATGGATCGGGAACGGCGAGATGTGGTAGGGCCGTTGGTGGCTACCGTACTGCACATGATTGTGACTCGTAATGTTGCACGGCGACGGAAAGATCCTCTGATTGTTGCTATCGATGAACTGCCTACGCTCTATCTGCCTACGCTGGTGCAGTGGCTTAATGAAAACCGAGAAGATGGATTAGCCGTCACCCTCGGTTTTCAGAACCTGGTGCAGCTAGAGAAAACCTATGGCCGAGAACTCGCCCGCGCCATCCTGGGAGCCTGCGCAACCAAAGCTATCTTCAATCCACAGGAATATGAGGCGGCTCGGATGTTCTCTGATTTTCTAGGAGATGAGGAAATTCAATATAAACAAAAATCTCGAAATCGAGGGGGTAGTAAAACCAGCACTACAATTTCTGAACAGGATCGGACGCGCAAGCTGTTTGAGCCCAGTCAGTTTCTACGATTGCCGCCGGGCAAGTGTGTTCTGATCAATCCTGGCTTCACATCAGGGGGTGAAGCCGCTATCCCGATTCAGCAGGCTATCAAAATTCCCAAAGCAGATATCCAGACCAGTGAGGCAAGTAAAGTGCTATGGGACAAAATTCATGCTCGACTGGTGCAGCGTAGCCCCCAGCGAATTCCTACGACTGAAGATTTAGAAAAGCGGCGGCAGATGGTTGAAGCCATGTTGCCGGAGCCACAAATGCCGGTTAATTCTCCCTATCCTGACCCAACCGGCCTGATCGACAAATACAGCAGCTTACTTTAGGAGAGTCTCCCATGAGTGTTTCTATTCAAGCCCCTGAACAGTTTCTATCTCAGACTCTGAGAAATAAACTACCGGCTAAAACTGTAGCAGCTTTGCTGCTATATCCCCAGATCGCGGCTGAGTTGGTACCAGTTCTCAACCAGCCGCCGTTCTCAGCAGAGTATGTGCCTCGTGAGATCGAAGTGCTATTTGATGATGTGACAGTGGTGCTGTGGAAAGACGGGCAGATACAGCAGCAGCTACCTGCGATCTCATCCGACTACCAACCCGATCTCATAGAGTGGGTCATCGACAATGAAACCGCTTTCTTCTCAATCCAGGGCATGACCGTAATCAATCGTATTCAAGCCATGCCTCTGCTAGATATTGATGTTTTGGAATCTCTCAAGGAGGAGCTATGCAAGCAACCGTAAATCCTGGCGAAGCCAAACAAATTGAGCAGGACTATGCTCACACCACGCTGGCTTCAAGTGAAATGACCGTGGCGACTGCTCAGTCAACAGCGGAGGCGATTCAAGCCTTTATTCAGATGCTGCGGGATCGCATCCGAGCGATTCGTCAGCAAGAAAAACAAGAAGAATCCGCAGCTGAACTATCAGACACCGAGGTTGACCTGCCGATGGAACAACCAGAACCTATTGAAATCAAGATGGGGCGAGAGATTGTCTACCGAGACGGCTATGCCGATAAGAAACCTATCAACAAGCTTAATCCCAATAAGCTGAAGCTGCTGCAAACGGCTGTGGATGCACCTCAGCAGTCGGATTCAGAACCGACAACGGATGTCAAAGGCACCATCAACATTAAAGCAGGCGATGAGCTGGTTTATCGTATGAGCAAAGGGGCCGTTGAGACCAATCGTCTTCACCCAGAGCAGGTTAGCCAACCTTTGGAAGCTCAAGCTAAATCTGTTGAAACACCTTCTAGAGATCCTGTGCCTCAAGACTCTGAATCTCAGGTCACGGCTGATACTGAAATACCTTCTAGAGCATCCGCCTCCCAAGACTCTAAACCTCAAGTTTTGGCTGAGCCGGAAGTCCCTATCGTCGCTCCACCAGTTGTAAAGGCCGCTTTGGAGTCGAAAGTAAAACCAGAGCCTGTTTTGGAATCGAAGGCAGCTTCTCAACCGGCGGAACAATCACCCCAGTTCGTCCAACCTCCATCTGCACCCAGCCAACCTGCTCAAACCCCATCTGCCCTGAGCCAACCCCAGAAAGTTGTCTCTATTCTCGATGTCCTGGAACGCCAAAACTATCAGGTCGCAGATCAGGCTGCTCGCAAATGGATGCAGCAGACGACTCGTGTCATGCAGCGCTCTTCGCAGCATTTGGCAAATCGAATTGTAGCTGTTGCCGCTAATATTCGCAGCCGTCAGATTGCAACCACCGCAATGAACTTGCTGCAAAAATATGGCGTTTCAGAGAGCCGTGGCAAAGGGCTTTACCAGTCTGAGAAATATACCCTTAGTTTTAGAGGGCGCATGGTCACGATCTCGGATCGAGAGGGGACCGATCTGATGATGTTTCGTAAGACACGCTGGGGGCTGAGCATTGTCAAGAATGATATGGTTGCCTCTCAAGAAAATGACTTCATGCAAGCCCGTCAGCAGATTCAGATTAATGGGCTAGAGGGAATTTCTTCGGAACCACCGATGCGAGTCAGGCAGTTAGGCAATCTCTCACCCGCAGGGGATGCTGGCCTCACCCGAGACCTGACAGCATTGACTCTGGCCAAAACCGCTCGAAAGCTGCTGGATGTCACTGGCAGTCGCCCCAATCTTCAAGGAAAGCGGGTATTCCAAGGAGGCAGCCAGTACCGTATTGAGGAGACACCCAACAGCTTGAAAATTCAGTCAGCTCACGATGGGGAAATCCTCAATATCGACAATGGCAAAATCCAGTCCAATCTTGGCCCGAGAGATATTGCCTACTTTCGGTTTATTGACCGGGAGCTGAGTCAAGATTTGAAGCTGTCACAGCCTGCGACGGTGACACCTCTGCATAACCGGCAGCGAGATCGCACGTCAGGTATAGCGATGGGTGAGTAACCATGGCGGAGGCTCAACTATCGCTGGTAGATACCTTTGCCTATCATTTTCTGACGGGCGGGTGCTTTGCCACGATTACCCAGGCCAGAAAATATGCGGCTGCGGTTCTGACCGAAAAGGTGAGTCCGGGTACGGCCCTCGCCAAACAGGTAGATGAGGCGATTGAGTCTGGGTTAGTGAGAGCTGCCCGAGTAATTATTCAGGACGCCGAAACTTTTCACGAAGCCTATGATCGCCTGGTGGATTTGCACGCTCGACAGCCATCACTGAATGTTCGCTCTTCTACCAGCGTGCTTCAACAGGCTTACAGCACACCGATTCCAATTGCTTATCTGGCTTCTACGCTAGCAGGGATTACTCCAGACACAACGGTCTACGAACCGACTGCCGGGCATGGAGCGTTGCTGCTGGCAACAGATCTGACTAAGGCAACCGTGAATGAGCTGAATCCTGAGCGAGCTGAGGATTTGAGATCGCAGGGCTATCAAGTAACTCAGCACAATGCGCTCAGCTACCAGCCCAGTCAATTGCATGATGTGGTGATCGCAAATCCTCCCTTCGGCTCGGTGCGGGACACCAAAGGCCAACGGCGACGATTTGTTTTACCTGGAAATCGCAGAGGAACAACTCAGATTGATCAGGCCATCTCACTCCTTGCTTTATCAGCGATGAGAGCTGATGGCAAGGCAGTTCTAATTTTGGGAGGCAAATTAGGAACAGATGAGGCACTGCGCTCTAAGCGATACAACACGATAGAAAGTCGAGGATTTTTCTATGCTCTCTATCAACAGTACAACGTCACTCAGCAAATCTCTATCTGGGGAGATCTCTATCGCAAACAGGGAGCCGGTTTTCCCATCGACCTGATTTTGATTGAAGGCCGAAGTCCATCTGAACGACCCCTCCCGGCAGCGGCTGTCCCGCCTATCTATAAAACTTTTGATGAACTCAAGGAGCTGATTCCAAATGAGAAACTACACCACGCAACCACCCACCTACCAGGATTATCAAGACTTTTCCCAGGTTTGGAAACCCAAGGGAACCGGAGATCAGGGCTTATTCATGGTACGAATACCGCCCGACCTTCAGGAAATGACCGACGAGATCTACTTGAAACTCATGATGCTACGGATTCAGTGGATGATTTACGTCTGGATGGGGGAAACCAACGAGTCTCAAGAAGCAATGGCTCGCCGATTAGCCAGGGCTCTCAAGACGCTTTACTCGCCACAAACCCCGCCAGTCCTTCATACGCCAGGGACGCAAGACTTGAGGCCGATAGAGGAATGGGCCGAGGACTGGAGCGAAACCCTGGTGCGCTACAACGAGACGCTGATGGCCAAGTTCGAGCTGCAAAACGGCTGGGTCTTCCCGACACCCGTGCAGCTCCCGAGCGAACCCACCATTCAGAAAGACTGGCGGAGCGAACACAACGACGAGATCACACTGGAAACCTGGCTGAGCTACCTGACCGCCGAGATGAGTTGAGGCAATCCACGATGGCCACACCTGAACAGGACATACAGATTGATTCTCAATCTCATAATATTGCCTACGTTCCTCGCAGCAAAGGCACTTCACCCGGCACGCTCATCCCAGCAAACATGGCGGCAGCGGCTCAGACTGCCCTTGACAAAGTTGAGCGCAGACGAGGTGACATCGATGAGTTTGTTTGTCAGCGACTCGACTATGACTCACCTACAGCAATGTGGCGGGTGCTTTATGCTGAGCAGATTGACTCGCTAGCACTGGCTTTCGACCAACGAGACCAAGGCAAAATCTTTCTCAATGGCGACCAGACTGGCAACGGTAAGGGACGCTTTGGTGCAGCCAACATTATTGATGCCCGGCGGCAGGGCTTCATCCCTATCTTTGTCACCCGACAGCCCGATCTCTACAATGCGATGATCAACGATTTGGCTGATATCGGGAAGCCAGGATTCAAGCCGTTCCCGACTAACAACAGTCTGTCCCTTGAGCTAGACGATGGCCGCAAGCTAAAGACCGGCAGCGGCGCTGAGCAGGAAGCAGAAATGCGACGAATCGTTCAGCAGGGGAGTTTGGGACAGGACTATGACGCTGTGTTTACCACCTACAGTCAGCTACAAACCATCAAGAACAAAGAGCCCTTCCGTCGTCAGTTCTTCAGAGCCCTTGCCCCCAGAGCCGTCTTCATTTTTGATGAGTCTCATGAGGCAGGAGGCAGTACGGGGCAATCACAGTCTTGGAAGACCAGCGGCCCACCCAATCGAGCTGAATTTGTGCGGAAGTTGATCGATCGCTGTGCGGGGGCAGTCTTCTTGAGCGCTACAGCGACCAAAGATCCGGCTGTAATGGATCTCTATGCTCGCCGCAGCGATGCAATGCAGGCGGTCTCTAGCTTGAGCAGTTTAGAAAACATCCTCCGGTCTGGGGGCATCCCACTCCAGCAGATGATGGCGACCAAGTTTGTAGCCTCGGGCCAGCTGCTGAGACGAGAGCGATCTTTTGAAAATATCTCTTTCAAAGCTCAGGTGATACCCGTAGACCGAGAGGTGGCTGATGGCATCTCAGCGATTATGCGAGCAGTAGACGCATTTGATCGGACTAAAATCGAAGCCTTGAGCGAACTCCGAAAGGAAATTAAAAAAGAAGCTAAGCAGTTTGGATCGGACAACGCGATTGGTCAGGTGGGTGTGCATTCCACTAACTTCACCTCCCTGATGCACAACGCTATTGACCAGGGACTGCTGTGTCAGAAAGCAGAAGCGACCGTTCAAGCTTCGATTCAGGCACTCCAAAATGGCGAGAAACCTCTGATTGCAGTGGCTTCAACGATGGATGCCTTCATCGATTGGTACGCCAAGGACAACGGGCTCGAACCCGACGACGCTATCGACATTTCCTTTGGTGATGTCTTAGATCGCTATCTGGAGCGCTCTCGCGATGTTGTTCTCAAGGATTTTGAGGGATTGCAAACCCGACGCCCTTTGACCGATGCAGAGCTAGGCCCGGATGGGGTTGCGGCCTATGACGAAGCTCGTGAGCTGATTGCCCAGACCGATCTCTCAGCCGTGCCTCTCAGCTCTATCGACTACATCAAATGGCGGCTGCGACAAGAAGGCTATTCCGTAGATGAAATCACAGGACGCAAAAATATTGTTGATTACGGTATTACGGGTCAGATGAGCTATGCGCGGCGCTCCAGTCGTGAAACTCGGCCCCAGGGCAAAATTGAGGTGGTCAATCGTTTCAATCGCGGTCAGTTGGATGTAGTCATCCTCAACCGCTCTGGCTCCACTGGGATAAGCCTTCATGCCTCAAAGAAATTTGCTGACCAGCGCCCGCGTCACATGATTGTGGCTCAGGCCGAACGGGATATCAACCAGGTCATGCAGATGCTTGGACGCGCCAATCGGTTTGGACAGGTGGTTGAGCCCAAATTTACCCTATTGATGTCTGACTTGCCTGCGGAGAAACGGTTGGGGGCACTGCTGGCAAAGAAGATGGCTTCCCTCAATGCGAATACGACCGCCTCCCGTGACTCAGATCTCTCGGTCACAAATGTTGTGGACTTTATGAACGTCTATGGTGAAGCTGTGGTCACTGAGATTCTAGAAGATGACCCAGAGTTACAGGCAAAGCTAGGCTACCCGTCTGCAAACTTACAAGGCAGCTCAGAAATTGAGCTGATTAGTCGAGTCACAGGTCGCATTCCACTGCTGCCAATTGAAGAGCAAGAACAGGTTTACAGTTTGATTGAGTCAGAAACAACAGACCTGATTGCTCAGAAGCGAGCAATGGGTGAAAACGTGCTTGCAGCAGAGCAGCTTGACCTCGACGCTCGCACCATTGCTCGAATGGAAGTCATTCCAGATGAGAGTGGTATTCGTAATGAGTTCACGGGACCAGTCTATCTAGAGGTGGTAGACGCCAAGATTCCAGTCAAACCTATGACGCGGCTTCAGGTGATTGGTGCTGTACGTAGACAGCTCGGGTTAGACCCTGTGCGCTCGTTAGAATCGCATGATTTTGAGCAAGCTCGATCCATCGCTAGCGCACAAGCTCAGCAAACAACAGCAGGGTTGAAGCAGGCAGTTGGAGACTATCGGCGCAGGATGATACCCAAGAAGAGAACGCCCCAGGCAATGGCAAAACTGACTGAGCGTTTGAATGAGCAATTTGATCACGTCAGCTCTATTCTGACGAACTTTTCACCGGGCACCTCTATTCGACTCATCTCTGAGCAGGGCAATATTGCCTATGGCGTTGTCGCGAATGTGTGGCAAAAAGGACGTCAGGGGAGCCCCGCTGCGCCAACAAATTGGCGATTACAGGTGTTTACCGATAGCCAGGCACGGGAGATTACGTTGCCACTCTCTAAAATCAATACACAAAGGGAGAATGCGGTTAACATCATGCCCCAGATGCAGAACTGGGATGGGGCGGATATCTACGATTCATTTGATCTAAAGCAGGCTCAGCAGCGACGAGAAACTCAAATCTTTACTGGCAACCTACTGCGGGCTTTTGAGAAATATCCTAAAGGACAGTTCCTAAACTACACCGACCACCGAGGCCATATCCGGCAGGGACTGATGATGTCTGCGGGCTTTGATATTGAGGAATCTCTGCGAGCAGAGCCGGTAGCCTTTCGAGAACCGTATCAGGTAAAAGCTTTCCTGACAGAGATTACTCAAAATAAGGGCATTGTGAAGACTTTGGATGAGGTTTTAGCTATCAAAACTCAGGCCGCTGCTCGACTCTCAGGCAGTCAGGCGGATGGTTTTGTCCTTCAGACGCCGAAAGCGACCAGCGTAGGGGGAAAGTATTTCCTGGATAAAGACATTCTTGAGTCAGTGGGGGCTGACTTTTATTCTGTGTCAGATCGGATGGAGGTAGTCGTCCCTGCTGAGCAGATTGATCCGGTGCTGATCGTCCTGATGAAGGAAAAACAAATCACGCTGGCCGCGTTTGATTTCAAAGATCAGGCGCGAGACTATTTAGGCGAAGAGCTGCCTACGCTAGAGTTGGTGGAATCAGGTAACTATGCAGCACAGGATAATTCTGTTCCCTGTCTGCCTGAGCCAACTCAGGAAAACTGTGGGAAAGTGACAAGTCTGCTGGTGGATAAGCAGTTGTTAGCGTCTTTAGCTTCAGTTAATGATAGTCATTTACAGGGAAATACTTCAGCACAGACTGAAGAACCTGTGACTGAAGCAGCTGAATCTCAGCCAGAGGTATCCTCCACTGTTGCCCGAGTTGCACCCGCAAAGGAACAAACGGGAGGAGCTGAAAAGCAGGTAGCTAAATTCTTATCAGATGCAGGGCTGATTGAGACTATCCTGCAAGGAGAAGATTTTCATCTAAAGATTGAGAATGAGCCCTATATCCCGCTTGTGGTAGAGCGACACGGGAAGCAGCTTTATTTGACCCACTACCTGAGACAAAACGGGGACATGTTTATCGACACCGAGATGGTATTGGATATATCTAAGCAGGGACTGTTGACACTGAAAGAAACAGCTGTGCAGTCGATGGGAGGCGAGTATCGCAGATGTGACCGAGGCTTTGCACAGATGTTCGCTCGGAATATTAATCATCAAGGATTTGCAGAAGCGGCTAGGCAGAGTTTGGAGGTGATTGCGTCTCAAGCAGAAGAAAACTCAGAGGCATCAGAGACATTGAATAATGTCGAGACTCCGGCAGCAGAGTCTGTTATGCAAGAGACTAGCCTACTTAACTTAGAGCCTTTTCATCAGGTTCCACAGGTAGACAGGTTTGGGGATGCAGCAGGGATCGATCCGACCTGGGACATGCCTTCGGCTGAGGATAAACCAGCACCAAAGCAGGATACTCAATCTGAACCAAATCCACCTCAGACCAACGAGTTGGTTTCTCGCCGCTCTACTTCAGAAATTCATGCTACAGGCCCACCTACTAACGAACAGAACGGACATTCAGCAGCCTCTAACAAAAAAGAAGTCAATATAGATGTAGATGCATTAAGAGAATGGTACCGGGCCGCTCGTGACACGGGGCAAAACTCTCAACGCTTGGAGTACATTAAGAAACTAGGACAGTTAGCAAAAAACTGCACAGATGGAAGGTTGATTATACCTCAATCAGTACAGCAAAAAATGACTCGGGATCTTGAACTTTATCAGGTTCAAAAACAGCGAGGAAAGTACGTTTCTCAAGCCTCCCAATTCATCCTGGCATCTGTAGGTCGCCAAGACGGGCAAGAAATTCGGTTCAAAGGAAAGACTTACGAGCTAAAACAAACCTCTGATAGTTTAACAGTTCAGAGACTTAAGCCACAGCCGCAGACCATTCTAGAAATTGCTCAGAACAAGATTCAGCGCACAGTAGTCACAGCCGACGACTGCCAGCGATTTAAGGCATTTGTCAAGCGACTGGAGCGCGATCTCACTCGGCCAACTCCACAAACAGCCAGTGTAGAACGCTAAGGCTAACTGTCTATTTCGATGACCTGAAGGCCCAATCTCAAACAGGTCAAGACCATGAATCAACAAATCAAAGAGACACTCGATTGGCTTAAATCACAAGGATTGCCGTCGCTGCCAATTGCTCCAGTTCAAGACGCCAAGCAATATCCGGCTCGAAATCGAGATGGCAGCCTGAAGCGAGATAAGGATGGGGTTCTCACACCAGCCTTTACAGGCAAAAATCCTAGCTATCTAGATGTGAATGGGATTCCACATCTGGTGAGGCATACGCAGTATCAGAACCGAATGCCCACTAAACAGGAGCTTCAGACTTGGTTCGCCAATCCAGCGAATGGAATTGGCACCCTGGGTGGGTGGCATGATGTTGTATGGATTGACATTGATGTTAAACAGTTTGAGTCGAAAGAAGCGTGCGATCGCAAAATCACCCAATGGCTCACCCAATACCCGCTGCTGCAACAGACCTTCGCTGAACGGACCCACAGCGGTGGCTGGCGATTTGCCGTTCGAGTTCCCGAGAAAACCTTCACAAATTTCTCCCTGGATGGACCTGGCGGCAAACATGTGGGCGAGGCATTAGGGCAGGGTCGGGTAACGGTGCTGGCTCCGACTATTGGCCCGAGTGGTAAGCCCTATATCAACCTGCGACGGGCTCCTCCGGTGTGGGTTGAGCGATTGGAAGCGATCGGGCTTTATCCGGTTAGTCGGCGACGGGCACGCTCCCAACCAAACTATCCTCGTCGTCCTGTTCAATCTCTGCCTGCTCAACCGGGTGTGTTGCGGCTTGAGGATCTCGCAGCTACGAAAGCCCAAGCAGTGCTGCATGGTGATAGTCCGTTTGAGTCTCGGTCTCATTCGCTGGCGTTTGCCTTGCGAGAATTCTACGGTTGGGAAAACTGGGCGGCTCAGAATCGGGTGCCGATTAGTGGTAATGCAAAAGAGTTAGCACGAGAAGCAGGGGCAGCGTTGGGAATTGATTGCGATCGCATCGAACGTATCATCCAAAGCATTTCTGATCCGGGAAGTTGCTTACCAGCGACAGTTTTTACAGGAGGTGAGATTAGCACCTGGAAGCGAGTTAAAAGGACAGCTCCACAGACGTATCATAATCTTTGCCCTGATTCAATTAAATCGAAAACTAAGACATTGGTGAGACAAAATGAGCGGCAGGTTTCTCATAATACAGCAGCAAGTGAATCTCTATTCTCACATACTAACCCTCATCCACTCTTGGCAATCGAACGCTCGGAACCGATACCCATTACCTCAAATGAAAAGTTTCAGAGATTCATACAATGTGCTTTATATATTCTAGTCAGGACTTGCCATTCAACAGCTGCAACTAAAGGTCAATCGAACAATCATCCTAGACATTTTGTTCAAGGGCAAACCTATCGGGTAGAGTCAGCAGGGAAGCAGTTAATTGTTAAAGCAAAAGGACGTGGAACCATTCTGCGCTCTCAAGGTAGCCAAGTAATATCAACCCAGCTTACCATTGCTGATCTGGAAAGATTTCAAGCTGAAGTATGGCGCATCAGACAATGTGTGACTACCACCAATCTTATGAAAACTAACCTCAGCTATGAGCAGATTTTTGAGAGCGAGCGATAATATCCAGAAGCATGATCAGGAGCCAACTCTAACAAATCTCGGTGAGCTACAATCGTCATCAACTATTGCGAATCGCGGATAATACGACTGGCATTCAGAATGTCTAGCAGCGATACGCCCACATCGGCAAAAACGGCTTCCCAGAGAGTGGCAATGCCGATTGCACCCAGGGCGATAAAAATTCCCTTTGACTGCCATTGACAGAATGATATTTTGCCATACGATGTGTAGGATCTTATGGGCGACCTGAATGGCTTCGGCAACCTTAGAAGGGGCATTGGTCTGATCACCACATCGGGATCTTGTCCACTGTTGATACTGGTAGCGAAATATTGCTTAACCTGCCGACTGCTCCATCAACTTGACGAACTGAGATGTTTGTGTGACCTCTTGTGAGGAGTCGTTCAGCTAGTTGTAGATACGTTAAGTTGGGTCGTCGTACCAACTAGCTACACTCTGGGCCAGTTTACGGGCGCGTTTGGTGCAGTAGTCTTTGGTCAAAATCAGATAGCCTTGAGCCAACAGCCAATTGACATCCGCTTGAGACCCACCAACACTATCGACCCGAACCAGGATGCGGGCAGTGTCGCTCATGCAACTGGTCTATCTCTAAGGTATGCTCAGCCGTACTCAGCAGTGGTTGCAAAGTGCTGCTGAGTTGGGCTTTGCCTCAAATACTCGCTCCACCACGATTTCCTCATAGCGGGTCGTCAGCACTCGGCCCAGTTATCTGCCTCGACGATTGCGCTTGCCCTCAAAATACCCCTTGGCGGCAAATGCGGCTTTCGCCCCACATGATTGTCCATTCATATCTATATCTAGCACTTGCAATGCCTGCTCATAGTCATGACAATAGCCTTGAGAGTAATTGCGATAAATCATATCCATCGCACGATGCATCTACTCTACGGCTCAGCGCTACTGGCATCGAGGGTTTGCTGTATCACCGATTGCTCCGCACACCGCCCTCGTCCAAACGCTTGCTGCAAGCCCAAGTCACTGCTTTGCGCAAGCCCTTGCGCCCCATCTCAGCAGCCTGCCTCTTACTTGGCCCAAATTTGGATATTTGAGGTGATCTTCCCAGATTTGCCAGTGTCGCCCGATTCTAGCGAATGCTATTCCATCCGGGATTGAACGGACTCAGGTCAAGGTAGATATTGGCCTAGGTCGTCTTCGTATTCAAAAAATCCGCCATACTGAATGAGTTGTCTAAATTCAAGTGTAACCAAAATCCTAACTGTACGATTGCTCAACTGCTCGGATGGAGGTTGTGGATGCCGTCGTTAATGCTCGAACGCCAAGTTGAGGTTGACGTGGCCTGCTCAGTAGAGCAAGTTTACGCCCTTTGGAACAACCTAGAAAATGTCCCTGGCTGGATGCCTTTGGTCAAAAGTGTCAAACCATTACCCGGCGAGACTGACCTCTGGCGCTGGCAGTTTGGGGTGAGATTTCCCCTCATCGTCGAATGGGTGTCTCGCATTGAACAGCGTATTCCAGGAAGACTCATTGCCTGGAAATCAGTTTCGGGACTCCGCAATCAGGGCAAGGCCGAATTTTTTCCCAGCGATCGCGGCTGTCGGCTTCGCCTCACCCTTGCGTTTGCCTTACCGGGGGGCATCGTCGGTAAGGGATTAGAGAAAATGGGCCTCGATCGCTGGCTAGAGGAAAACCTTGTCGATAGCCTCAACCGATTTCAAACCCAGATTGAAGCAGAAGTCCGACGTCAAGCCGACGATCACTCCAGCCGCCAACCCTCCCCAGCTATTCACAGCGAGAATGTATGCGATTAACTGCCGGGTGCCAGCTGAATTTTGAAGCGCAAGCGCTGTCGCCGCTGATCCTCATGCTACGGCCTCGGAGCGGGGCAAGCCAAACGATCATTGCTGACCAATGGCAGATTGAGCCTAACTTGCCAACAATCGAATATTTCGATCTCTACGGCAATGTTTGCGATCGCCTACTGGTACCTCCAGGGAAGTTTCAGATCACCGCTACAGTTACCGCTGATACCGCTGACACGATCGACGTCAATTCAAGTGCCGCCTTCGTCCCCGTTCAGTCTTTGCCGGACGATGTGCTGCACTTTCTCTTGCCAAGTCGATATTGCCAAGCCGATTTGCTGGGTGAGTTGGCTAATGAGATTGTAGCGGGCATTGACTCCGGCTATGACCAGGTCGAAGCGATTCGGTGTTGGATTCATGACCATATTGACTATCAGTACGAGACGAGTGATGCCTCCACCTCAGCGATCGATACCCAAGAAACCCGTCAGGGCGTCTGCCGCGATTTTGTCCATCTGGGTATGGCCCTTTGCCGCAGCCTGACGATTCCCGCTCGTATGGTGGTGGGCTACCTCTATCAGCTCGAACCGATGGATCTCCATGCCTGGTTTGAAGCGTTTGTGGGCAATCGCTGGTATACCTTTGACGCCACCCAAGCGGAACCTCGGGGCAATCGGATTGCGATCGCCTATGGCCGCGATGCAGCCGATGTCGCTCTCGCTAATCAATTCGGCCTATTAACACTCACTAATATGCAGGTTTGGGTGAAGGCTGTTAACCCTTGAATAATTAAAATCGGTTCTGATCAACCCAGCAAAGAAATCAGAAAGATATCAACATCTACCCGTATCCTATGACTACGTCAAATGATTCTCGAACGAGGGCTCAAGGTGGCTGCATAGTCAGTGTCAGATCCCCAGCGCTCTTACCTCTTTTTGATCTTTTTGAAACAGAGCCAAGAGAACTACTTTTCACGAAACTGCTCAATATTGCTTAAATTAAACAGGAAAGGAACACCGGCCTTTTCATCTCCGCCCATTACTAAGACTTTCGGCATTTGTGATCCGCCTGCTTTCCAAGCTTGAATGGCTTCTTTTTGTAGAACCAGTTGCCCACCTTGGGCTTTTAGGGTTTCTGCCAGTAATCGCTGTGCTTCGGCTTTACCTTTGGCCCGATTGATATCCGCTTGGGCTGTTTGCTCGGCTTCTTGAGCGACATAAATGGCTCTTTTTGCTCGTTGCTCAGCAATTTGCTTTTCTTCTACCGCTTTGGCAAATTCGGGGGAAAAGTCTAAATCGACGACACTGGTGTCTAAAACGAGAATGCCATATTTGTCTAAGCGCTGGCTGAGTGCTTCATCAAAATCTTGTTTAAGCTCGTTCCGTTTCGTGATCGCTTCTTCGACGGTTCGTCGCGCCGCAGCAATCTTAAAGGATTCCTGGGTTTGGGGCGCAATAATTTTAGAAACGATATTCGCTAATGTTCCTTGGGTTCGACGAATCTCGACGACAACGAGGGGATCAAGACGGAAATTAATGGCAAATCGAGCTGTTAAATCTTGTAGATCCTTCGTCGAACTTTGGGCCGGAACTTCAAATTTTTGTACTGTGAGGTCATAAATGTCTACGACAGAAACAAACGGTGGCTTAAAGTGAATTCCTTCTAACAGCACACCATCTCTAGCCTTACCTAAAATGCTGATCACCCCAGCTTGACCAGGATTGAGAACCACGAAACAATTCAGTCCCACAAGGATGACAGATGCGACTATGATGAGCGGTACTAAGAGCTTGCTGCCGACTATATTTTTGCTTTTCAAATTTGGAGTCTCAATGTTTTGATAGTTGAAATAACGCAAATCAATATGAGAACTAGCTATTCTCGTAACTCGACATTGCCAGTTGCCCCGAGAAAGCGATCGCGCTTCCCAGGGCAGTCGCTTATGCAGGCATGAGGACAGTATCGATGGCGTGGATAACGCCGTTATCAGCAGTTACATCCGCAGTTGTTACAGTTGAGTCATTAATCTTGACGCCTTCAGAAGCGTCAATTTTAACATCTGAACCTTCGACGGTTTTAGCTGATTTCAGCTTAACGACATCAGCTGCCATCACCTGCCCAGAGACAACATGATACGTGAGAATTTTCTTGAGCTTGGGAGTGTCTTTAAGTAGCCCGTCTAAAGCACCCTTGGGCAGTTTGGCAAAGGCTGCATCCGTTGGAGCAAAGACTGTGAAAGGTCCTTTTCCTTTGAGAGTTTTGACTAAGTCAGCGGCTTGAATCGCGGTGACTAGGGTATTGAAATCATCTGAACCGGTGGCGGTATCAATGATATTAGCCATAGGTTTATTACCTGAATTTGTGAATGGCTAGTCGTAGCATTTGTCACGAATGGACGGCTAACAAAACTGAGTATGACAGCCTGATGTTTGAGTACGGGGTGGATTCGTTGCTTGAGCGCTCTATCGAAAGAAATAGATTGAACTACGACTACTTGATTGTGGCTCAATCAGTCAGGTGCTAGGCACGACGGTTGGGTTGTGTGTGCGTGACTGCCATCGAACTACCCATTTCTGGAGTTCGATGGCCCAAAAGACGACCGTGCTCAACACTAGGCTAATGGCGAGATCGATCGCCGAAAGCGCTGTCGTTTGGAAGATGGGTTGCAACAGGGGACTATAAATCACGAGCATTTGCAGCCCTACAGTCAGTGCCACCGCGCCTAAGAGCGGTCGATTGGACAATAGCCCCAGGTGGAAAAACGAATCCCGTTCCGATCGCATCGTCTCCGCGAGCGCGACGCGGGAGAACGCGAGCGTCGTGAACACCATGGTTTGCCAACTCGCCTGTCCGGTTGACCAGTAGGTGTTGGCGATCGCCAGTAACACCAGACCCAGCAAGAGCCCCACGCCGATAATATTGAGCCCCACGCCCCGGCTAAAGATACTCTCCGTAGGGCGTCGAGGCGATCGCTGCATGATGTTCCGTTCAGGCGGTTCCACACTCAACGCCAGGGCCAGGATACCATCCGCCAATAGGTTCACCCACAAAATTTGCAGGGGAATCAAGGGTAGCGGCATTCCCAGAAAGGGAGCCAGCAGAATGACCCAGAGTTCTCCGGCGTTGCCCGTCAGGGTGTAGTTGATGAACTTGCGGATATTGTCGTAGATAACGCGCCCTTCTCTAATCGCCGCAACAATGGTGGCAAAGTTGTCATCCAACAACACCATATCGGCGGCGTCTTTAGCGACATCAGTCCCCGTGATGCCCATCGCGATGCCGATATCAGCTTGTTTGAGCGCTGGGGCATCATTCACCCCATCCCCCGTCATCGCGACGATATGGCCCTGGCTTTGCAGCGCCTGCACAATGTCTAACTTATGCTGCGGCGACACCCGCGCGTAAACCGAGACCTCATTGACTTGCTGGGTCAACACCGGGATCGAGAGTTGAGATAGCTCTGGCCCGGTGAGGATCGTCTCGTTGGGAACAATCCCCAATTCCCGCGCGATGGATTGAGCTGTGAGGGGATGATCGCCCGTAATCATGATGGGTCGAATACCGGCAGTTTGGCAGGTCAACACCGCCGCTTTCACCTCTGGACGAACGGGGTCGATAATGCCCACCAGACCGATGAAGGTGAGCTGCTCTTCAAGCACGGCTCCCCTCGCCAGGTGACCCTGCCGATCCACAATCTGAGTATCGAGCAGGCGGAAGCCGATACCCAAAACCCGCATCCCGTTCTGGGCCAGTTGGGCATTGTCTGCCCGGATTTTTTGCCGCAGGACCTGATCGAGGGGGCGCGGTCGTCCTTTGGCCCAGACGTGGCTAGAAACCGTCAGCAGACTATCCACGCTGCCTTTGGTAAAAGCAATACAGGTCGCATCGCCTAAGCTGTGAACTTCAGACACGAGGATGGCGAGAGCTGGGGGCAACGGCATTGACTCAGTTGGCAAGGGGTGAACCGTGGTCATCCGTTTGCGATCGGCCTCAAAAGGCTGCTCTGCCACGCGAGGGAGAACTTGCTCCAGGGTGGCTTTACCCAACCCCAAACGGGCAGCGGTCATCACCAACGCCCCTTCGGTGGGATCTCCCACAGTATGCAGCTGATGGGGAATGTCGGGATGGGGCTCCAGCAGGGCATCGTTGCAGAGGACAGCACCCGTGAGCAGCCAGGCCAGGGTCGGCTCCTCTTGCAGCAGACGGGATAGATCATCAAAAGTGTCGATCGCCTCGCGCCCCAAGGGGTTCGTTAAATCAACCCGCTGCCCCGCCACCGCTAAAAACGTCGCCGTCATCCGATTTTGGGTGAGGGTACCGGTCTTATCTGAACAAATTACCGCCACCGACCCCAAGGTTTCTACAGCGGGGAGTTTGCGAATCAAGCCCTGCTGTTTCAACATCCGTTTGGCTCCCAGGGCCAGGGTGATGGTGACCACAGCCGGTAAGCCTTCGGGAACGGCGGCCACGGCGAGGCTGACCGCAATCAAGAACATCAGCGATAGCGCTTCTCCCCGTAGCAGCCCTAACCCAAAAATGACCGCCACCAGCACCAGGGTAATGATGGCCAGCCGCACTCCCAGGTGATCGAGTCGCTGCTCTAGAGGGGTCGGTTTAGTTTTAACAGTTTGAATCGCCGTGGCTATTTGCCCGAGTTCCGTTTGATTACCGGTTTCGGTGACGACGCCCACGCCCCGACCATAGGTAATGGTGGTGCCCATGTAAGCCATGGTGGGGCGATCGGCCAGGGCAGGTTCGGTCTGAGGCCGGTCAGCCATTAACCCGGCGGTTGTCAAGGGCTGACTGTATTTATCCGTTGGGGCCGACTCGCCCGTCAGAGAAGATTCCTGAATGCGAAGGTTAGCGGTTTCCAGCAGGCGATAGTCTGCCGCCACCAGGTTACCCGTTTCCAGCAGGACAATGTCGCCGGGAACGAGTTGCCGCGCGGAGATTTCCTGGACGCGACGATCACGACGGACTTTCACAGTGGAAACGGCGAGTTTTTTGAGGGCGGCGATCGCTTGTCCGGCCTGATACTCTTGCCGCAAGCCCAAAATGGCATTAAACGCCACAATGGCAAAAATGGCGGTGGCGTTAATGTAGTCTTGCAGCGCCAGAGAGATCAGGGCTGCCACAATGAGCACCACCACCATGACGGCGGTTAACTGCTTCCATAAAAGTTGCCAAAGCGTTTCTCCCGATTGCTCGGTCAGTTCGTTCGGACCGTGTTGCTGCAAGCGATGAGTCACTTCTGATGAGCTCAATCCTTGAGCAAGGCTGGTTTCTAGCTGCTGTAGCACGTCGGCAGCGTCTAAACGGTACCAGGGGCTCATAGTGTATGCCGATTGATTGGGGACTGGTCGTGACTCTGATGGGCGGGAACACGAATCCACTGCCGCTCAATCAAATGAACCTTCTACGTCTTGCCGAAAGGCGATCAGCGCGTGGGTCGCTTTAAAGGGCACTAAGGCCTCTAACAACTGGTCAGCAATGGTTGAATTGACGATGGTTTTGATTTCAATGTTGGTATTGTAGCCCGCAATATCGCCCATGCGTCTGCCATGACTACCCGCTCCCTTAGCGGGAATCAGTGTATAGCCCGACACGTTGAGCTGGGTGAATAGATGAATCAAGCGTTCCTGCAAAACCGCTTCGCCAATAATGGTGACGAGGGTACCTTTGGTTGACGTAGCCATGTGAACCTCCAACAACGTCAGTTGTGATTAGGAATGATGAGCGGGCGTGGGCGTGGGCATGGGGGAGTGGGGGCCTAGAGAAGTCGGTGCAGCCTGCACTTGATGGAGCAACTGATATAGCATCTCCCCTTCGATCGCTTCGGTTTCTAAAAGCTGCAGGGTGATGGTTTCCATCAGGTCGCGGTTGTTGCGAATGGTTGCCAGGGCCTGCTGATGGGCGGTTTCGACAATTTCCTTGACTTCGCGATCGATCGATTGAGCAGTTTCTTCACTCATGGAGCGGCGGGCATTGGGCATGCCGCTTTCGAGAAACATGGGTTGGATGCCCTGCTGATAGGCCAGGGGTCCCAGCACTTTACTCATGCCGAAGGTGGTGACCATTTGCTCGGCCAGATCCGTCGCCCGCTGCAAATCGTTGGTGGCCCCCGTGGTGATGCTGTTAAACACGATCTCTTCCGCCGATCGCCCCCCGAGCAGGGTGGCAATTTGTCCCCGCAGTTCTGCTTCGTCCATCAAGAAGCGATCTTCTGTTGGCAGTTGCAGAGTGTAGCCCAGAGCAGCCATGCCGCGGGAGACGATAGAGATCTTTTCTACCCGCCCGCCCCCCGGCATCAGCGACGCCACCAGGGCATGGCCGACTTCGTGGTAGGCGACGATTTTCTTTTCCTTGTCGTTGAGGACGCGGCTTTTCTTTTCTAACCCGGCGACCACGCGCTCGATCGCTTCCGCAAAATCAGCTTGAGCGACGGCTGCTCGCCCATTGCGGGCGGCCAGCAATGCGGCTTCATTCACCAAGTTGGCTAGGTCTGCTCCGGCAAATCCGGGGGTGCGGGTAGCGATCGTCCGCAAATCAACATCGTCCCCCAGCTTCACCGTCTGCGCATGAATCTTGAGAATGGCTTCGCGACCCGATAGGGCAGGGCGATCAACTAGCACCTGGCGATCGAATCGACCAGGGCGCAGCAGTGCCGGGTCGAGAATTTCGGGGCGGTTGGTGGCTGCCAGCACAATCACCGTGGCATCTTCAGCGGCAAAGCCATCCATTTCCGAGAGCAGTTGATTCAGCGTTTGCTCCCGTTCGTCATTGCCACCGTAAAAGCCACTGCTGCTGCGGGACTTACCAATTGCATCCAACTCATCAATGAAGACAATGCAAGGAGCCTGCTTTTTCGCCTGCTCAAACAGATCCCGCACCCGCGAAGACCCTACCCCCACAAACATCTCCACAAATTCAGAGCCCGAAATGCTAAAGAAGGGCACCCCGGCTTCCCCGGCTACGGCTTTCGCTAGCAACGTTTTGCCCGTACCCGGTGGCCCCACTAGCAGCACCCCCTTCGGAATGCGCGCGCCAATCTGGGTGTAGCGGCCTGGAGTCTTCAGGAAATCCACAATCTCCACCAGCTCGGCCTTGGCCTCCTCCACGCCAGCCACATCGGCAAAGGTCGTCTTTGCAGCTTCGCCTTCGACGTAGACTTTGGCTTTGCTCTTACCAATCGAGAGCATCCCCTGGGGGCCGCCCCCACCACTGCCCCGGCGAATAAAAAACTGCCAGATACCCACAAAAATCAGCGGCGGAATCACCCAACTTAAGACATTGCCGATCCAGCCATTCTTGGGAGGCGGTGCGGCGGCAAATTCTACCCCTTGTTCTTCCAGCAACTTGGGCAAACTCAGGTCAAAAATGGGCGTGGTGGACAAGACTTGAGTACCGGGCTCATCTGCCTCGCCTAAGCCTGTTGCCACTTCCGGCTTGAGCTGATAACGAATTTGATTTTGGGCGATTTGCACCCGGTCAACCTGCCCTTCCTGCACCTGATGAATAAACAAACTGTAAGGAACAGCAGGAACTTGAGGACCTAAGATAGACGGCACAACAAAATTGGCCACCAGAAATATCACGCCCAGGATGAGAAAAATATTATTAAAAGGACGAAAGCGGGGAGTCGTAGGCTTATTTTTAACAGGCATTTTGTTGATCCATAAAGGGGGGGTGATGACTCAAGCGTGACAGTTTACTGTTTGATTTCCAGTTTGATTTGATGAAGGACGATATCAAAATTCAAACTGTTTCAAAAAACTCCAACAAAAAGAAACTCCCACTACTCATACGATTAAGCAGCGGGAGCCTCAATTCATGCAAATCACTCAGGACTTAATCGAAAAAGGAATGAAATACAGATCAGTTTGGCGGCGAAAGACGCTCAAACTAACCATTGAGATGAGCAAGGATTAAGCACCTAGCTAGCAACCAGATCGACATCAATGTCTAAATTCCACTCGTGCTTTAACAGTTGTTGGAAGATCAGCTTCTGAATTAACATGCTTCGATGTTGCTCAATCAGAAATTCCTGAGCCTGCTCAAGAGACATTCGTCGCTCTGCTTTAAGTTACGTGACCAGCCTACATGACACCGTCATATCTTTTGGGATCTTTTTTCTGCTTCTTGGTACCATTCGCAGTCGATTTTGGTTTCTTAGCCTCTCTGTTGCCTTTTTTCTCTTTTGCCATAATCTTCATCCTCTAGAGTTTCTAAAAACAGGAAGTCAGCTAAATACCCAAATAACTAGCTGATTCTATAAAGTCGTTATGCATCCAATCATTAGACTTTTTCCTCCATTCATATTTGCATTTGACAGATTTGCTCCTTTCAAATCAACCCAACTGAGATTGACATTCATTGAATCTGTTGAAACTGCCTGAATTAGTTCTGAGAATTAAGCAGCTGGACAGTGCGAAGTTTTTCTTCTGTTAAAGGAGACTGGATAAAAAAGAACATTCCTACGCCCAAAGAGCATGGAATGTCCGAAACTGGCTGAAGTATCTATCATCAGCCAGTCCCATTATGGAGCTATATGAACGTCTAGAGCAAATCATTGTAAAGTTGCGTCCAGCCTTTAGCCGAGAGGCTCCCTTCGAATGGTTTGTCATCCTGCTGTGGGGGGTGTTATTGACGACCCAACCGGCTGCGGTGACCAGCTATTTGAATGCAGTGGGATTGGGCGAAAGCTTTTATCACCGAGCACTTCACTGGTTTAGTTCGAGTGCTTTCAGGATTGACGATCTATGCTACCGTTGGGGTCGCTGGCTGAGGGAGCATCCCCAGACTCGTCGCTTAAAGGGTCAACGGGTGTATGTGGGCGATGGCATCAAAGTGAGTAAAGAAGGTCGCAAGATGCCAGGGGTCAAGAGACTTCACCAAGAATCCGAGGATGTCAGTAAGCCCGAATGGATTCGAGGTCATTACTTCAGTGCCTTAGGTTTGCTGTTGGGAGTAGGTCAGGCTCTATTTGCTGCCCCGATTATCTTCAAACTTGATGATGGGATTAAGGCGGTTGAGATCGATGAGCCCCCCACCCTGGTGGAGAAAATGGCAACCCTGTGTGTCGAGCATATGGTTGAGGCTAGCTACGTTGTCTTGGATGCCTACTATGCCTCAACCAAAGTCTTGAAACCGTTCCGGGAGAACGATTTGTATCTGATTAGTCGGGCACGAATTACAACCGTGGTTCATGCTGCCTTTAGCCGTTTGCCTGGCAAGCATGGACCGGGACGACCCAGGAAATGGGGCTCGAAAGTCAAATTACGGGACCTATTTGCCCCGCTCGAGGAATGCCTCAAGACCTCGGTATGGCTGTATGGCCAGCAGGAGACGGTCTACTATCAATGCTTTGAATTTTACTGGGACACTGCCGAGGCTTTAGTCTTGTTTGTGCTCACTCAATTGCCCAACGGCAAGCAAATCATTTTACTCTCTAGCGATGTAAACCTGACTGGTCAACAGGTGATTGAGGCGTATGGCTGGCGCTTCAAAATTGAGGTCAGCTTCCGAACACTCGTTCACCTGCTGGGCGGTTTTGGCTACCGCTTCTGGCTCAAATCCATGGCAACAGCTGCCCGATGGCCTAAAAATCTGCCGTTGGTGGACTATCCTGAGAGCTTTCAACGGCAAGTTACCCGCAAAGTTGAAGCCTTTGAGCGCTTTATCAATCTCAATGCCATTGCTTTAGGTTTGCTACAAGTGCTCGCTCTGGAGATGCCCCAGCAGGTTTGGGCTCACTTCCCGGTATGGTTTCGTACCTTACCCAAGCATGGCTATCCCAGCGAACAGATTGTCCGGCTCTCCCTCCAGTCTCAACATCCGGTCAATTTATTCAAAAGTACACCAGCTCTACTTTTGAATAAATTCCTCGTGGCTAAACTGGGATCATCTCAAACACCTGATGAACAAACTTTAGCCGCCTAATCGAAACGGCAAAACACAACAGAAACTTTTGACTGTCCAGTTAAGCAGGCCAGGCAACACTATCCAATAAAGTCAGATCTTTAAAGTAGATCAAGAAATCGTAGAACACCCTGGCCAGAAAAGAATTCGAGCAGCAGGGCAGCCACAAAGCCAAGCATCGCCAGACGTCCGTTCAATATCTCAGTACTGGGGTTAAAGCCCCAAATTTGGATATGCTGGTTTTCTTTCAAAGGAAGATTGCCAACCTTGGTAGAAGTTGTTTTTTGGGTCGAGCGCTCCATCGCCGGTATTCCAGTTGGGGTGTTTTCAAGAATGAGATTAACGATGCCGAGTAGATTATATTTTTCAGAAATCTTTGGTGGAGTAAACTCAAATCTTCTCTGCTCTTTAGACTTGAAGTTCCTCTTGTGTCCTAAATGCTTGAGAACTGGGCTGACATCCATTTCGGCTGTCTCGCGATGTGTAGCGTCGGCGCTGTTTATATTTTTATTATAGTTGATGTTTAACTACTTGAACCAAACGCAGGCTTTTGGGGCAAACTCCTTCTCCTATGAAACATGCCATCATGCAGCAAGGATATTGGAAGAACGATTAATAAAGTTTTCTCAGGGCGATCGCCAATCATGAAGTAGCGTACTGACATATCGGTCGCACTCAGCACCATGTGGTCAGAAACCGGCACAGTGTCTACCACTACTTGTCGAAACCAGATTGGCGGAGTCCTAGCAAGATCAGATGAGAACAGAATAAACCGTTTCTACGGAACCGATAAGTGGCTTAAGCTGTAAGCATTGATAGCTTCAGGCATGCACCGCACCGTCAGGCATTTTAGTTTGGCTTAGCCCAGCCTTTTCGAGATTGGTGCCCTCAAGATTAGCCCCCGTTAGATCGGCTTCACCGAGGTAGGCTCCCGTAAAATCTGCATCACTAAGGTTGGCATCCCGTAGATTAACTCCGGTTAAATCAGCACAGCGCAAATCGACACCACTCAAATTGGCTTTACTCAAATCCGCTTTGCATAAGTTACTCCCGCCTAAGTTAGCCCTACTTAAGTCAGCTCCACTCAGGTCGGCTTGGGACAGATTGGCCCCACTCAGGTCGGCATTGCTTAAATCGGCCTGAGTTAAGCAGGCTTGAATCATCGCTGCATGGGCTAAGTTAGCTTGATTGAGCTTGGCCTGATTGAGGTGGGCTGCTGTGAGATCAGCACCGACTAACTCAGCGCCGACCAACTCAGCGCCAACGAGTTGAGCCCCAATGAGCTTGGCATTGGTCAGGCACACCTGCACCAAACTGACGTGACTAAAGTCGCGATGTCCATTGGCGTAAAGGGCGAGAATTTCTTGAGCGTTCATAGTATTTGACCTGTTAAGAGTTGAGAAATTAGCTCGTCATGCTATTAGGATCTGTTCAAACTTGCCACTGCTGATTGCAAGTCTGAGAAATCGACAACATTACAGAGCTGTTTTAAGAACGAGGTAGAGCGTGGAGAGCCCGAATAAAATAGTGCCTATACCGATCAGCACACCCGGGGTGACATGGGTTATATCTAGCGTGATCAACTTATTTCCGAGTGCGATAATGGCAACTTCTATAACAAATGCAGGATTAATCGCGCCGAATAGAAGATAGCTTTTGATAGATTTGAGAAGTTCTAACCCAATTACAATGATGAGAAAAAGTCAAAAAGACTGAAACAGGGTATCGGGTTCAACTAAGAGGATGGGCGGCTCAAAGATGCCCTCTAGCACCACTCTGCCCAGACTGATTGTCCCTAGAATTAAGGAAGTGAGTAGTAAGAAAACTAGAGAATAGACAATTAGTTTTTCAAATTTATCGATTATCTTTAGCATATTTATTTCGCATGCTTGAGCTGTTGTTGAGGAGACTAATAAATCAGCCCATCATGCTGTTGTGGATGCATTCAGATAATTGTCACTATTGGCTTAAAATCTGAGCGATGTTCTGCATTGCATAAGATTGCATTCATCAGATCACTGTTTCATGAATTGGTCAAAGAGACTCAAACCTAACTCACAAGAGCAGAAATCAGCACTAGCGAAACCACTAACAAAGCAGCCGCTATGCCCCAGTAAACATAGCGCCGTTGTTGGTGAGGAGAAGGATACTCTGACGGATAGACTTCAGGTTCAACTGCGAAATTATTAAGCCGACCTTCATCGTCTATGGTAGAGCCTGAAACAGCAGGCGTATCAACTGAACTCTCATCATTTTGGCGCATATTAGCTTGCACCTCAGCTGGAATTAATTCGCTACCATCACTGTGATTTGGCTGATTAGACTTAAGTTCTTTACTTTGTGTTTTGTTATCATTCATAACGCCTTCCTATGGGCTTTATAAGTTGAATCTCGGTCTGCTTTCTGGCGGCTCTATTTTGAAGTTTCATTCTGCAGGCGTCAAAGGATTTCTGCCTATTTAGTAGATTTGCTTTGACTTCTATACGCTTCGCCGCAGAAGGTGTTTGAGGTTTCTGAGCGCTCGAGGGTTGACTTGATAGAAGACAAACGATCGTCAACGTCGTTTTCAGAATCACGTTTCTCAGCAATGCGCAACCATTGGCACTCAAGTTCGTTCGTTTTTACGCTATCTAAAAGAAAAGTGCTTACTTGTATATAAGCTCTGGAAGGAGCTTCGAATAATATGCGCTCCCTAGAAAAGACAAGATGATCAAAGACGCATTCATGCTCAGCAATCATTCGAATATTTTGAGCAAATTTTGTATCGTTGGCATAGTAACAAAGGGAGTTGAATTCTTTCTCTAAAGGCAATCCCACTGTTGAAGGCAATTCGCTTCTTAAAAGAGATAGTAAATAAGTCATGCTTTAGCCCAAGGTGCAGAGTTTTCTTTCTGGCTACTGCAGAGTCTACTATCAGTTGGTTTTTAAAGAGGTATACGAAAGCGTTTGATTTGATTGATTTGTATCAGAATGAAGTATCTCTTCACGAGATAACAAAAGATTGATGCTCGCACTAACAATGAGAGCCGCAAAGCGAAGCTTCCTTCTTCAGATTATTCCTCCAAGGATTGGATAATCTATTATCTTTAGGATAGAAAACGACTAATCAGTAATTCTCGTAGCCTTGTTTTTAAGTCTTCAGCTGCTCGTCTTATTTTGATTCCTGTTGGGTCACTTTCCTGCATGTTATAAGCGTTGCTTAAATCACCTGCACCTGCAGTGTCTGGAATTTCTCCTGAAATATCTTTGGCCGCAGTTTGCTCGTATTCCTCTAGGTTCATAATCAAGTCTTGAGTAATGGGGAGAACTCCTCAGCTTGCATAAGTGAAATTAGAGACGACTAATTTCACTCTGGCGGGTCAGGGTTTGATTCTCTAAGTGAATTAAGTGAAGTCAACAGCCTCGTCCGATCTTGGCATGATGACGACAGGAAAAATGTGCTAGCTCAAGATTCGCTATTGTTAAACTTGGATCAGCGAATTGCAATGATTAGATTTGAGGATGCGTTATTGCAGGGCATTAATCAAATAGTCAAAGTAAGTGCCGACTTCATCAGCATCTTTCGCCGACACGAGGGAGATAGCGATCGCCTTCATTTTACCTACACTCTCGGCTATAGCATTAAGCGGTGTGCCTAATGATTGATACATTTGACGTGCTCCGATCACTCCAATTTCTTGAATGGGCGTGGCATTGCCAGTTGCCACACTATACGTGACCAAACGCAGATAATAATCCATATCCCGCAGGCAGGTGGCGGTCATTTCTTTGCCAAAGGCATTACCGCCAGGTGACACTAAATCAGGCCGCCCCTGAAACAATTTATTGGCCGCTTTTTTGATAATAAAGTCACGACTTTCTGTCAATGCTTTAACTAATTGCAAGCGGCGATCGCCACTCATTAGAAAATCTTTGATCTGATCTATTTCTCCGGGAGTCAGATAGCGAGTCTCTGCATCAGCACGGGCAATCGACTGTAGGATAATGCTCATATGGTAAGACCTAAAGAGGGGCTGAAATTAGCGAGTCAATAAACAGTGCATTTTGCGGAAAACGGATTGAGCCAAATGATTAGATCGTCTTTTATTACAGTGTGAGAGATGGCTGTTCTATTTGCGGGTTGAATTGCTTGAATTGCTTAGATGCAACGCAACACTTGACTACCTGATGAGTTGGGCGTGCAGCGTTGATCAAAGCGCGATGCTTACTGGGGAAACACCAGCCCTATAGAATGGCAAGCGCGATCGCTCGTAAAGCACCGCAAAAGCTGGTATTCCCTGCGCTCCCCGGCTCCTTTTCCCAATGCTGTTCTGCATCTCTATCACGAGTCATGGTCGGCGAACCCATAGCGGCAGTCTCAGCGATCGCTCCGCACACTTAAAGACCCGTCATCAGCTTTTTATAGTCAGTGTCTTGAGTACCCAGGAGTTTATCCCAGAAAGTGAAATAAAGCCCGTAATGCACGGTGTATTTGAGGTGATGAATGGAATGATGAGCTGGCCCAATCACCCATTGACCTAGCCAATGGTGAGGAAATAGGGCGGGCAAACGATCAAGCCCTAAGTGGGTCAGTACGGCCCACACCGTCATCGTAGTGAGTGTGGCGATTAAGGTAACGAAATGCAACGGCACCACAAACACAATGGCAAGCAGAAAAAGGGACTGCCCAATCGCCTCGAACGGATCAAACGCAAAGGATGTCCAGGGAGTGGGGTAGCGCGATCGGTGATGCCCCTGATGAAACCAGCGAAAGAGTTTAGGGTGGTGAAACCAGCGATGGGTGAAATAAAAGTAAGTGTCTTGCAGCACCAGCACTAACCCATAGCTCACCCCTAGGTACCACAGTCCGTATTGTTGAGGGTCGCTGTATAAGCGGGTGAGTCCTTGTCCATAACCAGTTAGCACCGCTGAGGCAGCCAACGCAAACACCCCGGCTGAGATCACCGATAGCTTAATATCATGGCGAATGATCCGCCAGGAGGGCTGTCGATGGGGCACCCGGGGATTCATGAAAGACGCACTGAACGGCGAATAAAAGAACCAATAGGTGCTGCCCGCGACCAGAAAATACCGGAACAAGATGATGGCCAAAAAGGCCAGACAGTAGAACTCGAACGAATGCTCTCTTAATATCAATTCCTGACCTTTGCCTTACAGGGCGGCATTACCCACTTGAGGTGCCCGTAAATTATCTAAGGAGAGTTGGGGTTTTTCGCTGTAAACAGAGTTAAGCAGCAGGTCAAGCACCTGAGCCTGGCGGGCACTGGCGATCGCCTGGTGGGTAATCAACTCGCCCACGTTAAGAATCACCTGATCCTGCTGGTCGAGAATGACGCGGGTTACGGGTCGACCGAGGGCACCTTTAATTTGCTTTTCCTCAATGGCGCGGGTGCTACGGGTTTGGAGGCGTTGGGCTGTCTCTTTGAGGGTTCCCCAAACATTTCGGGCATCTGCTTGGAGCTGCGCTCCGGCATGGTGGCTGCCTGTTTTGAGGCGATCGCCCGCTAACGTCAGGGCACTACCCGTGCGATCCTGTAAAGCACCTCCGGCAGATAAGCCTACCGCCTGCAGCAAAGCGGGCTCTTGGTGATAGGTTTTGACCTTTTCGATGACTTGCGCAGTCACAATTTGCCCCTCTGCGGCGATAATCGAACCTTCATTATTGCGCACGGCTTGTCGCGATCGCCGCCCCTGGGCTTGCTCAACCGCCAGACCTGCCACGGCCTGTCCTAAGCGATCGCTGAGGGGGGCGGTCAAACTCCCTCCCGTGGCTCGATAAAGTTGATCCAAAAGTCCCAGGGCATCGGCGGCATCAGCAATTTCTGGGGTGACGGGTTCCCCTTGACCCACGAGGGATTCGCCCTCAGGGTCAACTACATCATGGTCAACGGTTTTACCGATAGCAAAGGCTTTTTGCGCTGCCGGATCGACCATCGCGTTGGTCATTGAGGTGGTCGTATTTTGGCCCAGTGCCTGTAGGCGATCGCCTGTTATCTGAGCGGTCTCTTGGGCTTGCTCACTCGCCACGCGACCAAATTCTTGGAGTCTAGCCCCTGTCATCTGAGCGGTCTCCTGGACTTGCTCACTGGCAAGGTGGCCAAACTCTTGGAGCCGATCCCCAGTAGTCTGGGCCGTTTCTTGAAACTTGTCGCTGACTGTCTGCATCGTCGCTTTAATGCCGCCAACTTGCTCTTCCATCAGTTGGGCAGTCTGGGTGGGCACAAACGCCACATCTCTGCCGATCTTCAAGGTTTGCAGAGCAGGCACAAAGGAACGACCCGAGTAGGCATCAGCGAATAGTCCTCCAGACACCTCGTAACCTTCAATATGGCCGGTTTTCTCATCAAAATAAAGGTCAACCACAACCCCAAGATCGCGTCCACTCACCGTCATAATGTGAGTTCCTTTGAGGATGGTATTGTGCTCTAAAATGCGGCTGATTGCGGGCAGTTTTCCAGCCCTAGCGATCGTCTCTTTGGAGGTTGCAATAATGGCATTGAGGCCGATCGCTTTCACATCTTTGAGCAACAAGATGCGAGCGCCTTTAAACCAACCCGACTCTTGCACCAGAAGCCCAAGTAGTTGGTTACTGTCTTGATCAAAAATCAAGTCTTCTACGATATCAAATTTTTCACCTGCATCATAAGAGACAACAGGCTTGCCGATGAGTTCTCTTCCTTTATACATGGCTTAAAAAGTCCTCTGCATTAACTGCAATGTTTAACGAGCCTGTAGTCTAGTCAATTTGCTAGCCATCACCAATCGCGGAATGGTGTTTGTGGCTGGTCATTCAGCCGATCGTCCCAACCAAAGCCGGGAATGACGTTGATAAATCCCAACACTTCTAACGATCCGGCTGTGGCGATCGCCACGATCAGCAATAGACCGACATACCAGCTACTGTTTGACTGTTTTCCAATGAGCCTTGGCATAATCTTTGCCCTCCTTAGTTGACCATATTACCCCGGCAATGAAATAGGGGCGATACAATAGAGGGGATTATTAACCCTGTTATAGATGAAAGAACCTGACGGCAGACATCTATCGATAGAAACTCAGAACTACCTGCGTCAGCGGGCAATACAGCTTCGCGAACAG